>DAITMW010000083.1:1874-15992 GCA_036834945.1 Steroidobacteraceae bacterium
CTGCTGCAAAGGCCGCTAATGGCACCTACTGCGTCGACTGCATCGCCCCTGCGGCTGGGAATCCTGAGCACCGCGAACATCGCGCGGCATTTCATTACCGGCGTGCGTCCATCGGCGACCGTAAAGGTGTTGGCCGTGGCCAGCCGCGATGAAGCCAAGGCAGCGAGCTTCGCAGGCGAAATGGGCATCCCGCGTCACTACGGGACCTATGAGGCCCTGCTCGCTGATCGGGACATCGATGCCGTCTACAACCCACTGCCCAACAGCCTGCATGCCGAGTGGTCGATTCGCGCGACCGAAGCGGGAAAGCACGTTCTCTGCGAGAAACCCTTGGCGGTGACGGCCGCCGAAGCCCGCTCCATGTTCGCGGCAGCGCGACGCCGGGGAGTGCAACTCGTCGAGGGTTACCCCTATCGCGCGCAACCGCAGACGCTGAAGCTCAAGGAGCTGTTGGATGCCGGCGCACTGGGCCGCGTGCAGATGATCCAGGCGAGCATGGGTTTCATCATGACCAACGCGGCCAACATCCGACTGAGCTCTGCGCTAGCCGGCGGGGCCTTGATGGATGTCGGCGTTTACCCGGTGAGCCTCGCTCGCATGGTCGCGAAGGCGCGGCCACTGCAAGTGAGCGCCCTGGCGCAATGGACGGATGGCGGAGTGGATCGAAGCCTGGCCGCAACAATCGAATTCCCCGATGGACTGCTGGCGCAGATCGGCTGCAGCTTCTCCACCATGACCTACCGCCAGGCGCTGATAGCGGGATCAGAAGGCATCGTGCAAACGACGTTTACCAACAATCCCGCGCCCGCGGCACCGCCGGTGTTGTATCTCAGGCGCGGCGGCATGGACTCGAGCGTGGAGACTCTGGAGGTCCCCGTGACAAACGGCTTTCTGGCGGAAGCCGAGTCGTTCGAGCGCCTGGTGCGGCAAGGGCCGACCGGCTGGAACGGAGCGACTCCGGAAGAATCGATCGACATCATGCTGACGGTCGAGGCGCTCCTGGAGAGCGCCCGCACCGGTCGACCTGTCAGGATTGATCCGTCACGATGAGGTTCATCGGGATGTCGTGGGGCTGCGGGTAGATCGTGGGCAGTTTTCCCTCGGCATAACCCAGTCCTACGCAGAACGGACGTCGCGCCATCGACGCGATGGTCCGATCGTAGTAGCCGCCACCGTAGCCGAGTCGATACCGCTCGTCGTCATAACCAACGAGCGGCACGATAAGTGCATCCGGCGTCACCACCTCGCGCTTCACCGGTATCGGAATGTTCCAGACACCGCGCTTCATTCCCATTCCAGGCTTCCACAGCCAGAATTCAACCGGGGCCGCCTTTTCGACGACCACGGGGAGACCTACCGTACCGCCTGCCTCGATGTGCTGACGCGCAATATCCCTGACGTCGATTTCGCCACGCATTGACCAATAAAGACCGAGCGTCGGGTATTTCTTGATATCGACGGCAGCCAACATCTTCTGCTTGGCCTGCGCTCCCTTCGCCTGCAACTTGCTGACACCGAGCGCAAGCCGTCCGGAGATCAAGGTCTCACGCGTCTGCTTGCGCCAATCGCGAATCTCGTTCCAGGTTTTCATCTCGCCGCTGTGCTCGTCGAATTCGTGCATGTAGCACGCAGGCGAGCTATAGGAGCGTGGATCCTCCATCAGCTGATGACAGCCTTCTGATAGTCGCTCGCGCCTTCGCTCTCGAAGATGTCGCGCTCGTGGATCCAGCGTTGCGTGGATTCGAAGCTCGCGCGGGAGTACGGGAGGAACACGACACGCTCACCCGGCCCGAACAACCTGACATCGACACGATCCCGGTAGCGGGGCGGCAGCTCATTGGCGTACAGGCGCTTGTATTGCTCCGAGGCGAGATCGATGTCGAGCTGCGCCCGCTTGAGCGCGCGGAAATAACGCTCAATGTCTTCGACAGGGGTGAGCGGCGGAATCATGAACGCTCCCATGAACGAGGCATCCACGATCTTCCGCATACCGAGCTGCTCGCAGACATACAGCGCGGGACCCCACACGGTAGTCGCGGCAACGTCACCATCCAACGCCGCATCGACACGCGCCCATGGCATTCCGCCAAACTTGAGTTTGATCTGCTCAGGCTTCAGGAAGGGCTCCAACGCCTGGATCGTGGTGTAGTGGCTCCCCGAGCGATAGCCGACGCCAATCTCGACATTGGCCAGGTCCTCAGGACGGCGAATAGGCGAGTCCGCCCGAACCATGACCGCCGCCGGCATGAGCGAGTAGGCCTGGCCCCACATCCGACCGACGTTCTTCGCCACGGCCTCGTTGACTGTCCAGTGGCAGGCACAGCTGATATCCGAGTGCTTTTCGCCCTTCGAGCCCGCACCCTGCTGGTACATCTCGTAGGCACCCGAGCGGATGTCGCACAGCGCGCCGGTGGCCGGATCGACTTCCTTGGGCCGGTTCTCACGCTCCTCATCGGCAACGAGCCGATACTGGAGGCCCTCCTCGCGGAAATACCCCAGCTCGTCCGCGATCCAATCGTGCAGACGCCCATGCGGACGGATAATGAACTCGGCCACGGCAACCCCCATCACAGCGGAATCCTGCTCGCTATGATCGGTGTCCGGGCGGGCGGACGCAATTGGAGAGCGGCCGCCGCTCCGCCCTGTGGCGTTCCGGGGATTACGGTAAGAGCTTGATTCTGCTGGTCTAGATCTGCCCGAGGGCGGCAGCCGCCGCGGACATGATCGAGATCACGAGCAGCGCGAGCACTTCGAACCAGGAGGAGGTCTTCATCGCCCTAGGATGAGCGTGCCGGGGTTATAAGTCGGTAACCGCTCCATACCGGGCAGCCAAGTCACCGCTGCCGCCGTGTTATCGAGACATAACCCGCGCTCGACTGACTTTACTACCGGGGCCGCAGCAAGATCTTTCCCACACTGTTACAGGAGAGATCGTGTGGCCACCCTACTACTCGCCTCGCACACCTCACCCGGCGTGTCCTCCCCCTCCCTGCGCACCTGGCTGCGCGAGGGCTGGGCCATACTCTTTTCACACCCGGACGACTTCGTGAGTTATGACCTCGAGATGGATCGCTGGCTGGTGATCACCCGGCGCGCATTCGCGGAGCGCCGCGTTCGACCCATCGCGTTGGCGGCACCGACTCTCGACCCGAATCACAGTTGGGTGATGCAGGTGAGTGGCGATCATCGTACGGTGTTGCTGGAGGATCCGGCGCAGCAGCATCTCGGCTGGCCCATGGGTCCGCCGGGCCCTGTCGATTTGCAGACGCCCGTACTGCGCGAGGCCATCGAGCAGCCGGGCCGGCGCTTTGTCATGATCATCGACAGCGCGCTGCGCATCCAGAAGACCTTCACCTACCAGGGGCTGTCGAATCTGCCCTCGCCGCTCGAGTTGCTCGGCTGGGCGGAAGCCCTGCGCGTCAAGCAGGCAGCGACGACTGCAAATGCCGAGACCAACAGCCGGTCGGCCCCGCACAGGCACGCACACCCCTTGTTCGCGGCCCGGCGCCACAAACACCGTATTCCGCAGATCGCCTGCGAGCCCGGAATCCACGCACGCGCCGGCTGAAGCCGGCCCGTGTGGCGGAGGGCGCGGTCCTTCGCGTATGATCCGCGCCAAGCGCTAGGTTCCCGCTAGGGATTTAATTGGAACGCGGTGCAAAACCGCGGCTGCCCCCGCAACTGTAACCGGTGAGTGAGCGTCCGAAGAAACCACTGAGGCTTTCCGAGCCTTGGGAAGGAGGATGCAAGCGATGACCCGGGAGCCAGGACACCCGCCTCGCGCCGTCGTCCTGTTACCGGCCGGGGTGCGCTGATAACCGCGGGAAAAAACCGTCGCGACGACAGTGTTGTCTGTTCGCTACGGAGTTTCTCGTGTCCAAGTCGCTTTCTCTCGCGGTTGCCCTGTCGTTCGCTGTAACGGCGCTGTCCCCTGTCGCCTGGGCCGATGCCGACGCCGGCACTGCCGGTGCCTCCTCCGACGAAAACAATGGAGAGCTGGTCGTCGTCAGCGCGACCCGCATTCCGACGCCGGAATCCGAGGTCGCCAGCAGCATGACGGTCATCACCGCCGCCGACATCGCCGCCAAACAGAGCCAGGCCTTGCCGGATATCCTCAAGGACGTACCCGGGCTGAATGTCGTGCAGACCGGCGGTCCCGGGGGACTGACCGCCATCTACATGCGCGGCACGAATGCCAACCACATCAAGGTCCTGGTCGACGGGATCGATGTCGGTGACCCCACCAGCACGGATGGCTCCTTCGACTTCAGTCGCTTCCTGACCCAGGATATTCAGACGATCGAGGTCCTGCGCGGCCCGCAGAGCGGCCTCTACGGGTCCGAAGCCATAGGTGGAGTGATCAACATCACGACCAGGAGCGGCTCCGGCCCGGCGCAACTCACCGCCGCCGTACAGGCAGGGTCATTCGACACGTTCAACCAGGGAGCCAACCTCAGCGGGTCCGAGGGAAAATTCCACTACACCGTGAACCTGGAGCATTTCCACTCCGGTGCGACCCCAGTGACGCCGCTCGACCTGTTGGCCCCGGGCGAGCCGCGCAACGACGACTACTATGACAACCTGACGGGCTCCACGAAGCTGGGATTCGACGTCACGCGCAACTTCGACCTCGGCCTGGTCGTTCGCTACACCGATAGCCATCTGCGCCTCACGGGCGACGACCCCTTCCAGTTCCCATCACCCCCCGAAGCACAACAGAGCGCGACCAACGACCATCAGCTCTACTCGCGCGCGACGGCTCACCTGGTGACTTTCGATGGCGCGTTCGAGCAGACACTCGGTGTCGCCTACAGCCGTCTCAACTCCTCCGACTTCACCCCACCAGCGGACGGCCCCCCGAGCTATTTCACGGGCGAGCGTCTCAAGCTGGATTGGCAGGGCAACATACGACTCGCCACCGCGGAGACCCTCGTGTTGGGCGCGGAGCATCAGCGGGACGAGGTCCTTTCGCCCGTGTCCGCCGACCAGACGATCGACTCCGGTTATATAGAGCTCCAATCCGGCCTGGGTGACCGCCTTTTCAACACACTGAGCGTGCGGTACGACGACAACGATCAGTTCGGAGCGAAAGTGACCTACCGGATCGCTCCGGTGTATGTCATCAAGGAGACCGGCACCCGGCTCAAGGCCAGTGTGGGCACGGGGTTCAAGGCACCGACACTGGACGAGCTCTACCACAGCTATCCGGCCTTCTTTTTCTTCGCCAACCCCAACCTGCAGCCCGAGAGCAGCCACGGCTACGACGTCGGGTTCGACCAGGCACTTGCCGGAGGCGCGCTCACATTCGGCGCCACCTATTTCCGAAATATCATCAGCAACCTGATCTCAGACAACGCGGACTTCACGACGTACGCCAACATCGGGCGCGCTCGCACGGACGGCGTCGAGAGCTTTCTGGCTTACCAGCCGCTGAAAACGTTGACGCTGCGGCTGGACTACACGTTCACGGAAGCCGTTGACGAGATCCTCAACGAAGAGCTGCTACGCCGGCCGAAGCACAAGGCGTCTTTGAACGTGGGCTGGCAGGCGACGTCGCGCCTGTCCCTCCACACCACCCTGCTCACGGTGGGAGACTGGGCAGACGGCAATCGGAACTTCTCCATTCCGCGCCTGAGAGCGCCCGGCTACACGACTGCCGACGTCGCGGGCAACTTTGACATCAACAGCAAACTCACGATCTTCGGGCGTATCGACAACTTGTTCAACCGACGCTATCAGAATCCAACCGGATTCATGCACCCCGGCCTCGGGGCGTACGCGGGGGTGAAGGTCAGCCTCTAAAGGACGCGGCAGCAGTTGCGGCCGCCGTCTTTGGCCCTATAAAGCGCGCGGTCGGCGCGGTCGAAGATGGTTTCGGGTGTGTCATCGCCGCGGAAGGTGGTGATGCCACAGGAGGCCGTGACCACCACCGGCTTGTTGTGGAAATGGAAGCCCATGTTCTCGATGCCGGTGCGGATCTTGTCCGCGGTCACTGTCGCTGCCGAAGCGTCGGTGCCGCAGAGGATCATCACGAACTCTTCGCCACCATAACGCGCGACGAAATCCGTGCCGCGCACGTGTTGCGCCAGGTGTTGCGCAACCACTCGCAGGACCTTGTCACCCGCGCTGTGGCCGTAGGCGTCGTTGATTTCCTTAAAGCGGTCTATGTCCCAGGCCAGGACGCTGATCGCCGTGTCTTCCCGCTGCCAACGCAGAAACTCGTGCTTGATGCGATCGTCGTAGGCCGCGCGGTTGGGAATGCCCGTCAGCGCATCGATCATGCGCAGGGATTGCTCTTCCTGCAGGCTCTTGTGGAGGCCGTGGATCTCGCGCTCCAGGTCGGTGACCCGCAACCGCATGCGTTGCGTCCGATCCAGTTGGGCCGAGACCCGTGCGCTTTCGCGATAGCGAAAATCCTGTAGATGACCGGTGATGATGTTGAGGCGGTCGCGAACACGCTCGCGTAGTGAGCCGAGGTCGTTGGCGCGCTGGATGTCGGCATCCAGGCTGCGGACCTCGTTCATCATGACGAGATCGAGCTGTTGGGTACTGTTCTGTGCACTCTTCTGGTCGGCTACCTCACCGGCCAGGTAATTCGCGATCTCCCCGAGGCGCGCATCCATCTGCTGGAGAAGCTCCTCGATTTCCCGCTTCTCGCGCATCAGACTCGCGCGCTGCTCACCCACGAGTCGCGCAACCCGCTCCAGCCCTTCGGCAAACTCATCGGGAGAGATAGATCCTTTCGAGCGCTCGTAGAGATCGCAGAGCAGAGGGCGTAGCTCAGGCAGACGCGCGAGCCGCTCGAGTATCGCGACGATCACGGTCTGAAGCTGCGTATCGCGCTCGATGGAATCTATAGCACCGCCAGCGCCCGGCTCGGGAGGCTCGCGATCGGAATCTATATCAACAGGGGGTACGTAACTGGCCAGGGCCACCGCACGCGAGATCGTGGTAGCTCCCGTACCGCCCAGGTCATCCAAAGCCGTTATGGCACGTGACAGCGGCTCCAGATTCTCCTCGAGCTTGGCGAGATCACCCCGCCCGCGAGCCAGATCGCTCACTTTGCGCAGCTCGGCGTCCAGGGGGGTGGCGCGCCCGCGCGCAGCAAGACACAGGCGACCGATGATGCGCCGGAGCGTTACTTCGAGCGCAGCCCAGCGGGCCTCGTTCGCTTCGATCTGCGCGAGGGCGTCGAAATACTTCTGCCGTAAGTCGACGTCGCGCTTCGCGGATTGGTCTCTTGCCCCCTCGTATCCCACCTTAAGACTCCGGGGTACGTTCGCAGGTATTCATACCGCGAATTATCGGCAGCGACGACCAAAGTCTGGAGCAAACCGGAGCCATTTTTGTGGTCAAGATCGGTACTGCGTCACAGCTTTGGAGTCGGGCTTGGGCCACTGCCGAGGCAAGAGTTCTTGCGGTGCGTCAGTGGCTCTCCGGGTCCACGCCGAGAGCCACGAGGAAACGCGACACCATGTTGTAAGTGGCAATGACTCCAACCAGCTCGACCACCTGTCGAGCGTCGCCTATTTGCGACCGGACGCTTTCGAACGTTGCGTCAGCTACCTCTACGTTGCGAGTCATTTCAAGCGTCAGGCGTAGCACGGCCAACTCGAGGCCATCAAACACATCGGGGTGATCGCAGCCTGAATGCAGCGTTTTCAGCGCTTCCACCTGGGCTGGGGTACCGCCCGAACGCAGCAGCTCCGGGGCATGATGCCCAAACTCGTAGTCGGCACCATTCAACACCGCGACCGCGCAGACCGCCAGCTCGCGCAGCTTCGGCGGCAGGGTGAGCTCGCCGCGAACCGCACCCAGATGAGTGTTCCATCCATGGGCGAACGACGGGCTGTTGAGCAGCATGCGATCGAGATTCAGCAGGCTGCCGCCGCGGCGGGCCCGGATCCGCGCGACCAACTCGGAATCACCACCCTCGCCCGGCAGGTCGGGAACATATGGAATTCGACTCATAGGCGCCCAGTGTAACGTAGGCACGCGCGTGATTCCGCCGTCCCCCGCGGGTGTCCCCGCCCGCGGGAGACGGTCACTCGCCCTCTCAGGCGAGCGCTACTCCGCCATCCCTTGCGGTGCCGGAAAAGGGATTGGAGCCTTGCTCCAACAAACCATGGCGCTTGAGCTGCGCACGCACGATATTGCGCGAAAGCCCCAGGCGCTTGGCGGTCCGCACCTGGTTGCGATCGCAGTGCTCGAATGCGGTGACCAACAGAAGGCGCTCGACTGCCTGATGGATTGCCTGACGATCACTCTGGAGCAAACGGCGTAGGCCATCACCGACGACATCGAACACGTCGCCGTCACTGGCGGAGGCTTCCACCCCTTGCAACTCGCGCGCGGCAGGTCCATGCGGAAGACGCAGATCGCCAGCCTCGAGCACACCGCTGCCCGACATGATCAGCCCGTAATGAATAACGTTTTCCAGCTCCCGGATGTTTCCCGGCCAGTCGTGCGCGAGCAGCGCGCTCTCCGCGCCCTGTGACAAGCCGACTCGCGAGAAGCCCGACTCACGCTGATAGGCCTGCAGGAAATGACGTGCCAGGGGCAGGATGTCGCCCTGGCGCTCACGCAAGGGGGGCAAGCGAACCGATGCGACGTTGAGCCGGTAGTAAAGATCGCGCCGGAATTGGCGAGCCTCGACGGCAGCCTCCAACTCCACATTCGTGGCGGCGATGAGCCGGACATCCACCGGAATCGGCTTGCGGGAGCCGATGCGGACGACCTGCTTTTCCTGCAACACCCGCAGGAGCTTCACCTGCAGGTAGAGAGGCATGTCACCGATCTCATCGAGGAACAGCGTGCCGCCATTGGCCGTCTCGAACCAACCCGCTCGCGCCTGCTGCGCGCCGGTGAAGGCACCGGCCTCGTGTCCAAAGAGTTCCGCCTCCACCAGGTGCTCACTGAAAGCGCCGCAATTGACGGCGATGAACGGGCCCTGGCGGCGGCTGTGCTCGTGAATGTAACGGGCCGCGAGCTCCTTGCCCGTCCCGGTCTCACCGACGATGAGCACGGACGCCTCGCTCGGAGCCAGGCGCTGCAGCTGCCGCTGGAAACTCTCGGAGCGCGCATCACAGGCAACGAGAGCTTTGGTCCATTTCGACTGGGCATCCTTCGTCTCGTGGCCGCCCGGAAAAGCCAGCAGTCTGGCCGGGTGTGATTCGCTCATGTTGCTTCGTCCACGTTGGCAGAATAATCGTGCTCGTGCGGACTAAGCTAGTTCACGGCGCGTAGGCCGTCGAATATCGAATGCTTCAGGTGTTTTTACGATTGGCTATGTGCCCGGCCTGCTACTGCGGTGAAACCGGAATATCACCGAAATCGTGGGAATCGCAGGTGCTGGAAGGATTCAGATAACGGTCGTGTAACCCGCAGACGCCGTCGGTGGCACGCACAGATCCAAAAGCGGAGCCCAGAGTACGCATGCCCGGCAGGAGCGCCTCGAGTTCCCGAGGCGCTCCGCGGAAGTGGCGGCAGTTCGCGCACTGCCGCAGCGGTACTGTTATGGCGGTCCGGCTCACTGGCCCAGCCTGGTCCAGAAATCGACGAACACCTGGGTGGAGAGGACGTAGCCCAGTACGATGTTGACGACGACGCCGGTTGTGAACGCGTAGAACGGCTTGCCGCCGACCGAGACGAATTCACGGAAGCGGGTCGTCAAGCCGATCGCGAGAAATGCGAAGGTGAACGCCCAGGTCCGCAGTGCCTGCAACGGCGCAACGAGTGAGGGCTGGAGAACTTTCTTGTAGTCGGCGTAGTTATAACCGTGAGAAATGAACGTGATGATGGCAGAGGCCACCACAAAGCCAATCACGAACTTCGGGAAGCGACGCCAGATCTCGACAGGGCTCGGCTTCGACTGAACCCCCGTACGCTCCCAGCGGGTGGTCGCGATGATGGCAAGGACAAACGCCCACACTCCGATCCAGACATCCCTGCCTATGACCTTCATCAGGGTGAACGCGTTGACAGCAGCGTCCGCCGTTCCTTCGATTCCCGGTACGTGACCGGCGTAGCCGCCATAGGCCTGTGCCGCGGCAAGGCCCGCCGCATCCGCGAACTCCGACGTTCCGATCCAGGCGCCCGCCACGCCCGTGGGCAGGCTCAGCGCACGCGCAGCCAACGGCAATACAAAGATGGTCACGATGGCCCAGAAGATGACCAGGGAAATGGCGATCGAGGCCTGCTCCTTTTTGGCCCCGACCGCTCCGGCCGTGGCGATCGCTCCCGACACACCACAGACCGCGCCACCGGTGCCGAGCGTCGCTGCGAGCCGGCGATCGAGGCCCAGCTTCACGCCAGTGAAGTAGATAACCCCGAACGTTACGAGTGACACGATACCGGCCTGGACGATCGCGACAGGACCGGCCCACGCGATGAGCGTCAGCGGGAGGCCGGCACCGAGCAACACGATGCCGGTCTTGATGTAAAACTCAACCCGCAAGCCCGGGTCGGCCCAGGCAGGCGCGCCGACCGTGTTGGAAATCAACAGGCCCAGGGCAAGCGCGACGAGGGGCGGCTCGAGATTGTAGTGCGACGCCTGGTCCCATTGGCCCAGGAAATACAGCACCAACGTAACGACATACACGAGAGCGAAAGCCGGCAGGAAGCGCGACAGCTTGTATCCCAGGGCGCTCGTGCCGATGCCGAACAGCACCGTGAACAGTGCGAACAGTGCGACGTACTGTGCCGCGTGATCCCGCAATTGTCCGAAGGCGTCGCTGAGATGGGTCCACTTCGACGGGGCGATCGCCACCCACTTGATGCTGCTGCCGTTGGCAACCAGCAGCGCGGCCACCGCGACCAGTCCGAGACCGATCCAGATGGCCCACCAGTCTTCGTGCCGGAACAGTTGCGAGCCGGATCCGGACTCGCGTTGCAGGGCCTGGCCCCGATTTTCTATGAGTTCTGCCATGGGAGCTCCCGCTATTTGTTCGTGGCGGGCCGGGCGATCTTCACCAACGTCCCACCTTGTTGCTCGTATGTCTGCGCACCGGCCGCGCCGGCGACCTTGAAACCTCGCGCCGCCAGCAGGTCGGCCGCCTTGCCGGCCCGTCCGGCATGATTCGACAGCGTCACGATGAGGCGGTCCTTCGGGATCCAGGCGAGACTCTTCTCCAGCTCGCTTGCCTGGATGCTCAGGTAGACCGGCACTCCACCGATGTCGCTCACTTCATCGGGACGCCGCACGTCGATCACAAGCACCTTGCCCGGTTGCGTGAGCAACTTGTCCAGCTCTTCACGGGACAGCACGTGAGCCTTGGAGGCAGTCACCTTGGCAGCGGCACCACTACCCGAGGGCGAGTCCGCAGAATAGGCCAACGGCGCCGCCGCGGCCAGTGCCCCAACGAGGAGTAATGTCAGTTTCAGCATCTTCATAACTAACGGACCTATGTTGATAACGGTTGGATTGCGCCGGCTGCCGTAAATGGGACGCGGCGGCGCTGGTATGCAGCCGGCGTGCCATCGGCGTTACACCTCATAGGCCCACGGGGAACGAGCTCGAGAGCGCCCCGTCCAGTGTTGGAATGCACGGCATTCAGCACTTCCAGGCCGGTGCTGCTTGGCCCGCAGCAGTGCAGTGGGCAGGCCGGCGCTCGCAGGGTCCCAGGGCAATCCCTCGGCCGAGGCGGATCCGGTGCCGCGGGAGGTTATCCCGGCCAACGGCTCGTGCCTTGGCATTGGAATTGCTTGATCCCGATTACGCATCGTCGTTCGTTTCGGAATCAACATGTCGGATGTCAAAGTGGCAGCGGTCGCCGGTCGCCCCCTACTGTCCGCTTTTCTGCTGGCTGTCTCCGCATGCTCCACACAAACTCCCGCGCCAGGGCTCGAGCCTGTCGCGACCATCCAGGAGCTCATGGAAGCGGAGGTCGACGCGTCGGCGGACAGCATCTGGGACGCCGTAGAGACGACCACCAGCCCATCGGGCGAAGAGGACAAGCAACCCCGCACGACCGAGGAATGGCAGGACATACGGCACCACGCCATCGTACTCATCGAGGCCGCGAACCTGCTGACCGTCGACCACCGCAGGCTTTCCAACGCTGCCTTTCCTGCGGAAGCTACAGGCGCGCTGGATTCCGCCGCGATTGAAAAGCGCATTGCCGGAAACCGGCGAGCTTTCAATCAATATGCTCTGACGCTTCGCCAGACGGCGCAAAAGATGTTGATCGCGATTGATGCCCACGATCCGCAGGCGCTCGTCAACGTTGGCGGCGTTCTCGACGAGGTCTGTGAGAGCTGCCACATGACCTTCTGGTATCCCAACCAGGTCATACCCGCCTTCCCCAAAAAAGGGGAACCGCGGTATGAGCGGATCGCAGTGAATCCCACGAAGTAGAGGGGCCGGTCTGCAAGCGCGAGAAGGTGAATCCCGCCACCGGCGGTTGGCGCTGCCTCTGGAGCAGCAGCCCGGCCGCCAAAGCTGCTTCGTAGGAAGCAGCTCACTCCAACGCGGTACGACTTCACCGCGTCCCATCGCTGTCAAGAACTGGCCCGTGGCTTGCAACCGAGGCGAGATCGTTTACCGGAGAGAGGCCATGCCGAGATTGTTGAATCGTCTGCTACCTGCCGTCGCCCTCATAGGCCTTACCGCCGCGGCGGTACCCGGGCTCGCCCATCACGCGTTCGCGGCGGAGTACGACGGCGACAAGCCCATCGATCTCAGCGGCGTCGTGACGAAGGCGCGATGGGTTAACCCGCACAGCTGGCTCTACTTCGACGTCAAAGGCTCCGATGGGGCGGTCACCAACTGGGGTGTCGAGATGGGTGCGCCCAACGCGCTGGCCGGCAAAGGACTGCTGAAAACTGATCTCCAGCCCGGGGCCGAAATCCACGTGCAAGGCTATCGCGCCAAGAACGGCGGCCCTTACGGTTATGCCGTCACGGTGTCGCTGCATGACGGTCGCACGTTCCAAACAGGCGGCGCGCAGGATGTGCCGCAACAAGGTGGCGCACGGAAATGACGCCGGTGTTGGTCCGACCGCGACTGTTGTGGCTCGTCGGCGCGATGGCAACCGCTGCGGCCATGGCAATCATGACTGTCATTCCAGCGGCAGCCGCCGCCGCGGACAAAATCCCCCGCCTCAACGGTAAACCGGACTTCTCGGGTATCTGGCAAACAACCAGCGCCGCGGATTTCGACCTCGAGCCTCATTCGACCCGAAAGGACGCCCCACCCGGCGCCGGTGTCGTGGCAGGCAATGTCATTCCCTATCTGCCCGCGGCACTCGAGCAGAAAAAGAAGAACTTCGCCGCCCGGACAAAGGAGGACCCGCGCTTGAAATGCTGGACGCTGGGGACGCCGCGCGGCATCTATTACCCCGAGCCTTTCCAGATCTTGCAGCGAGACGAAGACCTCACGGTGGTATTCGAGTTCGGCCACTCCGTGCGCACGATCCATACCAACGGCACGGAGCATCCGCTGGAGAAGAACGAGTTCTGGCTCGGTGACTCCCGTGGTCACTGGGACGGTGACACCCTCGTCGTCGATGTCACGGACTTCGAGGATGAAACCTGGCTGGATCGCGCGGGTGATTTCCACAGCACCGACATGCACGTCATCGAGCGGTGGAGATTCCTCGACGCCAACACGATCGATTACCGCGCGACGATCGAGGACCCGAAGGTTTTCAGTCGGCCCTGGGACATCGAAGTGATCCTGTATCGCCACCGGGAAAAGAATTTCCAGTTGATCGAGAACTACTGCTTCACGCTCGATTATGACCAGTATTACCCGATCGCTCATGAGCAATAAAACACAACTGAGGCGCGGCGGCGCGTTCGGCCTGTTGGTGTTAGTCCCGGCGTTGGTGCTGGGGGCGCAACAGGCGACATCCCAGTCCCGGCCGCCGGGCGCCACGGCGCCGGGGCCGGCCATCTCGGCGCAGTCCGCTGCGGCGGCAGGGCCCTCCACCCCCGCGCAGCCCGCCGCGGCGCCAGCGCCGGCCACCCCCATGCAGCCCGCCGCGGCCACCGCCAACCCCGGCATCCGCTGGGAAAAGAGCGTCCCCGCGATCGCCCAGGCGTCGAAGTGGACCGGCCACCGCCTCGCCGACGGCCAGCCCGACATCCAGGGCGACTGGTCCAACACCATCGGCAACC
>DAITMW010000083.1:16092-24015 GCA_036834945.1 Steroidobacteraceae bacterium
CTCGCCGACGGCCAGCCCGACATCCAGGGCGACTGGTCCAACACCATCGGCAACCACGACAACTTCACCGACCCACAGGGAGGCACTCCGGGCGATCCGGTCCCGCGAAAGCGACCGCTCGGTCCTCGCTCGACCCGCGCACCCAGTCGGGTGAGCGACCCGGCCGATGGCCAGGTTCCTTTCCAACCCTGGGCCCGCACGAAGCAGCAAGAGCTCGCTGCCGGCTTCTGGAACGCCACGAAGCAGGAATACATCGAGCCGCTCGCGCGCTGCGCACCGGCCGGCATTCCCAAGTCCTTCGAGTGGCACGGCTACGAGATTCGTCAGTTCCCGGGCTACGTGCTCTTCCTGTTCAACTCCGGCACCCGCCTCATTCACCTGGACGGCAAGCCACACCTCCCCGACAACATCAAGCTCTGGAACGGCGACTCGCGCGGCCACTGGGAAGGCAACACCCTGGTGGTCGACGTCACCAACAACAATTCCAAGGCCAGGTTCGGCCGGACCGCGGAATTCGCGAGCGAGAACGTGCATGTCGAAGAGCGCTACATCTTCGACAGCGGCGGCAAGCGCTTCAACTATGTTGCAACGTTCACCGACGCCACCGTCTATACCCGGCCGTGGACAGTCACCATTCCGATGCGCCGCTATGTAGCCGGTGACCGGCCTGACGACTGGCATTACGAAGTCCCCCTGGCCAACCACAAAGGCACGCAGCTCATCGCGGATCACTACGAGCGTCCGTGCGTGGAGAACAACGGCCCCTTCGGCCAGGTTGTCGGAGCCGACAGCGGCCCGGCTCAATAAGGCTCAACAGAAGACATGCAGACCATCGCCTCCATTGCCAACGCCATCGAGTCCACGACGGTGGGCACCGCCATCGCGGAATCTCGCTATGCGTTTCCAGTCATCGAAGGAACACACCTGATCGCGCTATCGATCTCGGTTGGATTGATCTTTCTGACCGACCTGCGCCTGATGGGGCTGTTCTTACGGCAGATTCCCGCGGCCGACGTGCTCCACGGTCTGCGCCCGTACGTGCTATGCGGCTTCGCCCTCGTGTTCCTCTCGGGTGGACTGCTTTTCTGGGCGGAGGCTGCCGAGGTCATTGCCAGCCCGGCCTGGGTGTTCAAGTTCGCTTTCATCGGCCTCGCCGGCCTGAACGCCCTGTACTTCGAGTTTGTGATTGCCCGGCGTGTCGGCGCGCTTGCGCCGGAGCGCACGAGCCTGCCGCGGGGTGTCAGATACGCGGGCGCGGCCTCCCTGGCGATCTGGACACTGGTGATCATCTGCGGACGCCTGATTGCCTACCTGCCGCACTGGTCCTGAAGGGCCGCAACCCATCCAACGCCACAGCTCCCGACATGACAACCGCCGACGCTCTGACCTTCATCCAAAGCACCGCCCTGTCGCACGCCATCAGCAAGTCCAACCACTTGCTGATCGCCGGGTTCCAGGTCTTCCATGTCATGGGTTTCGTGCTGCTGCTCGCCGCACTCGTTCTGATCAGCCTGAGGCTGCTCGGACTCATCCTCCAGCAGCAAGCGGTGCCGCAAGTAGCGAGTCAGGCGCTACGCCTTCTTTGGTCGGGATTGGCGCTGGCCGTCGTCAGCGGCGCGCTGATGTTCATCGGCAGCCCGAGGCACTACTTCTACAACCCGGCCTTCGACGTGAAGATGCTCCTGCTCGTAGCCGCCGTCATCGTCCAGGCAGGGTTGGTCCGCAGGATTGCGCGATACGAGACCCCCAGTCCCTGGCTGGCGCGTACCAGCGTAGCCCTATCGCTCGTCCTGTGGTTTGCGGTGAGCATGGCGGGCCGAGCGATAGGTTTCGTGTAGCGGCTACTCCACCGCCTTCCCACGAGTCTCCGGCAAGAACAGCACGCCAATGATGGTCGTCCCGAGCGCCACCACGATCGGATACCACAGGCCGTAGTAGATATCGCCAGTGAGCGCCACGAGCGCGAACGCCACCGTCGGCAGGAACCCGCCAAACCAACCGTTGCCGATGTGGTACGGCAATGACATCGACGTGTAGCGGATCCGCGCGGGAAACAGCTCCACCAGCCAGGCCGCGATCGGCCCGTAGACCATGGTCACATACAACACCAGGATGACGAGCAGCAGCAACACCACCGGGTAGTTGATCTGGGCTGGATCCGCCTTGGCGGGATACCCCGCCGCTTTCAACTTCGCGCTCAGGTCCTTGGAGAACTGCTCGCTGGCGGACTTGAAATCTCCCGCGGACATGACGCCGCCCTCGAAGGAGGCGACCTCCTCCGAGCCGATGCGAACGCGCGCGACGCTCCCCACCGGCGAGCGCTCGGTCTGATAAGGCACTCCGGCCTTGGCGAGCGCGGCTTTGGCGATATCGCAGGATTGCACGAATTTCTTCTTGCCCACTGGATCGAACTGGAAGTGACAGGACTCGGGGTCCGCGCGCACTGTCACCGGTGCGCTGGTCGCGGCGGTCGCGATCGCGGGATTGGCGAAGTGAGTGATGCCTTTGAAGATCGGGAAATACGTGAGCGCCGCCAGCAGGCATCCCGCCAGCACCACCTTCTTGCGGCCGATCCGGTCGGAGAGCCGCCCGAACACCACGAAAAATGGTGTCGCGATCAGCAACGACGCCGCGACCAACAGGTTGGCCGGTTGCGCATCGACTTTCAGCACCTGCGTCAAAAAGAACAGTGAGTAGAACTGACCGCAGTACCACACGACCGCCTGGCCGGCCGTCGCGCCGAGGAGTGCCAGGATGACCAGCCGCAGGTTGCTCCAGCGCCCGAAAGACTCGGTGAGAGGCGCCTTCGCGGTGGCGCCCGCCTCTTTCATGGCCAGGAAGACCGGGGATTCGGACAGCTGCAGCCGGATGTAGACCGAGATCGCCAACAGGGCGATCGACACCAGGAACGGAATCCGCCAGCCCCAAATATCGAAGCCGCCGCCCAGCAACGACCGGCAGACCAGGATGACGACCAGGCTCAGGAACAGGCCGAGAGTGGCCGTCGTCTGAATCCAGCTCGTATACAGACCTCGTTTGTTGGGAGGCGCATGCTCACCAACGTAGGTGGCCGCACCGCCGTACTCGCCGCCCAACGCGAGTCCCTGCAACATTCGCAGGGCCACCAGGATGATGGGCGCGGCAACGCCAATCTGGGCATACCCAGGCAACACGCCGACCAACGCGGTGGACAGGCCCATGATGACAATCGTAATCAGGAAGGTGTACTTGCGCCCGACCAGGTCGCCGAGACGCCCGAATACCAGGGCCCCGAACGGCCGCACCGCGAATCCCGCGGCGAACGCCAATAGAGCAAAGATGAACCCGGTGGTCTCATTCACCCCGGAAAAGAACTGCTTCGAGATGATCGCGGCCAGGGAGCCGTACAGGTAGAAGTCATACCACTCGAACACGGTCCCCAGGCTGGAGGCAAAAATGACGCGGCGGTGGGACTTCTCGATCCCCCGCTCGTAAATCGGCAGGTTTGTCGCGGCCACGGTTATCTCCCGTTAACACCACCCTTACCGTTCTCCCGGCGCATCATGCGTGAGCCCCGGGCCCAACCGCAACTCGAGCGAAGGTCTGGACCACCAGGGCCACGGATGTCGACTTTGGAATACACTAGCCGTCATGAAAACCGCAACCGGCTTATTTGTACTCCTGACCTGTCTGTCCGCGGCCCCCATTTGGGCCCAGAACCTGTCGTCAGTCGTCAGCAGCGAGACCTCCAACCTCGTGGAGACCTACAAGGGGCTCCACACCCATCCGGAGTTGTCGCACCACGAAGAGCACACCTCGGCGCTGCTGGCCGCCGAGCTGCGCAAGGCCGGCTACACCGTGACGGAGCGCGTGGGCAAATATCCAGACGGCAGCCAGGCATACGGGGTCGTCGCGATTCTCCAGAATGGCCCCGGTCGGCGATTACTCATCCGAACGGATCTCGACGCGTTGCCCGTAACGGAGGAAACCGGCCTCAGCTATGCGAGCCAGGTCAGAACAAAGAATGACAGTGGCCAGGATGTCGGGGTGATGCACGCCTGCGGCCATGACATCCACATCACGACGATGATCGGGACGGCACGCGCGCTCGCCGCCCTGAAAAAGCAATGGCACGGGACCGTGATGCTGATCGGTCAGCCGGCCGAAGAGATGGTCGACGGCGCCAAGGCCATGCTGGCGGATCACCTCTATGAGCGCTTCGGCACGCCCGACGAAGCGATCGCATTGCACGACACCAACACGCGCGCCGCGGGAACGGTGTCTGTCACCAGTGGCGCGGCGTTGGCAGGTATGACATCGATCGATGTCGTTTTACGTGGGGTGGGTGGCCATGGCGCCCGTCCGCAAGAGGGCAAAGACCCCGTCGTCATGGCAGGAGAGTTCATCGTCCAGGCGCAGACCATCGTCAGCCGCCAACAGAATCCACGCGATCCGACAGTGGTGACCATAGGTGATGTCCACGGAGGAGCCAAGCGTAACGTCATTCCGGAACAGGTGAAGTTGGAGTTGTCGGCTCGCGCCTTCAGCGACAAGGCCATGCAGATCATCATCGACGGTGTAAAGCGCACCGCGCAGGGCGTCGCACTATCCGCAGGTGTTCCCGCGGATCGCGCGCCGATCGTCACGCTCGCGGAATCCACTCCCGTCACCTACAACGATCCAGCTCTCACGGCGCGGGTCAAAACAGCACTTGTCACCGCGCTGGGCGCGCAGAACGTCTTCGATGAAGACCCCATCATGGTCAGCGAGGATTTCGGGCAATTCGGGCTCGAGGGGCACAAGATCCCCACGGTCATGTTCTGGCTCGGCGCCATGAGCCCTGCCCGCTATGCCGCGGCCCAGGCCGACGGCAAACTCCTACCGGGTCTGCATACCGCCCGTTTTCAACCGGACCCCGAGCCGACCCTGCGAACCGGCGTCACGGCTATGACCTCGGTCGCCATCGACCTGCTGCGGAAATGACTCACCTGGAGTGAATTTGACTCTCCAGCCAGCGCGCGGCCTGCGCTGGCGATATGCGGTCCGTGTCACGATCGACCCTGTAGTTGGCCTGACGCATGAGATCGATCGGAACGGCGCCGACGAGAGGACCGAGCGCGCGCCGTAACACGGGATCGGATGCACGAGCGGGAGAGAGCATCAGGATCGCATCGTACGGCGGGATGACCTGCATCGGATCTTCCAACACGACGAGGTCGTAAGCACGGATCCTGCCATCACTGGTGGCCGCGGAAATGACGTCCACCTCCCTCGTCGCAACGGCTTTATAGAGAAACGTCGGTTGGAACTGGCGTTGCTCGCGAAAGCGCAAGCCGTACCGGTCCCGCAACGCCTGCCACTCGGTCCGGGCGAAAAACTCGAAGTCACCGCCGATACTCAACTCCGACGCATGTTTCGCGAGATCGGCGATCGAGTGGATACCGAACTCCTCGGCACGATCGCGTCGCATGGCCAATGCATACGCATTCTCGAACCCGAGCGCACCCAGCACGACGACACCGTGCTCCTCGCGGAGTTGCTTCGTCATCTGCTGCAGCATCTGCTGGCGCGGAAGGGAGTCGTTGCGCTTCATGATCGTGGACCACACCGTGCCGGAGTAGTCGACATACGCGTCGATGCCATTGCTGGCAAGCGCCCGGAACGCGATGACCGAGCCGAGATCGACCCGGGCCTTGGCAGCCGATCCCTCCTCGTGGATCCGGTCCGTCATGAGCGCCGCCAGAATGTATTGCTCGGCGAAATTCTTGGCGCCCACGATGTACGCGGGCTTCCCGGATACGGCCCACGAGCCCGCCCCCGCCGCGCCGACTCCAGCGAGCAACACTCCGAGACCGAGCCAGGCAATCCGGGGCCGACGCGTGGCGACGCCAACCTCGATGAGCCCGAGCAATTGGTCGGCAATGAGTGCCAGAGCGACGGCGGCAACGCAACCAAACAGGACCGAGACCCAGTCCTCCACCTGTAGCCCGGAGAAAATATAGTTCCCCAGGCTCGTCTGCCCTACAGGTGTCGACAGTGTTGCGCCGCCGATCACCCACACCGCGGCCGTCCGCACACCGGCCATCAGAACCGGCGCCGCCAGTGGCAACTCAATACGCAACAGCCGTTGCCGGTTCGTCATGCCGACACCGCGCGCCGCCTCGATGACCGCGGGGTCGAGGTTCGTCAGTCCGGTCACGCCGTTGCGCAGGATAGGCAACATCGAGTACAGCGTCAGGGCGAGGAGCGATGGCAGGAATCCGAGCGCCGAGAAACCATGACCGAACAGGTGGCGCCAACCGGTGGAAATCGCCAACAGCAGTGGATAGAAGAGCGCCAGCAACGCGAGACTGGGGACCGTCTGCACGACACTCGCGAAACCGAGCACCGGCCAACGGATCCTGGCGTTCCGACTGGCAGCAACCACGAGCGGCACGCTGATGAGAAATCCGAGCCCCAGCGCTGCCGCGCTGAGCAGAACGTGCTGCCCCAGGTAATCCGGCAGCAAACGCGCTGCCGCGAGGAAACGTTCACTCACGCGCAGCTCGTTCCTGCATGAGAATCCGGACCCGCTCCGCCTGGCGGCGTGGCATATCCATCAACGCCCGGACACCAGCGTCCGGGTGCGAGTTGAACAACTCGTGCGGCGCTCCGTCCGCAACGATCTCACCCTGGCGCACGACTATGATCCTGTCACCTAACAGCACGGCCTCCATGACGTCGTGCGTCACCATTACGGTGGTGAGTCCCATCGTGTCGTGAAGTCGTCGATATTCGGAGCCCAGTGTGTCGCGCGTAACCGGATCAAGAGCCCCAAACGGCTCATCCATCAGCATGATCGACGGTCGCGCCGCGAGTGCACGCGCCACGCCGACGCGCTGCCTCTGTCCGCCAGACAGCTCCGACGGCATGCGAGTGAGATAGCTGCGCGGCAACTCGACGAGATCGATCAGTTCAGCCGTGCGGGCATCGATATCACCCTGTGACCAACCCAGCAGCTGCGGCGTGATGCCGATGTTCTCGGCCACACTCATGTGCGGGAACAGACCGATGCCCTGAAAGACGTACCCGATCCGGCGCCGCAGAATGTAACCGGCCATGGCACTCACCGATTCCCCGGCCACGCTCACCGTGCCCTGATCGGGCTCGATCAGGCGATTGATCATCTTCAGCAGCGTCGTCTTACCCGACCCGGAATCCCCGACGAGAGCCACGAACGCCCGCGAAGCAACGCTGAAACTCACGTCGCGCACGGCGAAATCGCGCCCCTCGTCAAATGACTTCGAGACCCCCTGAAAAGCAATCATGCGATGACTTGTACGTCCGGGCCGGAACCGGGGCGGCAGTGTATAGGATTGCCGGTAAGCGGCATAATAACCCGATCCACAGGCAAACCGCCCGCCGCGGCGTCTTGGACGTTCCTAGCAAGGACAGTACCCGAATGCTGCCGCGGCGGACCAACATCGGAGACCGACGCAATGAAGATCAAACGACGCGCATCAGCAGCCTGGAAAGGCGGACTCAAGGACGGCAAAGGCAGCATCTCGACCGAAAGCGGCGCGCTGCAAGCCTACCCCTACGGCTTCGCCAGCCGCTTCGAAGGCCAGCGCGGCACCAACCCCGAAGAGCTCATCGGCGCCGCCCACGCCGGCTGCTTCACCATGGCCCTGTCACTCATCCTGGGAGAAGCCAAACTGGTCGCCGACCAGATGGACACCTCCGCCGAAGTCACCCTCGAGCAGGTCGAAGGCGGCTTCGCGATCACCGCCGTCCACCTGACCCTGAAGGCGAAAATCCCCGGCGCCACCCAGGCCACATTCCAGGAGCTCGCCGCCAAGGCCAAAGCCGGCTGCCCGGTTTCCAAACTGCTGAAAACCGAAATCACCCTCGACGCCCAATTGGTGACCTGACACCCGCCAACTGTCACCAACATGACCGGCGCAT
>DAITMW010000084.1:0-23922 GCA_036834945.1 Steroidobacteraceae bacterium
GCTCCTTGGGTTGGGTGCAGGCGGCGAGCAGCAGCGCCGTCAGTGCGGGCAGTGCCCGCACCTCTCGCAGAGCTTCGGCTCGCATCAGAACTTGTACCGCAGCTGCACCGTGACCTCGCGGCCGAAGATGGGCCGGACCATCTCGAAGTTGTTGGCGATGCCGCTGCCTGAGCCGACGGCGATGCGCGCGTTACCCTCGGTCAGGCCGATCTGGTTGGTGAGATTCGTTCCTTGCACGCGCACCTCGAAATTATGCCCGATCTCCGCCACCGCGCCAGCATCGAGTGTGTAGTAGTCGGGCAGGATCTGCTGGTTGGCGATATCGGAGTAGCGCAGTCCGATGTACGAATAGGTGGCGAAGAAGCGCAGGTCCACCATTTGCAGGGGCAGCTCGTACGAGGGCGTGATCCGGAACTGCAAGCGCGGCTGGCGTTGCAGTGTGAGGCCGCTGTAATCGGCACCGCCCGCCGTGGCTGACGCGTAGCCGGTATAGATCGCATGCTGCCAGTTACCGCTGATGTTGAGTGAGAACGGGGGAATGGGATGCCAGTCCCCTTCCACGTTCACGCCGTACGAGGAGGCGTTGTAGGTCGCGGTGATATTTTCGCCGGTGTTCGTGAACTGCTGGTAGGGCACGCCCTGGAATTTGCGACGGAAGACATCGACTACGCCATAGATCGTGCTCGTCTGCGCCCGGTAGCCGACCTCGTAGTTGTCGATCTGTTGCGTCTGTGGTGTGCCGCTGCGCAGGTCGTCGAAGCCCGGGAAGTGAACACCGTGATTGATTCGCCCGAATACCGCCATGTGCGGGGTGATCTCGTAGTTCGCTCCCAGCGACCACGAGCCCAGGGTATGATTGAATTCGCTGCAAGCCTTCGAGCCCGAGTTGTCGCAGCTCACCCCCTGGTTGTAGGTTCCGTCGGGGACGCTCACGCCCTTGCTGTAAAGATTGCGCGGGTCGTTGTCGAGATCCGCGCTCGTGGTGTTGCCGATCGAGCCGTGATCCTTCTGCTGTTCGATGCGATAGCCCGCATCGAACAGCCACTGGCCCCACTTCCAGGAGTCGGAGAAGAACAGGGCCGTGTTCAGGCCGCTCCAGTTCTCGATGAGGTTGAAGAAGGACGAGCCGAGCAAGCCGGCGTTGTTGGTCACATTGACGCCGTTGTTGAGCGTGAGGTTGATCAGCTGCGCATTCGGAGTGGCCGTGACCAGCTCGTTGTTACCCAGCCACCAGCGGTCGTCCGAAGAATACGCGGCGACATAGCCGCCCACCGTCAGGGTGTTGCCCGGGAAGAGGTCGAAGCTGAAGCGCATGTCATCGGTGAATGACTGAATCTGCTTGCGCACGATCCAGAAACCGAGTGAGGCGATATAGGAGTTCGGGTCCAGAGCCGCTTTCGTGCTCACCAGTGAGGCCGTGCCGGCGGTCGCCAGGCCATAAGGGCCCGTGATCGCGCTGTTGGCGTTCACCGTGGCGATCTGCTGGTCGATGAAGGAGCCGAGTGTCTGCGGCGCCAGATTGTTGAACAGGCAGTAGCAATTCACGTCGCCGCCGGTGTACTGCATCTTGTTGCTGAAGGCGACGATGTCGTTGAGCTGTACGTCGATGTTGTTGCCGAACGTGTGGAGGCTCGCGCCGCGCCCGTCCGCCAGGTCGGCACTGATGGGCGCCTCTCCAGGGGCCTCCTGGACTGTTATGCTGCGCAAGCCGTCGCCGGCGAACGTTCCGTTGTTGGGATTGAAGCCCGGGAAGGCCGACACGCTCTGGCTCTTGCCGGTACCCGACACCGTGACGGGAATGTCCGTGATGAACAGGTTCTTGTCGTTGAGCACGCGCGCGTAGAACAAGATCTTGCCGCTGTCCCACTTGTGGGCCAGGGTGCCCGTCAACTGGCCGCCGTTGTCCGCCGGAAACTGCGAGTTGCGCACCCCTTCCGAATACCGGTAGAAACCGCCGAAGCTCACGAACCAGTCCTGGGTCAGGGGGCCGCCATAGAAGCCATCGACGCGATAGCCGTGGTCGGTTCCCACCGTCAGACCGATGTCGCCGTGAGGGTCCGCCGTGCCCTGGCGAAGAATGAAGTTCGCGGTGGCTCCGAGCTGGCCGTTGGAGAACACGACACCCGGGCCGCCCTGGAGAACCTCGGCGCGCTCGATGCTCTCGTCGATGCGGAACAGCGACGAGTTGTCCATGAAGGAGATGTTGCCCGAGGAGGGGAAGATCGGCGAGCCGTTGATCTGGTAGGTGACGTAGGGGGCATCGCCGCCGCCGGGAAAGCCCGCCAGCTCGATGTTGGCGCCGGACTCACCGGCACTCGATTCCGCCCATACGCCCGGCACGATCTTCAGCAGGTCGGCGGCGCTCGAGGGCTGCGCATCCTTGATCTCCTCCAGGCTGGCGGTGCTGATCGAGAAGCTGGCATCCAGTTTCTTGACACCCCCCGCCGTGGGCGTGCCGGTCACCACGACCTCTTCGAGGTTGCTGGTGCTCGCCGTGCTCGCGTCCACGGTCTGCACCTCGTTGTTGTTGGCGGGTTCCTGGCCATAAGCATGACTGCCGGCCAGGGTCGCGCCAGTCAGCGCGAACGCACTGGCCAGGCGGGTGAAAAAGCCTCGATGACTCATGTTGTTACTCCCCTCGGTTTTTGACTCGTCGCCCGCGGGCTTCCGGTCGGCCGCGGGTGCCTGCACCGGTGGGTCCGGGCTGGAGGCACTGTTTGCGACGTTGATGGCGATGGTGTTGGCGCTCACCTGTTTGAAGGACAGGCCGGAGCCGTCCAACAGCTTGCGCAGAGCCTCGATCACGGTGAAATCGCCGTGAATACCGCTGGTCTGCCGGTTCGCAACCACAGTGGAGGAGAACACGAGACTGATGTCGGCCTGGCGCGCGAACTCCTTCAGCGCGAGCGCGGCCACCTCGGACTGGATGTCGAAGTGCCGTAGCGTGGCATCAGCGTAGGCGTGTGTCGCGATCAGCGTCAGTGCCAAACACCGCAGCATCGCTCGTTGCGCCAAAGATACAACTCGCATTCCACTCCCCTCTGCTACACAAGAGACGGTTCGCGGCGAAAAAGGCACTACTCCGGCGCGCAGAATTTATTCGCGTGCCGCGGCGAGGGGAGTGATGAGGAGATCAGCGACGGGGATCGACGTACACGAGCCCGTCGGAAGTCCGGCGGATCTTGACCGGCAACGCAGCCTCGAGACCGTCTAGAAATCCTTGCAGATCGTCGGTTTTGAAGCGGCCGCCGACAGGCAAGGTGCCAATCGTTGCATCGCTGATGACGATGCGGGCGTCGGTATAACGTTGGATTTCAGTAATGGCTTCGGACAGCGGCGCGCTGTCGAAGACGACCGCGCCGTCGCGCCACGCGAGCTCGCTCGACAATTGCTCGGCGCTGATGGGGATTACGGCGTAATCCGTGGTGGCGGTGGAGAGCTGCTGTCCGGCGCTGACCGCACGTACGGCAATGACCGGAATGGCCGTAGCGTGCGTTCCGGCCGCGCGTGGCTGCGGATTGGCCGCGTCAGGCTCCACTTCCACGCGGCCTTCGTTGACGAGGACATCCACATGCTGGTCGCTTCGCAGGCGGACCTCGAATTCCGTGCCGATGGCGCGCACCACGGCATCGCCGGCGTGTACGAGGAAGGGTCGCGAGCGGTCCTGCGCGACCTCGAAATGAGCCTCGCCCTTGCGCAGGTAGATCTCCCGGGCTTTGCGGCTGAAGTTGGTCTCTACGATGGTGTTGGTATTGAGGGTGACGTTGGTGCCGTCGGACAACGTGATGTTTCTGTGCTGGCCCACCGCCGTGGCCAGCGTCTGGGTCTCGTTACCTTTGTACAATACCCAGGACACTCCCCCGACCGCCGCGACGATGGCTGCAGCCGCCGCGAGCCACCAGTGATTGCGGGAGCGTGCCGGCAACGGATGCGCGTGTTGAGGGTCCGGAAGACCGTTCAGGGACTCCCAGACCTTCGTCAATTCCTCGTACACACGACGATGCCGCGGGTCCTGCCGCAACCAAACCTCGAAGGCTTCCGGATCAGCGTTTCCGGCCGTGCCGGAATCCATTCGCCAGATCCACACGGCGGCCTCTTCCTCGATCTCCGCGCGCGTGCGTAATTTAACGACTTCGCTCATTCAGCGCTCCCGCCGTCTCTGACGCTGCGCAACGACCTCGAGCCAGCCTTGCTATCGGCAACATCCAACAGACCCAGTTCCCGCAAATAATCCCTACAGCGCACCAGACCCTTGGCCACGTGCTTCTCGATGGTGCTCGGGGAAACCCCGAGGACCTCCGAAATCTCGGCGTGCGAGAGCTTGTGCACCTTGCGGAGCACGAACACCCGCCGGCACAAAGGCGGCAGGCGCTCGACCGCCGCGCAGAACGACTCGAAGCGACGGCGCGAGTCGGTCTGCTCATCCGGGGGCGCCTCATTAGAAAAGACGCTCAAGCTCTCCAAATCCGCCATTGTGTCCGTCGCCTGGGCTTTCCGGCGCCGGGCGCGCTCGACGGCGAGGTTATGGGCGATCCGGAACAACAGGGCCTTGGGGGATTCCACCTGGTGGAAGTCCGGCAAGGCGTAGACGCGGACAAGTGTTTCCTGGACCAGGTCCTCGATGTCTTCCGCGCCGGAAGTGAGCTTGCTGAGGTACCGATGCAGGGCCGCGCGGTGCTGGAAGACCTGATTCAAAAACCAGTCATGCCGCTTTTCCGCCATGAGAGCCCCCCCTGCCGTTCCCCCTCGAGCGGCTTGACGCGGCAGTCTACGCCTACTCAACTGCCGTTGGGCAGTGGTCTGGCGGCGGGCCTCGACGAGCCGATGTTGGTTGGTAATGAAGGGACCGGGGTCGCCCGCTCATAACAAGCGGGCGACGGGTGAGAAGGACCTGATCACCCCGAGCCGGGGTGTCAGCTGAACGCCCTCAATCCCGATGCCTCAGCGCATGCGGATTTTCGGGCTCGTCCTTCGACTCGGCCGCGGCGGCCTCGGTCTCGTCCATCTCTTCCTCGATGAGGTCGAAATGATCGAGCGTGGTCGCTCTGCCGGCGGGAGAGTAAGGGTTGAACAGTGGGCTGTTGCCCATGTGCGGCTGCCATGGTCGGTGCGTTTTCATAGCGCCTCCTGGAGAAAAACCAGCCAGACGCTCGCGATTTTACCTCTGCGGCAGGAAAAGGGGCACTTCGGGTGCCCCCCTGCAGGGGTTGCGCTGATGTAACAAAGCTTTGCGAAGCATTGCGAGCCCCGCTGCAGCTGCGCCCGGTCCGCAGATGAAAGTTGCCTTGGGTCAACAAGTACACGCGCGCCGCGCGGTGATCAGCGCTCCACGTAGCGGCGCTCGCCGGATTGCGGGTCGTAGAGGACTTCGACTTCCTTCCCCGTAGTTGGATCGGAGAAGCGCTCGCCGGTCGGTTGCCAGCGGGCATCCGCCAGCCGTTGGTTGTTGCCGTAGCGGCGCTCGAAGATGATGCCGGCGACGACCACGCCTCCGGCGAGCAACGCCTCGATTCCCGGGCCGACGACTCCCACCACCAACAGCGCCGCGCCGCTGGCGGCGATGATCGAGGCGATGACGAGAAGCACCCTGCGTAACATGCTCAGCTCGAGGGCTCGAGAATGACTGCGGTGCCGTAGGCGACGATCTCACTCATGGTCTGACCGATCTCGGAGGAGTCGAAGCGCATCATGACGATGGCGTTCGCCTGCATGAGCTTGGCGTTTTTCACCATGCGGTCCACGGCGTGGCGTCGGGCTTCCTCGAGAAGCTCGGTGTACTCGGTGATCTCGCCCCCGACAATGGAGCGTAGTCCGGCCATGATGTTGCCGCCCAGGCCACGGCTTCGCACCACGACCCCGAACACCTGACCCTTGGTTTCCTTGACCCTGTAGCCTGGAACGTTCTCGGTCGTCACTACCAGCATCGCGTTCCCCGTGAGGATCCCACGGCTACGTTTTAGCATGCCCCGGTGCGGGCCGCCCGATATTGCTGCGCTGCACGTCCCAGCGGCTTGCCCGGCCCTCCTTCCAGATGGGAGAGTAGGGGGATGATTGCCAGCCCTCTGCAGCGCCGCATTTTCGCCCTTCTTTCGGTTCTCTACGGAGCGCTCGTTCTGGGCTTTCTGCCTTGGGCCGATCGCGGAGTTCCGGTCGCTCCCACGGTCGTGGGGGTCTATGGGATCGGCATTCTGTTCGCCGATCTCTGTACCGTCGCAATGCTGGTACGCCAGTACGCGGCGCAGCGGCGCCCCGCGCTCCTCCTGCTGATCTGCGCCTACCTGTTCAGTGCGGGGATGGTGCTCGCCTACACCCTGAGCTTCAACGGTGCGCTGGGCGAGGATCGGCTCTTCGGCAATCAATATACGGCGGGCCTTCTGTTTCTGGCCCTGCGCCTGGGGACGGCGCTGCTGGTCGCGACCGCGGTTGCCGTTGAATCGCGCACCACTTCGCCCCGCCGCACGCTCTCCATGAAGCCGATGTATGTCGCGCTCGCGTTGACGCTGGGGGTGTGTACCGCCATCGCTGTCGCTGCTTCCACCACCCGGCTGACTCTGATACTGGACGAGCAATTCAGTGGTCCCTCGCAGGCCATTTCCTGGCTGACGATCGCCGTGTATGCGCTTGGCGCGTACATGATCTGGCGTAAGCGCGCCTTCAACGATCCGCTCTACCTGTGGCTGGCGTTGATTCTGGTGGCGTCCGCGGCCGATCTGACCCTCAGCACCGTCTCTGGAGCGCGTTTCACGGTTGGCTGGTACGTCGCCCGCTGCAGCTCCGTGGTCTCCTCGTACTTGCTGTTGACATTTCTGCTGGGGGATCTCGCCTCCGAAGGCCGCAGCCAGGACGCGATGGTCGTCGTGGTGCGATATGCCGCCGCCATCGCGATTGCCACGGCGGCCATCGTGTTGCGTTGGTTCTTGCTCCCCTGGTTGAAGTCGGACGTCCCGTACGCGACGCTCTTCGGGGCGATCGCCGTGGCCGTATGGATGGGGGGATGGGGGCCTGCGGTCGTCGCCGCGGTGGTGGGGCTCCTGGGCACGACTTTGCTGCTCGGTACGCCGGAGAGTTTCGCAGCGGCCGCGACCTGGAGCGCCGTGCTCGGACTCATCGTGTACGGCGCAACCTGCGTTCTGATCATTGGTCTCGGCGAGACCATGCGGAAGGCGCGCGATGACTACCGCCGCTCGCAGGAGATGTTCAAGGAGGTGGCGCTGGAGTTGAAACAACACGCGGCCGACCTGCAACGGGCGGATTCGATCAAGAGCCTGTTCCTCGCCACCCTCTCCCACGAGCTGCGCAATCCGCTCGCGCCCATCCGCAACGGCATTGCCATTCTCAAGCGCCGCATGCCGGAGGGCCCCCAGGACATTTATGCCATGATGGACCGGCAGCTCGGCCTGGTGACGCGCCTGATCGACGACCTGCTGGACGTGAGTCGTCTCGATCGCGGCAAGCTCGAGTTGCATCGGGAGAAAGTCGCCGTCGAGTCCTTCGTCAATGCGGCCATCGAAACGGCCCGGCCCAACATCGAGGGGAAGTCGCACGAGCTCGTGGTGCGGTACGCGCCCCGAACGTTCCACGTCGATGGCGATCCGACACGCCTCGCCCAGGTGATCGCGAATCTCCTCAACAACGCCGCCAAGTACACACCCGCCAGTGGACGTATCGAGCTATCGATGCGTGCCGAGGGTCCGATCGCGGTCATTTCGATTCGTGACAACGGAATAGGGATCCCCGCGGCCGATCTCAACCGGATTTTCGACACTTTCGTGCAGTTGGATGCCAGCAAGACCCAGGCGGCAGCCGGCTTGGGGCTGGGTCTGGCCCTGGCGCGCTCCCTGGTCACGTTGCATGGTGGTGAGATCACGGCTCATAGCGCCGGCGTCGGCATGGGCAGTGAGTTCGACGTGCATCTACCCTTGTCGCAAGCGCCGTCGGTCGGTGCCACAGAGGTGCCTGGCGCACAACCCAACCCGTCCAGCCGTCGCATACTCGTCGTCGACGACAATGCGGATGCGGCCCGAAGCCTGAGCGCTCTGTTGGAAAGCAACGGGCACTCGGTCCGGACCTGCTTCGACGGCAGCAGTGCATTTGCGACAGCCCAGCAATGGGTTCCCGACGTGGCGTTCGTCGATCTCAACATGCCACCGCCGGATGGTATAGAGCTGGCGAAAATGATGCGCAAGCAACCGTGGGGCAGGGTGGTGAAGATCGTGGCGCTCACCGGCATGGGACAGCCCGGGGACCTGGCGCGCACGCGTGAGGCGGGCTTCGACGAGCACCTCACCAAGCCCGCCAGTCCCGCGGAGCTCTTCAAAGCGATCGCCGCGCCCCGTTACTTCGGCAAGAACGTCATCGCTTTCCGGACTGGAACCGGACCCGACCAGGCTGTTACCGCTCCCTCCCGTCAGTAACATGTTGGGTCAGTCCGGCCACCAGCGCCTCGAATGTCACGCGGCAGCCCGGCCGGTTGCGCAGGTCCTCGTGCAGTGTGACCCAAGTTTCGAGCGGCAGCGACACCTGCCGTGGCAAAACCCGCACCAACGTCGCATCGCGCCGGGCGAGGGGTACCTGGCACATGCCGATGCCGGCTCCTGAGCGAATCATGGCCAGTTGCGCCAGGTCGCTGTCCGTGCGGAGCGAGAACAGGTCGCGGCTGTAGGCCGGGAGCGACTTCGCGACGCCGCGAATGAAAGCGCTCGGCTGATCGAAACCGATGAGACTGTGTTGCTGCAGCTCGGCGATATTACGCGGCGTGCCGTAGCGAGCGAGATACTGCCGGGTGGCATGCAGGCCCAGCTCGATCTGTCCGATGCGGCGGGCTACCAGTGTTTCCTGCCGGGGCGGAGTCATGCGCACGGCAATGTCGGCTTCCCGGCGCAACAGGTCCTGGACCTTGTTGGTCAACAGCAGCTCGATCTTCAGCTCCCGATGCTCGGCATGCAATCGGCCGACGATGGCGGGCAGAACTTCGACGCCGATGACATCGCTCGCCGTGATGCGCACTACGCCGCGTACGCCGTCTCCCTGGCTGGCGGCCGTTCGCTCCAGCGCGGCGGCGGTACTTGCCATCGCCTCAGCATGAGATTGCAGTGCCAGCGCCGAGTCGGTCGGCAGAAGTCCGGTGGGCGAGCGGGTGAACAGTGCAAGTCCGAGCGCCTTCTCCAGCGCGGCGACGTGCCGCCCTACAGTCGGTTGCGCTACGCCAAGCGCGCGGGCCGCACCTGACAGCGAACCCTCTCTCAGGACGCCGAGAAAGGAGCGATAGAGTTCCCAGCCAATATCGGAGGTCATACAGAAATGTATAGCAGGTAGCTCACTCTCGGCAATTCCATACCAGGCGACCGGTCCTCAGAATCGCTCCCATCAGCCCCTGCATGGGCCACGGGAGAAGAGTCATGATGGATGGGCGAGTCGTTCTGGTTCTGGGTGCCACGGGCGGTATCGGTGGCGAAATCGCACGCCAGATGCGCGATTCCGGTTGGCAGGTTCGGGCGTTGCGGCGTGGCGCCGGTGTTCCCGCCGAACAAAAAGACGGCATCACGTGGGTGACTGGCGATGCGATGGATCGCGCGAGCGTCATCGCGGCGGCCCGGGGCGCAGCTGTCATCGTGCACGCGGTCAATCCGCCGGGATATCGCAACTGGCCGAAGGTGGTATTGCCAATGTTGGATAACACCATCGCAGCCGCGGAGCCCGCGCGTGCAACCGTCGTTCTGCCCGGGACCATCTATAACTTCGGTCCCGATGCTTTCAATATCCTTTCGGAAAAGTCTCCGCAGAATCCGACAACACGCAAGGGCGCGATCCGTGTCGCCATGGAGCGACGGCTGAGCGGTTACGCGGCTCGCGGCGGCCGCGTGTTGATCGTGCGGGCGGGAGATTTTTTCGGTCCCAGGACTGCCAACAGTTGGTTCTCGCAGGGACTCGTACGGCCCAAACGTCCCATAACCAGGGTTTATGACCCCGGCAAGCCGGGTACGGGACACACGTGGAGTTATGTTCCCGACGTCGCGCGCACCGTTCTGGAATTGCTCGACAAGCGCGCTACGCTCGAGCCTTTCGCAACCTTTCACATGGCGGGCCACTGGGACGCGGACGGCACACAAATGCTCGCGGCCATGCGTCGCGTCGTGGCCCGGTACGAGCGCGCGGAGCCGAAAATTACAGGCTTTCCATGGTGGCTGTTGACGGTCCTCGCGCCTTTCGTGACGACGTTCCGTGAAATGGGAGAGATGCGCTACCTGTGGCGGGCGCCGCTGCGCATGGACAACACGCGCCTGCGGGAGGTGCTCGGACGAGAGCCGCATACGCCGCTGGATCAGGCCGTGGAAGCGACATTGCAGGGGCTCGGGTGTCTGAAAGTTTCAGGTGCGACGGCTGCGTTACAACGGTAGCCCACGTGAAATTACGGCGAAACCGGTCGCGATGATTCTGTGCACCGTCAGCCGGCAACATCGCCGGCGATGCGGAGATAGAAAGATGGACTCTACAACACCCCTCAGCGCGCTTTACTTTCAGGCCGACAGCAATCCGGATGGGGTCGCCCTGATTTCGGGACGGACCATCTGGAGCTACCGGCGGTTGGCGATCGCTGTAGAGCAGGCTGCGCAGGGCATGCACGCCCGTGGCGTGCGCAAAGGCGACCGGGTCGCGCTGCACATGTTCAACGTTGCCGAACTCGTGGTCGCCTATTTCGCGTGCTTCCGTATCGGTGCCATCGCCGCACCGCTCAATACCCGCTACAAAACGCCGGAGCTGCGCTCGGTGTTGAAACGCCTGCAACCGGCCATGTACATCGGCCAGGCGAGCCTGTTCCCGCTGATCGATGGGATCGAGCCGGAGATCCTGCGCCCCGATGCGCGTTTTGTAGTGGGCGATGTACCGGCACCGTGGCGCTCACGCTCGTGGACGAGCCTGCTGGAGAGCCGCGAGGAAGATGTCGTGTTGGATACGCCTGGCGTGAACGAGCCCGCCGTACTTCTGTGCACCTCCGGGACGACTGGTGAGCCGAAGTTCGTTACACATACCGCAGCCACACTGGTCGCAGCCTTGCGCGCGTGCGCGGCACTAGGACTTGATCGCGCACAGATCGCCATCAACATGGTTCCAGTGGTGCACGCGACCGGCTTCTTCGTACTGCTGGGCTGCCTGCGTTACGGCGCGATCCAGATCCTCGTCGAGCGCTTCGAGCCCGATGCAGTGCTCGATTCCATCGAGCGCTACTACGGCACCTGGCTGGTCGGGATGCCCGTGATGTTCACCGAGCTACTGCGGCGGCAGCGGGCGCGGCCGCGCAAGGTCGATTCGCTCGAGTTCTGTGTGAGCGTCGGAGACGTCTGTCCGCATAGGGTGGAGGAAGAATTCCCGGAAATCTTCGGCGTTCACCTGCGCTCGGTATGGGCGGCCACGGAAGTCGTCGGCTCCCTGGTCCATGGACTGAAGGCCGGCCCGGTCAGCCGGATGGCCCCCGGGGCCCAGGTGCGCCTGGTCGATGAGAGCGGTGAGCAGGTGGTGCGCGGCGCGGTTGGCGAGATGTTGATTCGCGGACCGAACGTGACGGTGGGCTACTGGCAGGGCCCGGGCCACATTCAGGCGGCCACCGTCGATGGTTGGTATCGGACCGGCGACCTGGCGCGCCAGGGCGAGCAGGACGATCTGTGGTTCGTGGCACGCAAGAAGGATCTCATCGTGAGGGGCGGATCCAACATCGTACCGTTCGAGGTCGAGCGGGTACTGCTCGAGCATCCGGCCGTGACGGATGCGGCCATAGTCGGGGTGCCGGACGACCAGCTCGGCCAGCGGGTAGCGGGATTCGTCCGTCTCGCCGGGGCGACGGGCAAGTACGTTCTCGGCGACATCATGGCGAGCGCCAAGGCCCAACTCGCCGATTACAAGGTGCCGGAGTCATTGCACAGCGTTACGGAAATTCCGCGTAACGCGCACGGGAAGATCGATCGCAAGTCGTTGCTGTCGATGTTCTCCAACGGCGCCAGCCAGATCCTGCGTCGTACGGCCGTGTTGGCAGCGGCGGCGGTGATGTTCGGGGCACACGTGAGCGAATCGCAGGCCGAGGAGCCGAACGGCGTGATCCATGTTCGCTACGGCGATCTGAACTTATCGACTCCGGAAGGGGTCCAGATGCTGCGCCGCCGGATCCGCTGGGCCGCGGAAACGGTTTGTGGCACCTCGCCCGGCGTGCTGCACGACATCGCTTCCCATGCACGCTACCAGAGCTGTGTGAGCACTGCCTCGGACAAGGCCCTGGAGAAAGTCCAGATGGCGCTCGCACAAGTTCAGTACGTGGTGAAGTAGTCATGCCGGGCACTTCGAGTCTGAAACGGCCGCTTGACGAGATTCCGCGACTTTCAGTCGCGGATCTCGATCGCGACCCGCATGGCCTGTTTCGCGAGCTGCGGCCGCTGACCCCCTTGGTTCAGCGCGAGGACGGCAGCTACATCGTGATTCGCGGCAACGATGTCGACCGCATGATGAAGGACGAGCGTACGCGCCAGGTCGAAACGGAAAAGATGCAGGCAGCGGGTATTACCTCGGGCGCGCTGTTCGACATTTTCGCCAATTCGATGTTGCTTGCGAACGGGACGACACATCGGCGCCGCCGCGCGCCGCTCTCGCGTGCCTTCGGCTTTCGCCTGATCGCGGCGATGCGGCCCAGAATCAGGGCTATCGCGGCGGGATTGATCGACCAACGCGAGGAGCGCGGCGAGATGAACTTCCTGGACGAGTACGCGGCACTCATCCCCGCGCGCACGATCTGCATGTTGCTCGGCCTGCCGGACGACGACATCCCGAGTTTCACGCGTTGGATCTACAGCGTGAGCCGGAGCCTGGGCTCCTCGTTCACGCCGGCGGATGTTCCCGAAATGGAACAATCCGCCCGCAACCTCATGGCCTATACCACCAACCTGCTCGCGGCCCGGCGCGTTGCGCCGCGCGATGACTTTCTGACGGACTACGTGGCCATCGTTGCGCAGGAGGACTGTCTGACCGCTGTCGAGATTTTGTCGCAAGTCGCCACGGTCGTTCTCGCGGCGAGCGACACGGCGCGCACGGCGATGGCGGCGCTGGTTTCCCTGCTGCTACAACATCGCGATCAATGGGAAGCCGTCTGCGGCGACCCGGCCCTCATTCCGGGTGCCGTCTCGGAAGTGCTGCGTTACGAGCCTCCCGTGGGCTCGATTCCCCGTTTTTCCCTGCAGGATATCGACATCGATGGACGCATCATTCCAGCGCAACGCGTTGTGTCGCTATCGACGCTTTCCGCCATGCGCGACCCGGTGCTCTACCAGGAGCCCGAGCGTTTCAACATCCGCAGAGCCGACCACCCTGCCCGACATCTGGCCTTCGGCGGTGGCGTCCATCGCTGCCTCGGTGAGTCCCTGGCGCGCGTCGAGTTGGAAGAGGGCCTGGCTGCGGTTACGACGCGTCTGCCGCAAATGGTACTGAGCGGCGCAACCCCGAAAATCTGCGGACACTCCGGCGTGCGCAGGGTGTCCGCGATGGCAGTGGGATGGCTGTAATGAAAGAAATCCCACGTTCCCGCCGGTGTCCACCGGCATCCGCAGCGGACAGCAGGTTGTTATACTTGCCCGTGCTGCCAATCCCTTCTGCGCTGTGGGCGTCGCTCGTGCAGCGACCCTAGCTAACTCACGACACGGAATACTCACATGTCAAGCGATCTTGCGTTCGCTTTCGGACCCTTCCGGCTGTTTCCCGTTCAACGGGTGTTGATGTGCGCCGACGAGCCGGTGGCACTGGGCAGCCGCGCACGGGAAATCCTCGTCGCGCTCGTCGAGCGCGCCGGAAAAGTTGTCAAGAAGAACGAGCTGCGCGAGCGTGTCTGGCCGGACACGGTCGTCGAAGAAGGCACGTTGCGGGTGCATATCGCGGCCCTGCGGCGCGCCCTCGGCGATCGCGGCACCGGCAGCCGCTATGTCGAGAATGTAACGGGCCATGGCTACCGGTTCATTGCGCCGGTGACCCGCTGCGACAATGGTCGCACATCAGGCCTCGATCCGGTGTTGCCGACAGAGCGGATCAACAACCTGCCGGCCTCGCTGTCGCGCGTGATCGGGCGCGAGCACGTGGTTACGACACTGACACATCGGTTGGGCGAGCGCCGGTTCATGACCATAGTCGGTGCCGGCGGGATAGGTAAAACGACCGTGGCCGTGAGTGTGGCCAACGAATTGGCGTCTTCGTATGCCCACGGCGTTTGTTTCGTCGACCTGGGCTCGGTGAACGATCCGGCGGTGATTCCGGTCACCGTCGCCGCGGCGCTCGGATTACCGCTGGTGGACACGGATCCGACCCTGGCGGTGGTGGCGATCCTGAAGCACAAGGAGATGCTCGTAGTATTGGACAACTGCGAGCACCTCATCGACGGAGCGGCCTCGTTGGCGGAGACGCTCCTGGGCGGTGCACAGGGAATTCACGTCCTCGCCACGAGCCGGGAGCCGTTGCGCGCCAAGGGCGAGTGGGTATTGCGACTCGGCCCCCTGGAGCTGCCGCCGCCGTCCGCGGCGGTATCCGCCAGTGCGGCGCTGGCTTTCCCAGCGATTCAATTGTTCGCCGAGCGGGTGAGCGCCAATCTCGAGTCGTTTTCTCTCACGGATGCGGATGTGCCGGTGGTGGCCGATATCTGCCGCCGGGTCGACGGTTTGCCACTGGCGATCGAACTGGCGGCGGCCCGCGTGGCACAGCTCGGAATCCGCGAGCTGGCTGTCCGGTTGGATGATCGTCTGCGCGTGTTGACTGGAGGCCGTCGCACTGCGTTGATGCGTCATCAGACCCTGCGCGCGACGTTGGACTGGAGTTACCAGTTGCTGCCATCCTTCGAGCAGTCAGTGTTGCGCCGTCTCGCGGTTTTTGCGGCGGCGTTCGACGTCGCCTCGGCTTGCGTCGTGGCCGCCGAGGCCGACGGGGATTCCGCGGATGTGCTGGAAGCTCTGACCAACCTGGGCTCGAAGTCGTTGCTGGGCGTTCATCCCTCCGAAGGGCAGGTTCTGTACCGGTTGCTGGAGACCTCGAGGGCCTATGCGCTCGAGAAGCTGACGGTCAGCGAGGAGAGCCAGGAGATTCGCCGTCGCCACGCCGAGCTGTGTTGTGTGTGGGGCGAATCCGCGCCGGCACGGGGCCTCAAGACCACCAACGAATGGCTCGCGGCCAACGGGCACAAGATCGACGATGTGCGCACGGCTTTGGATTGGTGCTTCGGCGCGCAAGGCGATGCGCTGCTGGGAGTGCGGCTCACGGCTGCCTCGGCGCCGTTCTGGTTCAACCTCTGTCTGCTGAACGAATATCGCGAGCGGATCGCGCTCGCGCTCAAGGTGTTGCCTGACATCGACCCGCCGCAGCCCGCACTGGAGTTGCAGCTCAACACTGCACTCGGTGATACGCTGGTCTACACGCGAGGCTCCTCTTCGGAGGCGACCACTGCATTCGCGAGCGCATTGGGTCTTGCCGAGCGGTTGGATCACTTCGTGTATCGCAAGCGCGCGTTGTGGGGCCTGTGGGTCGATCGAATCATGGCCGCGGACTATCAGCCCGCGTTGGCCCTGGCGGAGCGTTTTCGCACCGTGGCGGATAGTGGGCCGATGGCCGGTCTCGTGGCTGACCGAATGATGGCCCTCGCGCACCACCTGTGCGGTAACCTGACGGTTGCGCGCCATTACGCCGAGCAAGCGCTCAAATGGCCGGTTGGGCCGGATGTTCCAGATCCGGCTGTGCAATTCATTCGCGGCACGGTCGACCACCGGGTCGCCGCGCACGCCGTCCTTGCGCACATACTTTGGTTGCAGGGGTTTCCCGACCACGCCTTGCAGGCTAGTCGCGACAGCGTCAGGTGTGCGCTTTCTCTAAGACATCCGTTGTCATTGTGCTATGGGTTGACGTGCGTCGGTGCGGTCACGTTATGGCGTGGAGACCTGGTGGAGGCTCGGCGGCAGGTCACCATCCTGCTGGATTGCTCGACCCGGCACTCGCTGAGCTACTGGCAGCTGTGGGGACGCTGCCTCGAGCTGGCACTGCGTTGGCGGGAAATCGGCCCCGACAGTGAGTCTCGTCTCCAACTGCTCGCGGACCCGTTGTGCACTCCGTTGCATTCCGAGGCTCTGGGAGCGTTGATCGAGGACTCCATACCCGGCGAGGCTCTCCAGCGCGCGAAAAGCGATCTCGCGGGCTGGTGCGCGGCCGAGCTGTTGCGGGTGAAAGGTGAAGCGGTGTTGAAGGAGTCCCGCGTCAATGTCGCCCAGGCGGAGACCCTGTTCCAGGAGTCGCTGGAGGTGGCGCGGCGACAGGGCGCTCTCTCATGGGAGCTGCGCGCTTCCGCGAGTCTGGCGCGGTTGTGGCAGAGCCAGGGCGACTCGCTCCAGGCCTATCACCTGTTGGCGCCCGTGTATGCCCGTTTCACTGAAGGGTTTGACACTGTGGATCTCTCGTCCGCAGGCGCTCTGCTCACCGAGCTCGCAGCGGCGAAGCGCTGGGCGCGGCGCGCCTCCTGAGGCGCGCCCGGCCTGCCCTCAGGCCGCCGGCTCCAACTGGCTGGTCGTGACCTGCTTGCAGCACACTCCTGCAAGCGCGTCCGCCAGCTCACCCGAGGTGAACGGCTTCTGCACGATGGCCGCGATACCGGCCCCGGCCAGCGAAGGAGCGGCAAAGTCGCTGGGCGACACAGTCGCCAGGATCAGCGGCAACGACGCGGTAATGGCGTGCAGGTCGCCGGCGAGATCCAGCATGACGTCGACGCCATGGAGGTGGCAACACAACAGGGCCGCGTCGAAGCGACCAGGACGCGTCTGCATGGCTGCGAGCGCTTCCTCCGGACTCAGGAAGCCAACAGGCTCGTAGCCGAGAGCGGCAAGTATCTCCTCGTGGCGCAGGAGCCGCTCCCGGTCGGCCTCGACCACCATCACTGTCTCTCCGGCGCCGCGCCCCGACATCCGCTCGCTGTCCTTGCCCGGCAGAAGTTGGTCCTGCGCCGCGCAGGGGAGCCAGATTTCGAAGCGGGTGCCGACGCCGGGGGCGCTCTGTACTCGCACCGCCCCGTAATGCTGCAACACAATTTCGCGCACGGTGGCCAACCCGAGGCCGTTGCCTTCCAGGCGGGATGAGAAGAACGGCTCGAACATGCGCTCCTGGGTCGTCTCGTCCATGCCCCGGCCCGGGTCCGTTACCGCGATCACCGCATAGCGGCCGGGTGGCAGCTCGCCGGTGTTGGTCTGCATGGCGAGCGCGAGCTGGTGGACATTGATCTCGATCTCGATCGTACCCGGTGCGTCCATGGCCTGGGCCGCGTTCTTGCAGACGTTGAGCACGACCTGCTGCAGATGGGCTGGAGCGCCCCTGACATACACGATCTGGGTGCTCGTATGCACCGCGATTTTCACACCGGCGCCGACAGAAACATCGAGCAGCGACTTGGCCTCGGAAACCAACGCCTGGAGCGATACCCGGGTCGAGCGGAGCGCGCCGCCACGGCCGAAGGTCAGGATCTGGCCGACCAGGTCGCGCGCCCGCTCCGCCGCGCGCCGGATTTCCGACAAACTCTCCATGGAGCGCCGCTCCGGGCCGGCATACGCTTGCGCCGTCTCGGTGTAGCCGAGAATCGCGCCAATGATGTTGTTGAAGTTGTGTGCGATGCCACTCGTGAGCGCGCCTACGGTCTCCATGCGCCGGGCGTGCTGCAGGTTGGCTTCCAGGCGCTCGCGATCCCGCTCGAGCGATTCTCTAGCCACCGCGTTCTCGATCGCATCGCAGGCCATGCGCAGCAGGGACAACTCACCGGAGCGGGCGATGGGGCCCGGACGCAGCGTGTCGAACCCCAATACGGCGCTGGGACGTTGGTCACCACGGCTGGGAATGAAGAGCCAACCCTGGAGATCCGCGGCCAGCAGGGCATCCGCGCCGTCGCCGGCCCCGAGCGCGCAGACATCGTGAATCTGCACCGCCTCCTTGTCCTGACGCGCGAACCGTCCCGAGATCTGGAGCGCCGACTGTGGCCAACCCGAGGGAAAAGGGACTCCCCGGCGGCTCCATTTATACACCCGGAGCCGTTCGCCGCCGACGACAAAGTAGGCGCGGGCCGCACCCAGGTGCGATCCGAGCTCTTCGAGAGCGAGCTCGACGTGGGCCGTGACATCCCGGGGACGCGAGTTGATGAATCGGGTGGAGATCGTGGCGATCACGTGCTCCATGGCCGCCCGGCGGCGTAGCGCTCTCGCCCAGCCCTGCAGGTTGATTGCCAGATAGGTGAGCGAGCCGAGCAGCAGCAAGGAGGTCACGTAGAGGATGTGCCGGAAGGTCTTCGCCCGATTCTCCGCGTTGTTCTTGCGCGCCGTCAGTAATCCGCGAATGGCCTCGGATTCGCCGTTGCGTGGCACTGCAAAGACCGACCGCACCACCCTGTCGGTTGCGGGCAGCAGCTCTCGCAATTGCCGCGCGTGCGCCAGGAGAGGCTCGATCACCGTGTTGTTGCTGGACGGGCCGTCATGGATCGACATCCGCTCCAGTCGATCGTCAACCTCGGCCGCCACCGCGGGTGATGGATCGAAGGTCAGCTCCAGAAAGGCCGTGGCGAGCGCCCCGACGCGCTGGACCAACACGCCGTCCTGGTGGGCCGTACTCAACTGCGCGCTCAACAGGCCGAAATGGGACAGCGAGTTCTGCAGCAGGGCGTTGCGGCTCTTGAATTGCTCCGTCCACTGCTCCTGCTCTTCGATCTGTGCGGCAAGATGATTCGCCGCGACCTCGATTTCGGACTCGTGTGCCGCGGCGGTCCGTAGTCGATCGACGGAGTTACGCAGAGCGTTCACTTCGCGTACCAACGGATCGTAGTTGCGTAACATCCCGATACGCGCGCTCAACACGTCGCGATGCAAAGCGCGCTCGGCCATCGAGAACTCATCGAGCGCGCGCATCGCCTCGTCCGCGGTTCCGGCCTCGTCATTGGTGCCGCTCAGCCACAGCCATGTCAGGAGCATCACCAGGACCGTCATGGCCGAGAAGATTTGCGCGATTCTCACGGACTGTCTCCGACTTGCCGGCCGCGATAGTTGCCCGTCAGCGTTTCGAGGAAGGCGACGATGGCGTCCACCTGCTGATCAGTGAGGCTCGAATTCAGCTGCGCGCGGCTCATTTTCCGTACTGCGTCCTGCAAAGTCGGTGCGCTGCCGTCGTGAAAGTAGGGCGGTACGGCGGCGACGTTGCGCAGACTGGGTACGCGCAACAGTGTGGGAAACTCGGACGTATTCGAGTCGCTCGGGGTCAATGGCGCGAAGATGCCTCGGCGCTCGAACAGGTTGCCGCCGACGTTCACGCCCTGGTGACAAGCAACGCAACCCAGCGATTTGAACAGGTGGTAGCCGCTGAGCTCCTGAGAGGACAGGGCCGCGGGGTCGCCCGCCAACCAGCGGTCGAAGCGGCTGCCGGGAGTCAGCAACGATCGCTCGAACGTCGCAATGGCCGCCACGAGACTGTTGCTATCGGGTCCGTGGCCGAAGGCATCCTCGAACTGGCTGACGATGCCGCGGTCGAGTTTCAACTTGTTGACGACATCGTTGACGTTGGAGCCCATGATGCTCGGGTTGACCAGCGAGGCCATGGCCTGCTCTTCCAGCGTCCGGTAGCGGCCTTCCCAGGAGAGCCTGAAGCTGAGGGCCGCATTGAAGACGGTCAGAGGCTGATAGCGCAGGGGTGTGCCATTGAGGGCGGTGACGTGCGCTTTGCCGGTGGCACCGTTGAGCTGGATGTCGTGACACGTGAGGCAGCTGCGCGAATTGTCACGGGATAACCGTGGGTCCGAGAACAGTCGCTCACCGAGCGTCGTGATCAACGGGTTTTCCGGCGCCGGTGCCGGGATGGGCGTGATCGGCTCCGCGTTGGGCGAGGTGTCGAATTCGAACGAGTAGCTGGACGCGTGGGCGCTGCCCACCAGCAGGGCCAGGGCCAACGCGAGTATCAGACGCAAAGTCACTAACTCCAGCCGTTCCTCAGAACAACTCGACGTCGAGTGTGAAGACGTAACCGACGCCGCGCTCTGTTTGGATCACACGTGGAGCACTGGCGTCGGTCTCGAGTTTGCGCCGCAAGCGCAACACCTGGACGTCGATGCTGCGATCGAAGATGTCCTCGTGGACTCGCGTGGCCTGCAGCAGCTGCTCGCGAGTCAGCGGGCGCTGTGGCGCATCGAGGAATGCAACCAACAGTGAGTACTCTCCCTTGGTCAGGGTGACCTGCTCACCGGATGCGGTCAGGAGGCGGCGATTCTGGCGCTCCAGTGTCCAGCTGCCGAATTTGTAGCCGCCACGCTGCGTCTCGCGCGAACGGGCCAGCCGGCCCAGCTCGTGCCGGCGCAGAACGGCTCGTACGCGTGCCAGCAGCTCGCGCAGGCCAAACGGCTTGGTCACGTAGTCGTCCGCGCCTAGCTCCAGCCCGACAACCCTATCGATCTCATCGAGACGGTGCCCGGTAGTGATGATGACCGGGACATCCGAGCTGGAGCGGATCTCCCGCAACAGGTCCAGGCCATCGTCCTGGCCAAGCCGAAGGTCCAGTATGACGAGGCTCGGCTCTTCCTGTAGCTGGCGCGCCAACTCGTTGCGGCCAGCGGCCGCGCTGGCGGGCATGTCGTGCTCCTCGAAGTAGCTTGCCAGCATGCGACGGGTGGCCGGATCGTCATCCACGACGAGAATACGCCCGACCTGCTGCGTTCCTGCGCCGTTAGCCACGCTGCCGCTCCAGGCCGCTCATTCTCAGGACCCTCGTTTCCGAAAGCCCGCAATAGTGTCGCAGCCGCTAGCCGCGCGGCGTTAAGAGTTGCTGCGTCGCGCCATCAGCGGCGTTCCCAAGGAAAACCGACGAAAGTCTGGCGCGAATTGTCGCGGGTCATGCGGTTACTGTCCTGCGCTCGAAGCGGGTCAGAATCCACAGCGCACCCGGCAACGCCGTGAAATCCGCCAACAGCGCGAGCACGAACGCGGAGGAGGAGACGATGCCGAACTGCCGCATCGGCGGCAGGTCCGAAAGTGCCAAGGCCAGGAAGCCGCTCGCGTTGATGAGGGTGGCGAACAGGATGGGCCGGCCCGCAATCAACATGGCGTGGCGCAGGGCCGCGGCCGTCGCGCCCGCTCCCGGTCCGGAGGACCCCTGCGCCAGGCCTTCATGATAGTGATAGAAGAAGTGAATCTGGTCGTTCTCGGTGGCACCCAACACGGTCGAGCCGATGAGAATGGTGGCGATGTTCAGCGGGATGCCGGTTGCCCGCATGATCAGAAACACCGACAGGATCGCGAACAACGACGGGATCATCGTCATCAGGCGGGCCGACGGGCTGCGGAAGACCAACAGGAAGGCCGTGAAGATGACACTCGCGGTGATGGCGAAGCTTTCGGTCAACGTGGGCAGCAGCCGCGTCGTGATCTCTCCGGAAACCACTCCCTTGCCGACGAGACTGCCGGTGGCCGGGCGGAATGCCGGCTCGGAGGCCTGAGCGTCAGCCCAGGTCTTGCGTAAGAATCTTTCCATCGAGCCGTGCCGCCCGAAGTACTCTCCGCGGCCGCGGATACTCAGGCGCACGCTGGCGAGATTCGCGACGTCGATGTAGGCGCGGGCGGCGGGCTCCGTGAGTACGATCTGCTCGAGGTCCCCGGCGAGTTTCGTCCACGCTTCCGGCTGTGTGGGAAGTTGGTCGTTTCCGGACTCGATGTAACGTGCCCAGGTCAACACCGTCGTGGGCCCGTCGACGGCCGTGATCCCGGGGTTGTTCTCGAGGCGCCGCGTCAGCAGGTACATTGCCCGCAGGAAATCGGGATCCAACGCGTGGCCTGGCTTTGTTTGCACCCACAGCTCCATCACGTCCAGTCCGTTTGCATCCTGGAACCGGCGGGTGTCCTGCGCGATGCGCTCGCTCGGATTGACGTAGGTCAGCGCGTCGGTCTCGAGCTCCATTGGCGCTAGTTTGCCGGGGATGCCGAACAGCGCGGCCGCGCCGCATAACATCAGGCCGAGCGCCCCGGCCACGAACACCCAGCGATAGCGCCGGGTCGCGGGCACGATGAATTCAACAAAACGGGGGAACCATTTGCCGGCAGTCGCGGTCTCGGCGCGCAGCGGCGTGCGCAACAGCGATTGCAGGGCCGGGAAAAGGGTAAAGCAGCCGGCCCAGGCGATGACCAGTCCGCAGGCCGTCCAGATTCCCATCTCGCGCACGGGCCGGATGTCCGACACCGCCAGCGCCGCGAAACCGACCGCGGTCGCGAACATGGAGGCCGTGCTCGGGAGGAATTTGTTGGCCAGCGCCCGGGCATGATGCTCGAGCAGAGTGGGTGCGTCGTCCGGCTCCATGAAGCGGGAATGGATGTAGACGAGCGTAGCCGTCGTAGTGACCATGACGGTCAGGGGTACGAGCGCCGAAACGACGGTGTTTGTCCAGCCGAGGAGGTAAGCCTGCCCGACGGCGATGGCTACGACCGACCCCAGGGTGAGCACGATGGCGAGCAGCGCGCGCCAGGACCGATAGACGATCAGCACGAGCGTCATCAGAAAGATCCCGAACAGGGGCATGGAACGCTCAGTCGCCGAGCCCGTTTGTTTTTCCAGCCAGGCATCGAGCCATGGGGAGCCGACACGCCGAACCGCGGCAAAGGGCTTTCCAGCTTTATCGAGGGGCAGTACGAGAGAGTCGATCGCTGCCAGGGCGGTATCGCGAGCGGCGGGTGTATTCGTGCGTAATTCGACGGCGATGCCGATGTAGTGGTCACCCAGTAGCCCCGCTCTGCGGAACAGCTGCGTGCCGGTTGCGAACTTACGAAGTTGCGTGGCCTGGCTGTCGGTGAGCTCGCCAGTCGCGGGACCTCGCCGGAACAAGGTCAACAGGCTATGTGGCTCGACGTGCGGAATCTTCCCGAGCTGTTCCTCGAGGTGGTCGGCGGCGCGCAGAATTTCGGGGCCCAGAGGGTCAGTACCTTCCAGCATCAGAAGTGCCTGGTCGCCCTCGGGATACACCTTCTCGAATTCCGAGGTGGCACGAGCCACAGGATCGTCCGGGACGATGAGCCGGTCGATGGCCGAGTCTGTCGGGATCTTCGTGGCGCCATAGATTCCGGCAACCGTCAACGCCAGGAAAATGGCGACGATCCAGAGCCGCGCGCGCAACACGCCGAGGAAGATTTGATGCATCGTTTTGGAATTCTCACCCGACTAAGGCGGCCGTGCCGGGGTCGTGGTTGCCCGGGCCAGCGGCGCGCCGGAATGATAGCCTAAAGACATGAGCACACTATTAGCCGCAGCCGCTTCGACTTTGGTGTTTTGCGCCCCCGGGTACCCGGGAGGGGCCTCGGATGCACAGCCGTTCGTGGATCAGTTCGCCGGCGCAGCCGTGAAGGCGGCAGGTTGGCCAGCCGGCAGCCTGGCAGCAATTTACGACCCCACGGACGAAGGCAGCCAGGCGAAACTCGCCAGCCCCGATGCGGTGCTCGCTTTCGTGCCCTATCCGTTTTTTGTCGAGCACGGTGCGCAGTTGCACCTCACGCCGCTGGTCCAGGCGGACGTGGCGGGAACCGGTACGCAGCAGCGCTGGTCGTTGGTGGCCAAGACCGGCAAGGTGACGGGCGCGGCTTCGCTTACCGGTTATACCGTATTGAGTGTTGCCGGTTATGCACCGGAATTCGTCCGGCACTCCGCGCTCGCGGCGTGGACACTTCCGCCCGACGTGAAGATCCAGTACACGGGCCAGATTTTGAGCACGTTGCGCAAAGTGGCCTCGGGAGAGCCGTCGGTCGCGCTCCTCGACCAGGCGCAGGCGACGTCCTTGACGACACTGCCTTTCGCCGCTGACCTCAAGACCGTGACGCAATCGCCCCCGGTTCCTGTCGCCCTCGTCGTCGTGGTCGATTCGCGTGTGCC
>DAITMW010000085.1:0-6167 GCA_036834945.1 Steroidobacteraceae bacterium
ACGCTCGCTCAGCTGGTCGCTGGCCTGCGCGCCAAGGAATTTTCGAGCGTTGAGCTCACGCGGTTGTTTCTCGAGAGAATCGAGGCGAGCCAGCCGAAGCTGAATGCCTTCATATCGATCACGAAGGATCAGGCGATCGCGGCTGCGCAGGCGGCTGATCGTGATCTGGTCGCGTCTCGCGGCGGTGCACTAACGGGCGTGCCGATCGCGCACAAGGATCTCTTTTGCACGGCGGGAGTGAGGACGACCTGCGGCTCGCGCATGCTCGACAACTTCGTGTCGCCATACGACGCCACCGTGGTCGCGAAGCTCAAGGCTGCAGGTGCGGTATCACTGGGCAAGACGAACATGGACGAGTTCGCGATGGGCTCGTCGAATGAGACGAGCTACTACGGACCGGTTCGTAACCCCTGGAATCTGGACATGGTCCCGGGTGGGTCATCCGGTGGCTCCGCCGCCGCGGTTGGTGCGCGCCTGACTCCCCTGGCGACGGCGACCGACACCGGCGGCTCGATCCGTCAGCCCGCCGCTCTGTGTGGAGTTACAGGGCTCAAGCCCACATACGGACGCGTGTCCCGCTATGGGATGGTTGCGTTTGCTTCGAGCCTCGATCAGGGCGGGACGATCACCGCGACGGCGGAGGATGCCGCGCTGGTCTTGAGGGAGATGGCGGGCTTCGACCCTAACGATTCGACCAGTGTCGACAGACCCGTACCTGACTATGTGGCCAGTCTGGGGACGCCGCTCGCCGGGTTGAAGATTGGCTTGCTGAAGGAGTTCTTCGACAAGGGGCTCGATCCCGAGAACGAGCGCCTCATCCGCGAGGCGTTGGCTCTGTACGAAAAGCTCGGTGCGACGTTGCGCGAGGTGAGCCTCCCGTACTTGCCGTTGTCGGTGCCCGCCTACTACGTGGTCGCCCCTGCCGAGTGCTCGTCCAACCTTGCGCGCTTCGATGGTGTACGTTTCGGGCACCGCGCCAAGGATCCGCGTGACCTGATGGATCTGTACAGGCGGTCGCGTGGTGAGGGCTTCGGCGCGGAAGTGAAGCGCCGGATCATGACCGGTACTTACGTGCTCTCGGCCGGCTACTACGACGCTTACTATTTGAAGGCGCAGAAAGTGCGCCAACTCATCACCTCGGACTTCACTCGCGCCTTCGGCGAGGTGGACGTGTTGATGGGGCCGACGACACCGACGGCTGCGTTCGCGATCGGAGCGAAGACGTCCGATCCGATCACCATGTATTTGAATGACATCTACACGATAGGCGCGAACCTCGCCGGTCTGCCGGCGGTATCCATTCCGTGCGGCTTCGCGCAGGGATTGCCGGTGGGCCTGCAGATAGTCGGCCCGCACTTCAGCGAAGCGAAGTTGCTGAACGTCGCCCATCTGTATCAGCGCGAGACCGATTGGCATACGCGCGTGCCGGAGCATTACGCATGACCTCCTCGGAATGGGAAACAGTGATCGGGCTGGAGATCCACGCCCAGCTTGCCACCAAGTCAAAGATCTTCTCCGGGTCGGCGATCGCCTATGGTGCGCCGCCGAATGCGCAGGCCAACCTGGTCGACCTCGGCTATCCGGGCGTGTTGCCGGTGTTGAATGCCGAGGCCGTTCGCATGGCCGTGAAGTTCGGGTTGGCCATTGGCGCCCAGATCGCGCCGCAGTCGGTGTTTGCCCGTAAGAACTACTTTTATCCGGACCTTCCGAAGGGATACCAGATCAGCCAGTACGAGCTGCCCATCGTGAGCCGCGGCTCGATCGACGTCGTGCTCGATGACGGTGCGGTGAAGCGTGTCGGAGTGACTCGGGCGCATCTCGAAGAGGATGCCGGTAAGTCGCTTCACGAAGGGCTGCCTGGCGTTTCGGGCATCGATCTCAATCGCGCGGGTACACCGCTCGTGGAGATCGTGTCGGAGCCGGACATGCGGTCGGCGAAGGAAGCTGTGGCCTATATGAAGAAGGTGCACACGCTGGTGGTGTACCTCGAGATCTGCGACGGCAACATGCAGGAAGGCTCGTTCCGATGCGATGCCAACGTGTCGGTGCGCCGCAAGGGCGCCGAGAAGTTCGGCACGCGTGCGGAGATCAAGAACCTCAACTCGTTCCGCTTCGTCGAGAAGGCGATCAACTACGAGGTCGAGCGCCAGATCGATCTGCTCGAATCCGGCGGCAAGGTGGTGCAGGAGACGCGCCTCTACGATCCCGACAAGGGCGAGACGCGCTCCATGCGGTCGAAGGAAGAGGCGAATGACTATCGCTACTTCCCGGATCCCGACCTGTTGCCCGTCGTGCTCGACGAGACATTCATTTCGGGAGTTCGTGCCACGCTACCCGAGTTGCCCGATCAGAAGGCGGCGCGGTTCTCGTCGCAGTATGGCTTGTCGGCGTACGACGCCGGTGTGTTGACCGCGAGCCGTGAGCTTGCGGCCTACTACGAAGAGGTGGCTCGGCAGGTGCCGGGCGAGCCGAAGCTCGCGGCCAACTGGGTGATGGGCGAGCTCGCGGCCGCTTTGAACAAGGATGGGTTGGAGATCGGCTCCGGAAAGCTGCCCGAGGAGCGCCTGGCCGGACTGTTGCAGCGGATCGTCGACAAGACGATCTCCGGCAAGATCGCAAAGGAAGTGTTCGAGGCGATGTGGGCGAGTGGCGCCACCGCGGATGCCATCATCGAGGAGAAGGGCCTCAAGCAGATCACGGACAGCTCGGCGATCGAGCGCGCGATCGAAGAGGTCATGGCGAAGAATCCGGGGCAGCTGGCGGATTACCGGTCCGGCAAGGACAAGCTGTTCGGGTTCTTCGTGGGGCAGGTGATGAAGGCCACCGGCGGCAAGGCGAATCCGGCGCAGCTCAATGAGTTGCTGAAGAAGAAGCTCCAGGGGTAGGAGTGCCGGCGACAGAGTAAAGCGCCGCAGGTGACCTGCGGCCGGTGGACGGCGCCGGTTGAGTTACCTCAGCCGGTACCCCATTGTGTCGGGCATGACATCACCGACACCGCCTGGCGACGAGGTTCGTCGTTTTATTGTTGAGAACCGACCGGTTCGAGGGCACTGGGTGCGCCTCGAGAGTGCGTGGCGCGAGCTGCGCGCTCATAAAGAGTATCCGGAGCCTGTGCGGGAGCTCCTGGGTCAGGCCGTGGCCGCATCGGTTCTGCTCGCCGCCACTTTGAAATTCAACGGGACACTGACGCTGCAGTTGCGGGGCAACGGTGCGGTGAAGTTGCTCGTAGCTCAATGTACGCACGACTTTCGTCTGCGCGCCGTGGCGAACTTCGATGAGGTGGCGGTCGACGGTGCGTCGGCAGAGTCCCAGGGTGGGGCGGCCTTCCGGAGGCTCGTCGGTACCGAGGGGCGAATCATCGTGACGATTGAGTCCGAGGAAAAGAACCAGCGGTACCAGGGAATCGTCCCCCTGACCGGCGCCTCTCTCGCGGATTCCCTCGAGACGTACTTTGCGTCTTCTGAGCAGCTGCCTACCCGGGTCCTCCTCGCCGCGGACAGCGAGCGGGGCGTGGGTGTGCTCGTGCAGAAGCTGCCGGATCCCGCCAACGCGGATGAGTCGGACATGAAGGCCGTCTGGGAAGACGCACAGCGTGGGATCGAGCGGCTGAATACGACTGACTTGCTGCTACGCCCGGTCGAGGAGCTTCTCGAGCGCGGCTTCGCGGCCCACGACATGCGTCTATTTAAAGGAGCGCCCGTGCAGTTCGAGTGCCGGTGCAGCGAGGGTCGGGTGAGTAGCCTGCTTCGGGCGCTAGGCGTCGACGAGGTCAAGGAGGTGCTCAAGGAGCAGGGCGCGGTGACCGTGACGTGCGAGTTTTGCCATCGGCCGTACCGGTTCGACGCGGTAGACGTGGAGGCTTTGTTCGCTGACGGGCCCGGCGAGGACGGTAAATCGCCATCGATTCACTGAGGCATCGCCGGAGGTTATTTTGAATCTCCGGTGAAACAACGGCTGCGGCGAGCCGTCGATATTGAAATAAGGGCTGCCCAGGGCGGCCCTTTTTTGTTTTGTGCTTCGGAACCGCGTGCTAATCTAAGGATTAAAGAATTGTGCAATTCTAAAATCCTATGACATCGGCAGACTCAACGACAGTTCTGGGGTGGCTGAAGGCGGTTGGCGAGGAAAGCCGCCTGCGGTTGCTGGCGTTGTGCTTCCGGCAGGAATTGAGCGTCTCCGATCTTGCTGAGGTGCTGCGCCAGAGCGAGCCGCGGGTGTCGCGGCATCTGAAGATCCTCTGCGATGCCGGTTTGCTGGAACGGATGCGGCAGGGGCAGTGGGTGCACTACCGCGTTACGCAGGAGGGTGCCGCGGCCGCCTTTGTGCAGGGACTGCTCGGACAGATCGATCGGAATGATCCGCTGTTCGCGCAGGACCGGGACCGCGCCGCGGTTCGGCCTGTCGACGTTGGCGTTGGAGCGGTCGGCGGCGCTGCTCGGACGGTCGAGTCCCCGCTGGGGATTCCCTCGCTAGCCGCTCGGTCGTCGCGGCTGGGGCGTGCCCTGAAGGGGTTCGTCGAGACTGTTGATGCTGCGATGTCGGAAGGAGCGCCGGATGGCGTGCGCGGAAGCGGCGGGGCTGCGGCTGGTGCCGGCACCGCCGGGGCCAATGGCGTCGAGCCGTCTCGGTCGGCACTGGTAGTAGGCGTTGAGCATCTCGAATTGCTCGAGACCGCGGTAGCCATCGCGGGCCGGTGCGTTGCGATCGCGCACTCACGCAGGGCTGCGCAAAGCGCGCGCACATTTGCAGAGAGGCGCGGCCTTGCGTGCCGGGTGTTGCTGGCGGCGAGCCCGAATGCGCTTTGCGAAAAGGACATCGAGTCAGCGAATGAGCGGTTAGCGAGGGAATCTCCAGCGGGGACCGTCGGGCCGCCGTTCGACGTTGTGTTCCTCGATCACCTGGTACGGCCCGATAGCCCGTTGGCAGGGATGCTCGACTATGGCCGTCGCGCGTTAGCGCCCGGCGGGCGGCTCTGGGTGTTCGAGCGGTATGAGGCGCTGGCCCATGGGTTTGCCGGGCCGGAAAAAACGAGAGAGAAAGTCGTCGAGCACCCCATCGGGCGGCTGCGGCGGCTGTTGGGTGATGTCGGGCTCAGTTGCGAGCGGTTGAGTCCGATCGAAGAGGATGGCGAGCATGTGATCGCTGCCGCGGCGGTGCCTTCCAGAGGCACTGCGCGTGGCACGGGCACTGCGGGGTGAGGCCCGGCGGGCCGACGATTCCATGGACGGTACCAAGCGTAGGAGAGTGACATGAGTTCGAGTGTTGTGATGGGTGTTCCCATCAGGGTGTCCTTCGAGTTCTTCCCGCCGGGGGATGCGGCGATGGAAGCGACTTTGTGGAAATCGGTTGAGCGCCTCGCGCCGCTGGCGCCGCGCTTCGTGTCGGTTACTTATGGTGCTGATGGCTCTACCCGCGAGCGCACTCACAATCTCGTAACCCGCATTCAGCGCGAGACCGCGCTGGTTGGCGCGCCGCACCTGACTTGTGTTGGTGCCTCGCGAGGTGAAATCCTCGATATCGCGCGGAAGTATTGGGACCAGGGTATTCGCCACCTGGTCGCTTTGCGCGGCGATCCGCCGCAGGGCCAGTCGGGCTGGCAGCCTCATCCGGATGGATTCCCTTACGCTGCGGATCTCGTCGAGGGCCTGACCAGTGTTGCCAACTTCGACATTTCGGTCGCGGCTTACCCGGAGAAACACCCGGAAGCTCCTTCACCGAAGTTCGACCTCGACAACCTGAAGCGCAAGGTCGATGCGGGCGCCTCACGGGCGATCACGCAGTTCTTCTATGACACGGATCTGTTCCTGCGTTTCCGGGATCGCTGTGCCGCGGCCGGGATTCATGCGCCGATTGTCCCCGGCATTCTGCCGGTCACCCGCTTTCCGCAGGTGCTGCGATTTGCGGAAAGGTGCGGAGCCAGCATTCCCGACTGGCTGAAGGAGCGCTTTCACGGACTCGAGGACGATCATGACACCCGGCGCATGATCGCCGCGAGTGTTGCTATCGAGCAGGTGCATGCACTGGCTCGCCACGGGGTCCGTGATTTCCATTTTTATACGCTTAATCGCGCGGAATTGACGTTCGCTATCTGCCACGCGCTGAGCATTCGCCCGACGACGCAGCCCCAGTCCCGGGCTGTCCTGGAAGGAGCCATCGCATGAGCAGTC
>DAITMW010000085.1:6267-18501 GCA_036834945.1 Steroidobacteraceae bacterium
GGGCAACAACGACATTCTGTCGCTGACGCGTCCCGATATCGTCACCGATATCCACCGGGCTTATCTCGAGGCCGGCTCGGATATCATTGAAACAAACACGTTCAATTCCAACTCCATCTCGCAGGCGGACTACGGTACCGAGGCCCTGGTGCCGGAGCTCAACTACCGTAGCGCCAGTCTCGCCCGCAAGGTGGCGGATGAGTTCGCGCGCGAGGCGGGACGGCCGGCGTTCGTCGCGGGCGCCCTGGGTCCCACCACCCGGATGACGTCGCTTTCGCCGGATGTGAACGATCCGGGCTTCCGCAGTGTCAAGTTCGACGATCTCGTCGCGACTTACATGGATGCCGCGCGTGCGTTGCTCATGGGGGGCGTCGATCTGCTGCTCATCGAGACAGTGATCGACACACTCAACGCGAAGGCGGCGATCTATGCGGCACACGCCTTGTTCGATGAGCTCGGTATGAAAGTGCCGATCATCGTGTCGGGCACGATTACCGATGCCTCCGGCCGCGTGTTGTCCGGCCAGACGGCCGAAGCGTTCTGGAATTCGATCCGGCACGCCGAGCCGCTCGCTGTGGGCCTGAACTGCGCGCTCGGTGGCACCGCTCTGCGTCCTTATATTCAGGAGCTGTCGCGGATCGCGGATACCTATATCTGCGCATATCCCAACGCGGGCCTGCCGAATGCATTCGGAGAGTACGATGAGACTCCACCGGAAACCGCGGCGATCCTGACGGACTACGGCTCATCGGGACTCGTCAACATCGTCGGTGGCTGCTGCGGCACGACTCCGGAGCACATCCGTCTCATGCGCAATGGCCTGGAGAAGCTCGAGCGGCGGCCGGTCCCCAATGTTCCGACAAAACTGCGTCTCGCGGGCCTGGAGCCCCTGAACCTCGACGAGGAGTCCTTGTTTGTGAACGTCGGTGAGCGCACGAACGTCACCGGCTCGGCGAAATTCCGCAAGCTCATCGAGGCTGGCGACTACGCCGCGGCGCTCGATATCGCACGCCAGCAGGTGGTGGCCGGCGCGCAGGTCATCGACATCAACATGGATGAAGGCATGCTCGATTCGGAAGCCGCCATGGTGCGCTTCCTGAATCTGATCGCGGCGGAGCCGGATATTGCCCGCGTGCCCATCATGCTCGACTCGTCCAAGTGGTCCGTCATCGAGGCCGGCCTCAAGTGCGTGCAGGGCAAGTGCATCGTCAACTCGATCAGTCTCAAGGAAGGCGAGGAGGTGTTTCTCGATCACGCGCGTAAGTTGCGGCGCTATGGCGCGGCGGCGGTGATCATGGCATTCGACGAGCAAGGCCAGGCGGACACCATCGAGCGCAGGGTCTCGGTGTGCGAGCGGGCCTACAAGCTCCTCGTGGAGCGCGCGGGCATGGCGCCCGAAGACATCATCTTCGATCCCAACATTTTCGCCATCGCGACAGGCATGGAGGAGCACAACAATTACGGTGTGGCCTTCATCGAAGCCACGCGGCAGATCAAGGAGAAGCTCCCGTACGTCTGGATCAGCGGCGGAGTCAGCAACGTTTCGTTCTCATTCCGCGGGAACGACCCGGTCCGCGAGGCCATTCACTCCGTGTTCCTGTACCACGCCATCAAGGCGGGCATGGACATGGGTATTGTGAATGCCGGGCAGCTGGGGATCTACGAAGAGATCGATCCCGCTCTGCGCGAGGCAGTCGAGGATGTCGTGTTGAACCGGCGTCCCGATGCAACCGAGCGTCTCGTGCAACTCGCTCCTCAATACAAGGGCGATGGCGGCGCCCGGCCCAAGGAAGATCTGGAGTGGCGCAAGTTGCCGGTGGCCAAGCGTCTCGAGCACGCGTTGGTCAAAGGCATTGACGACTATGTCACCGAGGACACGGAGGAGGCGCGACTCTCGTTCGATCGGCCGCTGCAGGTGATCGAAGGTCCCCTGATGGATGGTATGAACGTCGTCGGTGACCTGTTTGGCTCCGGCAAGATGTTCCTGCCGCAGGTGGTGAAGAGCGCGCGCGTCATGAAGCGGGCCGTGGCGCATCTCATCCCCTTCATCGAAAAGGAGAAGGAGAAGGGCGGCGGAGGGGAGCGTAAGAGCAACGGTCGCATGGTCATCGCCACGGTAAAGGGCGATGTGCACGACATCGGCAAGAACATCGTGGGTGTCGTCCTCCAATGTAACAACTTCGAGGTCATCGACCTGGGTGTGATGGTCCCGTGCGAGAAGATTCTCGAGACCGCGAAGCGCGAGAACGTGGACTTCATCGGCTTGTCGGGCCTCATCACGCCGTCGCTGGACGAGATGGTGAACGTGGCCAGGGAAATGCAGCGTCAGAACTTTGTCGTACCCCTGCTCATTGGTGGCGCGACAACTTCTCCGGCGCACACTTCGGTAAAGATTTCGCCGCAGTACCAGTCTCCAGTGGTGTATGTGAAGGATGCGTCACGGTCAGTTGGTGTCTGTCAGACCCTGAGCTCCGCCACGCAGCGGCAGGCCTTCATCGAGAAAAACAACGAGGAGCACGAGCGGCGCCGCGAGCAGCACGCCGGTAAGAAGGTGAAGACGCCGGAGGTGAGTCTGGCGCAGGCGCGGGCCAACCGTCGTCGGATCGATTGGGCGGCATTCGCGCCGACCACGCCGCGCAGCCTGGGAATCCAGACGTTCGACGATTATCCGTTGAACGATCTGTTGGGTTACGTGGATTGGATGCCGTTCTTCAATGCCTGGGAGTTCGCCGGCAAATTCCCGGACATTCTGTCCGACCCCACTGTGGGTGAGGCCGCGAGCAATCTCTACGACGACGCGCGTCGCCTGCTCAAACAAGTCATCGCGGAGCGCTGGCTCAAGGCGCGCGCGGTCATCGGTCTCTTCCCGGCCAATTCCGTCGGGGACGACGTGGAGCTGTACACCGATGAGACGCGTACGGAAGTAGCAATGAGGCTGTCCTTCCTGCGGCAGCAGAAGGGCAAGGCGCCGGGGCAGCCGCACGAGTGCCTGGCGGACTACGTGGCGCCGAAGTCGAGCGGGGTGCGCGACTACTTCGGAGCTTTCGCGGTGACAGCCGGAATCGGCATCGAGGAGCACGTCGCGCGTTTCGAGAAGGCGCATGACGACTACTCGAGCATCATGCTCAAGGCGTTGGCCGATCGTCTGGCCGAGGCGAGCGCGGAGCATTTCCATGAGCGCGTGCGCCGCGAGTTCTGGGGCTACTCCGGGCGCGAGACGTTGACCAACCAGCAACTCATCCAGGAAGAGTATCGGGGTATCCGGCCCGCGCCTGGCTATCCAGCCTGCCCGGACCACACCGAGAAGGCGAAGCTGTGGAAGCTGCTCGACGTGGAGCGCAACGCGGGCATCAAGATAACGGAGTCATTCGCCATGTACCCGACCGCGGCGGTGAGCGGTTGGTATATCGGTCATCCTGACTCGCGCTACTTCGCGGTCGGGAAGATCGATCGCGACCAGGTGGAGGATTACGCGCAGCGCAAGGGCATCAGTGTTGACGAGGCGAAAAAGTGGCTCGGGCCGAACCTGGGTTTCGACGGCTAGCCGGTGGTGGCGCCGGTGTCTCGTTCTCGATCGACTTGAGATAACTGGCGCCTCCCAACCCGCGCATCTGCCCGAGAATCTGGTCTCTGCGTGACAGGACATACGCCGATGGCCTGTCGACCTTGAGGCGCATCGGGTTGGGAAGCACGGCCGCCAGCAAGGCCGCCTCGCTCGAGGTGATGCGGGCGGCCGGCTTGTGGAAGAACTGGTGGGCGGCGGCTTCTACTCCGTAGATGCCGTTGCCGAACTGCGCGATGTTGAGATAGACCTCGAGAATGCGCTCTTTCGGCCACATCGCCTCGATGAGCACGGTGAAGTAGGCCTCGATCGCCTTGCGCACGAAGCCGCCGTTCCACAGGAACAGGTTCTTGGCCACCTGCTGGGAGATGGTGCTCGCGCCACGCAACTTCTTGCCATGCTCGCTCGCGCGCACGGACTCACGGATCGACTTGAAATCGAAACCGTCATGGAAGGGGAACTGCTGGTCTTCCGAGGCAATCACCGCTACGGCCGCGTTCGGTGAGATCTGCTCGAGGTCGACCCAGTCGAAGTGGGTCCTGTAACCGTGCTCGCCGGATGCCACCGCGTGCCAGCGAGCCTCGAGCATGTAGGCGCTGGTGATGGGGTGGATCCAGCGCAGCAGAAACACCGCCACGCAGGTCACCAGCACGAACAAAAACACCCCGACGGCCGCTAGTTTGAATAGCGCCCCGAGGCAGCTGCCGCGCTGGGACCTGGCAAGCGGGACAGGGGCCAGGCGCAAAGACTGTTACTTCGCTTCGACCCGCTTCGCGGAGTTGATGATGACATCCTCCATCGGGGCGTCCTGGTAGCCCTTGCGGCGTCCGGTCTTCACTTTGGCGATCTTGTCGATGACGTCCATGCCTTCCGTGACACGCCCGAACACGGCATACCCGTAGTCGCGCGGGCCGTGGTCGAGAAACGCGTTGTCGGAGAGGTTCACGAAGAACTGCGAAGTGGCGCTGTTGATGTCGCTCGTGCGGGCCATCGACAGGGAGCCGCGCGAGTTCTTCAGGCCGTTCTTGGCCTCGTTCTGGATCGGGTCGCGGGTCTGCTTGTTGTTGAAGTCGGCCGTCAGGCCGCCGCCTTGAATGACGAAGCCCGGCACGATGCGATGAAAGATCGTTCCATCGAAGTACCCGTCGTCGACGTAGCGCAGAAAGTTCTCGACGGTGACGGGGGCCTCCTTGGGGAACAACTCGATCGTGAAGGAGCCGTGGGTGGTTTCAAATCTGACCATAATTGACTTCGCTTGCGCTGTTCGTGGTAGGGGAATCTAGGCTCGCTGGGCCTCGGTCATGCGCTCGAGGCCCGCGAGATCGCGGTGGGAGCGTACGTGACGGAGGCCGCGGGCGACAAGTTCGCGTGCGACCTCCTCCGCCTGGGTTGCACCATGCTCGAGGAGCAGCCAACCGTCACGCTCCAGATGGTCGGGGGCGGACCTGATGATGGCACGGAGGCTGGCCATCGCATCCGGTCCGGGGGTCAGGGCTCCCCGTGGCTCGTGCTTCAGCGCCGGGTCCTGCATTGCCGGATCGTCGGCGGCGACGTAGGGAGGATTGCTGACGATGATGTCAAAGGTGCGGCCGACCAAGGGCTCGAGCCAGCTGCCCTGCAGAAACTGTACTCGCTCGAGTCCCAGCGTACTGGCGTTGGCTCGCGCCACCGCCAGCGCTTCTTCCGACATGTCGGTGGCGCTCACGAGCCAGCCGGGACGCTCTTTGGCCAGAGCCAGTGCGATTGCGCCCGAGCCCGTACCGAGATCCACGGCTCGTCCAAACTCCTCGAGGCGCAAGACCAGGGCGCGCTCGACCAGAAGCTCCGTCTCAGGCCTCGGCACCAGGACCGCGGGGGTAATGGCGAGTTGCAGCGACCAGAAGTCCTTCCGGCCGGTCACGTAGGCGAGGGGCTCGCCGGTGGCGCGGCGCTCGATGAGGGCGATGTAGCGTTCGCGCAGGCTCTCGTCGGCCACGGTCTCGGGATGCGATCGCAATCGTGCCCGGCTCGTGCCGAGCGCGTAACTGAGGAGTAGTTCAGCATCCAGGTCAGGTGTCGCGCCGGGCCCGTCCCCCGCGGCGGAGGCACGCAGCCGCCGGCTTCCGAGCGCGAAGAGTGCGCCGAGACTGTTTTCGTCGGTCATGTACTATTCTCGGATGTCGCAGGCTTTCTATCCACCCACCCGCCCGCTCGCCATTGGAGAGGTGCTGGATCTCGCCATCCAGATCTTCAAGGCCACAGCGGTGCGAGGCATCCCCTATGGCATCTGTGCCGTGACTTTCGGCCAGCTGCCCAATATCTATGACCTCGGTAGCGGTGCTGTTCGACAGCCCTATGGCGGTGATCGGCCCCTGTGGCTCGCCTTGCTCTTTGTGGGGACGGTGTTGGCTCTGATTGCCTGGGCCGCCCTGTTGCTGCGGCAGCGAGCCATCATTGAGAGGACCCCGAGCACCTTCGGGCGCGAGATCGCCGAGGCGTTACGCCGGCTCCCGTTCTTCGTGCTTGCGACGGTGCTGTTTCTGCTCGTGGTGGGCGGTGTTCTTGCACTGCTTGTGCTGGTGCCGGATCAGTATCGTACGTGGATACGCGTCCCGCTCATCGGGTTGAGCGGCTACCTGGCGGTGCTGTTGTCCTGTGCCTGGCCCGCGGTGTTGGTAGTTGGCCAGGGGCCGCTGGGTGCCCTGCGGCAGAGCGTCCGGCTCGTCTGGGGAAACTGGTGGCGGGTGTGCGCCGTCTACGTCGTCGGTGCCGCCGCCGTCCTGGTCCTCGCGATCCTGGTTGCCATCCTGATCGCTCTCGTCGTGCCTGCGCTCGTGGCCGATATCCCTGTGATGATGGCCGTATATAGGGTGCTCGCGAATGCCACCGTCGCTGTGGTGGCCCCCTTTGTTGGCGCTTTGCTGCTCGCGGTGTTTGGCGACCTGCGTGTGCGCAGGGAAGGCCTCGACCTGCAGCAGCGGATCGCCGGCCTGGCCGTCGAGTAGAGTCATGGGGGGCGGGCGCGCTCTGTGGCTCGCTTTGGCCGGGTTGTCCATGTCCGCGCCGACTTGGGCGGCGACGCCGCGTGATGCCGCGCAGGTTGCGATTGCGTCCTGTATCAGAAAGCTCAATGCCGACATCGACGTCGGCTATCAGCGGATCTCCGCGCGTTGTCCCGATCTCGCGCGGCACCTGCAGGAGAGCGGTTGGTCGGCCTGGTTGCCGCGTGACTGGAACCGTCCCGGCAATGATCTGTCAGCAGCGGGGTTGCGACAGCTCGGGGAGCTCATCACTTTGCAGGAGCGCGACGCGGTTGGCTCCGCCTCGACGCTTCATCAGCTCAACACTGACCGCTTGCCTGCTGTTCTGGCGGGCCTGGCGCAAGGTGGCACGGCCGAGCGCAGTGGCTGGTGGGTACGGATGAAAACGTGGCTGCGCGAAGCTTTCGAACGCGATGAGGAGGAAGACGACGACTGGTTCGCTCGCGTGGTTGGAGAGAACGGTTTTCCGCAGGCCGTGATCGAGTTGGTTTCCTATGCCGCATTGGCGCTGGTCGTGGTGCTCGCCGGCATCATCATCGCCAACGAGCTGCGGGTGGGTGGCGTGCTTGCCCGTTTACGCTTGCGTGTCATCGGGCGGCGGCGTGGACGTCGGCCGGTCGACACTGAACGTGCGGCGGCTGGCAGTTGGAACTGGAGCGACGTGCAAAATGCGGTTCCGGCGCAGCAGCCGGGGCTCTTGCTCGAGTTGATCACGTCACGACTGACCGCGGAAGGCCGACTGCCCCAGTCCCGAGGTTTGACCATTCGTGAGTTGATCCGCGCCGCGCGACTGGCGGAGGAAGCCGATCGGGAGCGGCTTGTGGAGCTCGCCCGGGTGTCCGAGCGCATGCGGTTTTCAAACGATCGGACTTCCATCGACGGCCTTGCCGCGGCAATGGAGGGTGGACGGGTGTTGCTGGAGCGGATTTCTTGACCGGGCCTCGCAGCGATCGGGTCGTCACGCTTGTCTGCGCGTGTGGTGCGCTTGCGTTGTTTCTAGCCATGTTTCTGCATGGCGACGACAGCGCCAATGGCCGGGGTGAGGTGCCTCGTCCGACCTCCGAAGAGCGGCGCCCCAATGGTTATAACGGCGCGATGGCGTGGCTGAACGCAGAGCACATCAGGACCGTGTCCGTTCGCGATCGTTTCAATAAGCTCGATGTTCGCCCGGCGTTACCCGCGGCCGGGAATCTTCTGATTGTGACACTGCCGGCGGCAACGTCCTTCAAGACGGAGGAGCTGCGGCCGTTGGAGAGTTGGATCCGGACGGGTAACACGTTGCTGGTGATGGTGGCGTTGTCCGACGATCCCGATTGGGCCTTCGAGCTCGGCCGTCCGGTGTCCGGCGAGCTGAGTCTGCTGACCGGCCTGGAGTTCGACCTCGCCAGAGTTCCCGGGAGCCGTCGTGTTTCGGACGAGGTAGGCGCACGGATAGCGGCCACCGCGAGAGCCTACGCACAACCCCAGCGTGGCACGTTGATACCAAACGGCCCTCATGGATATTTCGAGGACGTCAGAACAGCAGTCGCGCTTTCTGACTATCCGGCGCGGGCGTGGACGGTGAAGATCCCTTACGATGGCTTTGTTCTTTCCCTGGCTCACCAGCAGGAAACGGGCGATGGTGTGTTGTGGATGCGGCCCCTGGGCAATGGGCGCATCATTGTGAGTGGACTGGGATCGCTGTTTACGAACCGCGCGCTTGGGTTGGCCGACAATGGGCGGCTGCTGGCGAATATCGTGAGTGCTTCGGTTGGCCCGAGGGGCGCCGTTCTGTTCGATGACATGCACCAGGGGCTTGGTGCGGCGTACGATCCGGGCAGGTTCTACAGCGATCCCCGGTTGTATGAGACGGTTGGGATAGTCGCGGCCTTGTGGTTGTGCTGGGTGCTTGGGTCGACCAGACTACAGCTGCCCGGCACTCGTGCGGCGGCGCCGCGGGAAGCCGAGCTCGTGCAGGTGACTGGCGCCTTCCTGGCGCGCGTACTGACTCCTGACGCTGGGGCGCGCGGACTGTTCGAACACTTCTTCCGTCGATTGCGCGCTCGCTTGCCCGCTGCGCATGAGAAGGGTGATCCCCCCTGGGGGTTGCTCGAAAGGCATGCTGGCGTCTCGGCCGCGGATCTGCGGCAACTCGAGGCCTGGTATGCCGACGCGTGCGCCGCTCGGAGAGTGCCGTTGCAGCGTCTGCACAATCTGATAGTCAAAATAGACAGGCATTTGATCGCATGAGCGCAACCTTGCAGCAACTGGAGTCCCTGTTGGCTCGTGAATTGGGACGGGTCGTCGTAGGTGCCGAGGCTTCCATACGGGCGCTGGTCATAGCGCTCGTGGCACGGGGTCACGTATTGGTTCAGGGTGTGCCAGGTCTCGGGAAGACGTTGCTGGCCAAGACCCTGGCTCGGGCGCTGGGTGGGGAGTTCAAGCGCATTCAGGGTACGTCCGATCTCATGCCCAGCGACATCATCGGGATTCACGTGTTCGATGAGTCCAAACGGGACTTTGTCTTCCGCCCGGGGCCGTTGTTCGCGGATGTCGTGCTCGTCGACGAGATCAACCGCGCCGGGCCGAAGACACAGTCGGCCTTGCTCGAAGCGATGGAGGAGCGGCAGGTCAGTGTGGAGCGCTCGGCCTGGGCTCTGCCTCCCGACTTCCTGGTTCTGGCCACCCAGAATCCCCGGGAGTTCGAAGGGACGTATCCGTTGCCGGAGTCCCAGCTCGATCGATTCATGCTGCGTATTGATGTGAATTATCCGGGCAGGCCGGCCGAGAGCGAGATCCTCGTGCGTTACGGCGCGGTCATGGCGACCAAGCCTGGGACGGTTGAGAGTATCGAGGCGCTCCAGCCTTCCCTGTTGGAAAAGGCGCGGCGGGAAGCCGACCAGATTCATGTTGCCGAGGGCCTGTTGGGCTATGTGCTCGATATCGCGGCCGCTTCCCGGGAGCATCCTCGGTTGTCGCTTGGCTTGTCGACTCGCGGTGCCCTGGCTTTGGTGAAGGCCGCGCGCATCACCGCGGGGCTTCGTGGGGGCGATTTCGTTACTCCGGACGATGTGAAGGAGGCTGCGCTTTGGGTCATTGCGCACCGCCTGGTGTTGACTCCCGAAGCAGCGCTCGAGGGTTTGACTGATCTCGACGTCGTTCGGGCTCTGCTGACAGAAACGCCCGTGCCTCGGTAGGAGTCGCCGTGCACCTGGCGCAACGGGCTTATGCGCTGATTCTGTTGACCGCGGTTCTGGCGGTTGCCGGGATCTGGTCGAGTCAGCGGGCCTTTGCGGCGCTGTGGGAGTTGCCTGCGGCATTCTTGCTGTCGGGGTTGGCGTTCGAGAGTGCTGTGTTGCGCCGAATCCTGATTGTCGCGGGAGTCGAGACGGCCTCCAGGGCTTTCCTGGGGCGCGGCCAGCCCGCCGCATTCACTTTCCGAAACACCTCTTCGCGGCCGATCAAGCTGGAGTTTGCTCCAGTGCTACCTGATGGGTTCGATCCGCTCACGCAGTTGCGTTCTGTCGTTGCGCCGCCTCATGGAGTAGCGCGTGACCCTTTTACTCTTGTTCCGGTTCGGCTCGGGACACAGTCGTGGCATGTGTTGCCTGCTCGCTTACTCGGACCTCTGGGGCTTGCGTGGTGGTCCCGGGATCTGAATCCGTCCAGCCAGGTGTCCGTTGTGCCCGATACGTTACGTGCTGGAGCCGCGCAGCCTCGTGGGAATCCTTCGGGCTCGCGCACTCGGCGTGTTGCCGGAGCCGGCGCTGAGTTGCATCAGTTACGGGGTTACCGCTATGGCGATCCACTGGCGCGAATCGATTGGAAGGCGACAGCGCGAACGCGAAAGCTCGTGACCCGAGAGTTCAGTGAAGACCAACATCTCGACATCCTGCTTGCCATCGACGCTGGCCGATTCAGCCGGGTACGCGCAGGTGTGCTCGACAGGTTCGGGCTTTATGCCAACGCCGCGGCGCGTTTTGCCGAGATCGCGACTCCCAACGATGACCGTGTCGGGATCATGGTGTTTTCCGACCATCCTCTCGTGACTTGCGCGCCTGCCCGGGGATTGCCGGCCGTAACCCGCATCCGCCAGGGGCTGGAGGGCTTGCGCGTGGAGTCGGCCGAATCCGACCCGATGGCCGCTGCCGTCCGAATCCGCAGCATCCTCAACCGTAGGGCTCTCGTCATTCTGTTGACTGATCTCGATGATGCGAGCGTGGCGGATCCTCTGGCGCGAGCTGTTAGATTACTTTCGCCGCCACACCTGGTAGTTGTAGCCGGCGTGCGGAACCCGGAGATCGCAAGTCTCGCGGTCGCGGAGGCGCGGGAAGGGCGCGATCCGTGGGTCGCACTCGCGGCGCAGGAGCACGAAGCCCGTGTGGCGCTGCATCGGATGCAACTCGGGCGTCTGGGTGCCCCCGTTATCACGGCTCCGGCGGAGCTGCTCGAAAAGACGCTGTTGACGCAGTACGAGGCGCTGCGGCGTGCCCGAAGGGTCTGAAAATCCAGCCCTGCAGCAGCGCTATCATCAAGAGCCAATAGCCGATACCGATCGTCAGCCGCGCCCACATCGGGACGGCGGGACGTGGCGAGACATATCCTTCGATGAGCCCGGATCCGACGAGGAGCACGGCGCAGGCCACCAGGAGTTTCCCGGAGCGCAGTGCCGCGTACTGGAAGGATTTCAGGCGGTCGCCGTGGGAAGGCCGGATCAGTGCCTCGCCAACCGCCGCGCCGGCCGCGCCCGACAGGCACATCACCGAGATCTCGACACAACCGTGCGGCACGATGAATCGGAATAGCGCGCCGTCGAGCCCGTGCTGGGCCGTAAAGGCAAATACGGCACCCAGCATCAGGCCGTTCAGGCCGAGGATGTACAAGGTGCCCAGTCCGAAGACGAAGCCCGCGCAGTAGGCAAACAGGCTGACGACGATGTTGTTCGTGAGGATCTGTAGGGACAGGACGGACGAGGGCACGATGTTCAGGATGCCCTCGGTCCAGAGGCGGCCGCGCTCGACCGTGGAGATCAGGTCGGGCGAGGCAAACAGGCCGACGAGGTCGGGGTAGGTGTGGACCATCCAGTAACCGGCCAACACGGTCAGGACGAAAATGGCCGTGGCCCAGAGGATGTGGGGTGTCAGCCATCTCACGACCGAGGGAATCTCGTCACGGAACAGACTCGACAAGGCCTCGGCGGGACGGAATGTCTCGCGATAGAGCGTTGCATGCGCGCGCACGTAAACTGCTTCGAGGTATTGCCTCATGCGGCTTTCAGGCATGAGGCGGCGCGCACGGGCCAGGTCGTGTGCCAACAACCGGTAGTCGTCGGCCATCTGTGCGGCGTCGGCGAGGTCCTTGGCCTGGTTACGGGCCAGGCGCTCGGACCGCGCGGCGGCTGCTTCCCACTGCCCGGTGCGTTGGAGCAAGGATGCTTTGAGTGCCTGATCGCCGGTGTTGGGTGGGCCCGGCTGACTCATTCCCTTCGCCCTCGTGCCAGGTTTTCCAGTTGCGCCAGTAAGGTCGCTTCGCTGTCAGCGGTAACGCTGTATTTCGAGAGGAGCGCGGTCGCCAGGCGTCGCCGCGCCGTCGCTTCCAATGACGGCCAGCGCGCAAGCAGGTCGTTTGCGATTTCAAAATCAGACGTGGCCAAGTCAGACGCGGCCAAATCAG
>DAITMW010000085.1:18601-23780 GCA_036834945.1 Steroidobacteraceae bacterium
AGGCGGTCGCGGCTTTGCATCCGGGGCCGCGCATTCAAAACCAGGTCAGCGCGCTCATAGGCCAGGAGAGTCCCGGCAGCCATGTCGCCGACGCGAACGTGATCCCGGGTCACGAGCGTCGCTACGAGGCCAACTCCGTAAAAGAGCGGAAGCGAGTCGACGAGCCGGAATACGTTGCGGATGAGCAGGGCGCCGACACCCGGCGGCCTTCCGTCCCGAGCCACGATGTGGATGCCCGCGATACGCTTTCCCGGCGTGCGTCCGTGTAACGCGATCTCGAGGGCGAGGTGATACAGGAAGTAGGTTCCGGCCGCCGGCGCTACGACGAAGATGAACCAGCGGGGGTCGGGATTCAGCGGCGCGGCCAGGCTCCAGCGCCCGTTGTAGATCAGCGCCGCGACACCGTACCACGCGGTGAACAGGATCGTACGGATGAGCCAGTCAACAATGAATGCATAGCAGCGCGCGCCTGCGCCGGCGACCGGCAGCGCAAGGTCGACGCCGGTAACACTGTCTACAACCAGGTCCCGCGCGCCGTGCGTGTTCATGTGTACCGGGAGCTTTACTCTTCCGCGGCGAGCAGCTCCGCCTGGTGCTCCTGGTGAAGGGCATCGAGCAGCTCGTCGAGCTGGCCGTTCATGATCTGCGGCAGCTTGTAGAGTGTCAGGTTGATGCGATGGTCCGTCACGCGCCCCTGCGGAAAGTTGTAGGTGCGGATGCGCTCCGAGCGGTCGCCGCTTCCGACCTGCAGGCGGCGCGATTGCGCCTGTTCCGTTTGCTGCTTCTCCTGTTCCGCGGCGAGCAGGCGCGCCTTGAGCAGCGCCATCGCCTTCGAGCGATTCTTGTGTTGGGAGCGCTCTTCCTGGCACTCCACGACGATGCCTGTTGGAATATGGGTGATGCGTACCGCCGAGTCTGTCTTGTTGACGTGCTGGCCGCCCGCACCCGAGGAGCGATAGGTGTCGGTCCGCAGGTCCGCGGGATTGATGTCGATCTGCTCGACCTCATCGATTTCCGGGAGGATCGCCACCGTGCACGCGGAGGTGTGAATGCGACCTTGCGCTTCCGTCGCCGGTACCCGCTGCACGCGGTGCGCTCCCGATTCGAACTTCAGGCGCGAGAACACCCCTCGGCCGACGATGCGGCTGATGATTTCCTTGTAGCCGCCGTGCTCGCCGGGGCTCTCGCTTAGGATTTCGACCGCATAGCCTTTTGACTCGGCCCAACGTCCATACATACGGAACAGGTCACCGGCGAAAATCGCAGCTTCGTCGCCGCCTGTTCCCGCGCGGACCTCGAGGTAGATGTTCTTCTCGTCGCGTGGGTCCTTCGGCAGCAGCAGCCGGCGCAGGTCGGCTTCGGAAACCTCGATTTCGCTCTTGACCCGGGTGAGCTCCTCGGCTCCCAGGGAGCGCATGCTGGCGTCCGGATCGGTCAGCATTTCCTGGGCGGAGACCAGGTCACGCTCGAGACTGTGGTATGCGCGGAAGCGCTCCGCCAGCGGTTGCAAGCGCGCATACTCCACGGATAGGTCGCGAAATTGCGAGGAGTTGCCGGCAACTTCAGCGCTGGTGAGCAGGCGGCCGACCTCCTCGAAGCGATCGGACATCTTCTCGAGCCGCAGGCGGATGGATTCCTTCATAAGGGTCGATACGGGTACGGACGCTGCCGTTTGCAGGAGTTTAGCCGTACATTGTAACAAGGCGCGCGATGCGCGCTGGCGGTGAAGCCTCTATAGTGTTCGGGGTGCATACCATTAACCGATATTGGATAGCCGGCCAGGCCGGCCTGGGTGCCGCGCGGCGAGTAGCGGCGCTTGGCGTTGCCGTGACTCTCCTTTTAGCGGCCGGATGCGCGGGCGTTCGGACGGCAAAGGAAGAACAGCCCAAGGGTGATCCTGTCGCACTCGGCGTCGTTGCCGAAATTGCGCTCGAAAAGGGCGATTGCAAGACCGCCGCTGAGACTTACGCCAAGGCCGCGGAAGCCAGCCCTGACCCGGTCCTGGCGCGTCATGCCACCAGTGTGGCCCTGAAGTGCGAGCACCTCCCGGCCGCTTGGCAGTCGGTGAGCCGGTGGCACGCGCTGGCCCCAAATAACGCTGAAACGGACGCCCGCTATGCCGCGGTGGCCGTCAAGCTCTACCGCCTCGCGGAGGCGCGGGACGCGATTACCGCATTCTCCCACGCCCCGATCGCGCCATTGACCCAGGAGAAGCAGGGTCCCTCCGGTAAGGCGGGCGCGGCACCGAACGGCGCCAAGGACGAAGAGAAGCAGCCGATCATGCTGAGCCTGACAGCTCTCACGGCGCTTTTGCTCGAGGAGTCTGACGCGCCCACCGTGCTGGCGGCGATGAGCAACACGCTCGAATCCACCGCTTCACCGGAAGCTACATCGCTGCTTAGCGAGTTGGCCTTGAGTGCATACGATGCGCAGCGGGCGGAACGCTACGCCGAGCAGACGCTGCAACGAAATCCCAAGGATCCTCAGGCGAAGCTCGTTCTCGCCCGCGCGTACGTCATCCGCGGTGATTCCGCTAAGGCCATCGCTACGGCTCGGGAAGCGATGCGGGACAACCCGGAGCGCAGTGCGCTCGACCTGGTCGAAGTGTTGACCGCGCTCGATCGCCTCGAGGACGCGCATCAGGAGTTGGAACGGCTGCGCTCGAAGCTGCCTGCAGGTGAGGTCGATCGACGCCTGGCGCTACTGGCCTATGAGGCTGGTGACATGAAGGAGGCGCAGCAGCGCTTCGCCGAGCTTGCCTCGAGTGGCGAAGCCAGCGAGGCCGCTTTGTTGTATCTGGCTGATATTGCCGCCCGCGATGGCGATACTGATGCCGCCATTGCCGGCTATCGCAGACTGTACGACTCGTCGGTCGCGCTCCCGGCGCGTTCGCGGGCCGCCTCGCTATTGTTCGCTCGTAGCGATCGGAAGGAGGCGTTGACTCTGTTGGACGACTACGTCACGGAGCATCCCGACACCGAGGTCGACCTGACGGTCACGAAGGCGCACCTGTTGGCGGATCATGGCGAAGCAGATGCGGCGGTCGAGTTGTTGAACACGGCCCTCGAGCGGCATCCGCGTCATCCTTCGATCGAGTACGAGCGCGCGGTCATTCTCGAGCAGGCCGGGCGTGTGCACGATTCCGTCGACGCGCTCCAGCGGTTGCTGACCGAGCGGACTGACGATCCCACTCTGTTGAATGCCTTGGGTTATACCCTCGCCGATCACAATCTCGAGCTGACGCATGCCGAATCCCTGATCCGCAAGGCCCTCACGGTGATGCCGGATAATCCGGCGGCGCTCGACAGCCTCGGCTGGGTTCGCTTCCGGCAGGGTGATTCGAAAGCGGCGCTCGCTTCTTTGGAGCGCGCGTACTCCATCAGTCACGACTCCGAGATCGCGGCCCACTGGGGCGAGGCTCTCTGGGCGAGCGGTGATCACAACCAGGCACGCAAGGTGTGGGCTGCGGCGTTGGCTCGCGAGCCCGATTCGCACGCCCTGAAGGCGACGCTGGCGCGGTTCATTCCCGATGCCAAGAAGTAGGCTGCTGTGGGCAGTCGCGGTGGCCGTCATTGCCGGTTGCCGCACGGTCCCCGTGCAACAACCTCCAGCGGCCGGGATGCAACCCTGGGATGTAACACGGCCGCAATTGCAGTCCCGCGATCATTTCTCGCTCAAAGGGAGAGTGGCGGTGGCTGCCGGCAAGGATGGCTTCAACGCCGGTCTGCGCTGGAAGCAGGAAGGCACCCGCTCGCAGGTGTCGTTGGAGGGGCCGCTCGGCGCCGGTGGCGTACTGATCACCGCTGATGGCAACAACCTCAGTATCATCAATTCTCACGGCGATCATCTCGATAGCGACGCGGCGCACGCCGAGCTCGTCGCCCGGCTCGGGTTCGATCCGCCGTTGAGCAGTTTGCGTTACTGGATTCTCGGAGTGCCCGACCCCGCGATGCCTTCGAAAGAGGCGGTCGATCCTCAGCAGCAACGGCTGCAGAGTCTCGAGCAGGACGGGTGGCAGATCGACTATGGCAGCTACATGCCGGCCGGAGCGGGTGGCGGGTCTGGCACTTTCGGCACTTCCGGCACTTCCGGCGCCTCGCTGCCGGCCAAAATGACGGTGCAGCGTTCGGGTGTGCGGGTTCGCCTGGTTGTCGATGGTTGGAGCTCATGAGCGCTGCAAAAACGGGTGCCGAGACGCAGTGGCCTGCGCCGGCGAAGCTGAATCTTTTTCTCCATGTCACCGGACGCCGTCCGGACGGTTACCACGAGCTGCAGACCCTGTTTCAGCTCATCGACCTGTGCGACACGCTGTCGATCCGGGTGACCGACGACGGGCGGATCGAGCGACCGGAGGGGCCCCCGGGGGTCGATCCGGACTCTGATCTCACGGTGCGCGCGGCCAAGGCGTTGCAGGCCGCGACGGGGTGCCGGGCTGGCGCCACGCTGCGGATCGCGAAACGGATCCCGCTCGGCGGTGGACTAGGTGGTGGAAGCTCGGACGCTGCCACGACTCTTCTGGCGCTGAATCACCTCTGGGGTTGTGGGCTCTCGGTCAATGAGCTCGCCCGTCTCGGGTTACCGCTCGGTGCGGATGTCCCTGTTTTCATTCGAGGTTCTTCGGCGTGGGCTGAAGGCGTGGGGGAGCGCCTGGAGCCCGTGATCCTGCCGGACCGGTGGTATCTGGTGATCCACCCAGGGGTCGCGGTGCCTACTCGTGACGTGTTCCAGAGCCCTGAATTGACACGAAATTCCCCCGTCATCACAATACGCGCCTTTTTTGGGCCGGGAGGCACTTCCGGCAGCCGGAATGACTGCGAGCCCGTGGTCAAGGCGCGCTATCCCGAAGTGGCGGACGCGTTGAGCTGGCTCGGTAATTTCGCGCCGGCGCGACTGACTGGAACCGGGTCGTGCATTTTCGCGTCGTTCGCGAGTGCGATCGAAGCGGAGCGTGTCGCGGCGCGGGTGCCTGACCGCTGGCGCGCGTTCGTGGCGCGCGGGTTGAATGCATCGCCGGTACAGGAGCGCCTGGGGTCGGCGGCCGTTTGATATTTCGGGTTTCGGTGAGGACGCGCAGCGGCTACCGCCGCGGCGTTCTACAATGTGTGTACGTTACGCGCCTGTGTTTACGTGTTGGGGTGTCGCCAAGTGGTAAGGCAGCGGGTTTTGATCCCGCCATTCG
>DAITMW010000086.1:0-23450 GCA_036834945.1 Steroidobacteraceae bacterium
CGAACGTGACCGCCGGGTTCCTCGGACTGGCGGCACAGGACCCGAATCAGCTCACGAACCGGGCGTTGTGGCAGTTGATTCAGTATTCCCGGACGAACTCGCTGGATGCGAGCCGCTACCTGTTTGCTTTCTGGTCGCGTATCGCGCGCACCGTGGCGATTGCGTTCTCCGTCCTGCTGGCCATCCCATTCGTGCTCGGCTCGCTCCGCTCCGCCGGAGCGGGGACGCGAACGCTGATGGGCTTGCTGCTGGGCATCTGCTTCTTCCTGCTGCAGCGGCTCATCGAAAGCGGCACCATCGTGTTCGCGCTCAACCCGATGGTGCTGGCGTGGATCCCGACGGCCGCCATGGGCATGGTGACGCTGTTGTTGCTCGCGCGCGCCCGGTAGTCGGATCGACGAAGGTCAACGGCCCAGGGCGCCCGAGCGGTGTTGGGGCAGGCGCCGATCCAACACGACCCAACCCAGCTTGCTGCTGATCCAGGTCTCATCCTTCGGATGCACGCTGTCGGGGTCGTCCAGGCTGCAGATCGTCACGTCGACCTCACCCGGATAATCGTCGGTCTCGAAGATCAGCTGCGTGCCGCAATGGGAACAGAAGCCCCGTGTGCCGCGGCGGGTCGACTTGAAACGCGTCGGTTCGCCTTCAGTAAAGCGGAATTGCGAGCGTTCGACACTGAACCAGGCGACTGATGCCGCACCCGTGGTGCCGCGACAGATGGCGCAATGGCAATTCGTTTCGTGAAACGGTGTGCCGGTGGTTTCGTAGCGAACCCGGCCGCAGAAGCAGCCGCCTTTGAGTGTCGTTGCCGTGGGTGTCGTGGTCATGAGTCCAGCCTATGCTCTATCCTCCCGCTATGGAAGGTGACGCGTTACGGGAATTCATCGGGCGGCACTCACGCCTGTTCGTCCTGACAGGCGCGGGTTGCAGCACGGATTCCGGTATTCCGGACTATCGCGACGCGGATGGCGAGTGGAAACGTGCGCAACCTGTGCAATTCCGATCATTCATGGATGATGAGCTGACGCGAAAGCGCTATTGGGCGCGCAGTCTGGTGGGGTGGCGGCGTTTCGGGCGCGCTCGCCCCAACGATGCGCACCGGGCCTTGGCGGCACTCGAGCGCCAGGGGCGTATCGGGTTGCTGGTGACTCAGAATGTAGACCGCCTGCATCAGGCCGCCGGCAGCCGCGCCGTGGTGGATCTGCATGGCAGGCTCGACACCGTGCGTTGTATGAGCTGTGAGAGGCGGCTGCCCCGCGAGGAGTTGCAGCAGGAGCTGCTGAAACGCAATCCAGAATGGGCCGCCCTCGATGCGCACGACGCACCGGACGGCGACGCGGACCTGCATGGACTGGATTTCTCGAGCTTCGACGTGCCGCCTTGCGCCTATTGCGGCGGAGTGTTGAAACCGGACGTGGTGTTTTACGGGGAGAGTGTGCCCCGCGAGCGTGTTGCGACCGCGATGCAGGCTGTCACAGAGGCTGACGCAATGCTGGTGGTCGGTACGTCGTTGATGGTGTATTCCGGCTATCGCTTTGCGCGGGAAGCGGCCGCGGCGGGCAAGCCGATCGCGACCGTCAACCTGGGACGCACCCGCGCCGACGAGCTGGTGTCGCTGAAAGTGACGCAACCTTGCGGCAGTGCGTTGGCTTTCTTGATTGATACGCCATGCGTAATATAGGTCATGGCAGCCATTTCCGACGACACCGCGATCATCGTCCGCGGTGTTCTGCGACTCGGCAGACGATTGCGCTCCGAGCGACCGCGGACAGGGACAGTGAGTCTGTCCGCACTCGGAATGTTGTCGACCCTTCAGCGGGTCGGACCCATGCCCGCCGCCCGCCTGGCGCAGGCTGAGCGCCTGCAACCGCAGTCATTGAGTCGCCTGATCGCGCAACTCGAGCGCGACGCGTTGATCAAGCGACGCCCCGGCGAGAAGGACCGGCGGACGTTGGTCCTGGAGATCACGGCCGCCGGCCGCCAGGTACTCTCCCGCGACATGGCCGCTCGCCGCGCCTGGCTGGAGGACGCCATGCGGCGGGTGCTCGTGCCGGGTGAGCGGGAGATGTTGGCTCACGCGGCGGTTGCAATGCTGCGCCTCGCGGATGATGGCGCTGACATGGCCGGAGAAGATGAGGAAGCCGAGTGATCAGCTCTTGATCGGTATCCAGATCTCCAGTCCGCCGCTACCGCTCGCCGGATCGAATTCCTCGCCGTAACGCTCGAAGTCAGGTGCGTCCGCACGCTGCTGCCCCGAGTTGGGCATCCATTGATTCCAGATCGAATTCCAGGTGCCGCGGATCGTCGAGATGTGGCCCTTGTGCGTGAAAACCGCATACCGCTGCGGCGGGATCCGCACGCGGCTCCATTCATGGGGCACGCGGGAGAAGTCGGTGACCTCGACGCCACAGACGTAGTCGAAATTGCCCGCATCATCGCCATTGCAACACACACCATAGGCGACCTTGCCCACCTGGCCCGGTACGCGGCCGAAGTGGGGCAGGAAGCGCTGCCACTGCGCGGGTATCGCGGCGCTGCTGTCACAGTCATAGCGATCGCCCAGGCCGGCGATGAGCAGGAGTTTGCCGTCCACGAAACGCGGCGGCTCCAATCTGGGGTGGGGTGTCTCGTTCATTTTGATCGGCTCCACGAGGTTGAGGTTGTCGAGACGGCGTTGGGCGCGAACTTCTTCGGGGGTGAGCCCGAACTGCTCGCGGAACGCCCGTGTGAATGCCTCGTGAGAGCCGTATCCCGCCTCGATGGCGAGAGCGAGGATGTCAGGAGCCCCGCCCGATAGCGCCCTGGCGGCCTCTGTCAGGCGTCGCCCGCGCACGTAGCGCATGATGGAATGACCCGTGGCGGCAGCGAAAGCCCGGGTCATGTGGAAGCGCGATACGCCCCCCATACTCGAGATCTCCTCGAGCGAGAGCTCGCTCGAGAAGTGACTTTCGATGTACCAGAGCGCTCTGTCTACCGGGTTCATACGGCCTCTCAACGCAAGCACGGGACTACTGTGCCTGCGGTCCGGGAGGCCGATTTGATCGCGATTGCGGTCGGCTTACGAGCCCTTTTTGCCCTTCTCCGCCTTGTCCGCCTTTTTCGGCGGCTCGACGGGTTTCAGCAGGCTGTCCAGGGTTGTGAAGATGACGTCGTACTTGTACGCCGGAATCTCGTACTCCCAACCTTGGTACTGGGCCGTGAGCTTCTGCGCTTCATCAGCGGTCTCCTTCGCCGTCGAGCGCGCCGTGATGCTGATGAGGTCATGCGCGCCGTCCTTGCGCCCGGCAACATCGACCTCGAGGCCGTCGAAGGTGCGGAAGATGACGTGCGAGATCTTGGCATCGCCAGGAGCGCTGCCTTTGCGCACGTCATCGAGTGTCAGCGCGCTGAGCGAGCCGGCGATGGAGTCAGCGGCAACCGGGCTCGACAACTCGCGGCCCTTCGGGATGTTGCTCACGGTGAAGTCTGATTGCTCCTTCTTTTCCCGCGAGGCCTTGTAGGCTGGTCCGTCGCTCGGCTTTTCCTCGACCTCCTTGACACGCTCCTGCTTGAGATCGATGAGCGTGTTATCGAGCCAGTGTTTCGGATCGGCGTCGACGCTGACCGAAGGTGCCGCCAACAGGGCTTGCGGTTGGGTCGGCAGCCGGACGAAGCCGGACTTCGCACTGGAGGGCTTGCCCACAATGATCTCAAACACCTTCGCGGGCGTGACCAACGCGACGCGGGTCCCCGTGGCCTTGGCCGACGTGGTGTCCTCGACACCCAGCTGCGGATAGTTGGCAGGGTTGCGCGTCTTTTCCTCGACGACGTTGAGTGAGCTCAGATCGAGGAGGAGCTTCCTCACCTTGCCGGTGTCGGCGGGGTAGTCACGCTCACCGACTAGCCAATCGGTCGCGCCCTTCTTCAAACTCGTATGAGTTTGGTCGCCTTTCGTCAGGCGCACCTCGGTGATGTCGTTCACGGCCTTCTCCAGCCCGGGCAGGACGAGGTCACCCGACTGGGTGGCCCGCTCGAGATGACGCTGCGAGGACAGCCAGATCGCGAAGGCGATGACAATGAGCCCTGCCGCGAGCAGGAGTATGACGCGACGTGAGTTCATGGATTGTTTTCCTTGTTGGACGGCGCGGGCATCGTGCGCTGCTTCTTGCGCCAGGCCGCGATGAGCACGACCGCGATGGCCAGGAGCAACGGGAACACGATGATGTCGAGGACCTTGACCTCGGCGCCCAGGCTCTCGATGTCCGCATCCAGTCCGGCGCGCACAGCACGCAGCTGTTTGCGGATGCCGACCTTGTCTTGCTGGAACTGGTCGAGCTCCTTCTCCTGCTCGGGAGTCAGGATGAGCGAGGATTTGTCACTGCGTTTGGACTGCAGCGCCGTCAGCTTGTCCTCGGTGTCACGGAGTTGCTTTTCGAGCTCCTGCTCTTTGGCACGGAAGCGATCATCGGCGGTCCGGCGAAGTGCCTCGACCCGCTCGAAGGGGCGCCTGAAGGATGCGCGACCCCGAACGCTGATGAGGTCCGCGCTGCCGGACAGATTGTCCAGGGCATTCAGCACCAGGTCCCCGTTGCTGGCCCACGCCTGCGCCACGGCCTGACCGAAGAAGTTCTGCTGGTGCACCCACATGAAGTCGGACAGCATGTCGGTGTCGGCGAAGACGATCAGGTTCAGCGGCTTGGTCGACTCCTTGAGAGCGGCCTCTCCGGGGCCGAGCTTCACTTCGGGCGGCGGCCCGCTCGGGAACATGGTCTTCACCTTGCCGGTGACCCGAGCGGCGATCGTGTAGTGCTGTCCGGTCGGCTTGAACCCGTCGCGCAGGCTCGAAGGATCGAAGAGCATGGCAAACCGCTGCGAGGGCATCGGCTCGGACTCATCGCTGGTTTGCAGGATGGATTCGAATTTCGTCGTGGCGCCCTTGATGGGAGTCAGGAACCCGGCCGTCGCGACGTTCACATTCGACAGGCCGGCGGTGACCACGTCGTTCTTGTTGAAGGACGACTGGTTCAGGCCGAGGATGCCCAGGTGCTCCACCGGGGGCTCACCCTGGCGTAATGAGACCTGCAGGGCGTGCGCGCGATCGGTGATGACTTCCTTGGGATCGAAGTTGACGCCCCAGGTCGACAACAGCGTGTTGAAGTGGGAGGACTTGTCGGCGCCCATCGCGGCCATCGGGTTCTGCGGGTCGCCGGCGGCGCTCGGATCGGCTTCCGCCAGCGGATCGACGAACACCAGGATGTGTCCGCCACGCAGCGCGTACTGGTCGATAGCCCACTGGGTCGCCGGGGACAAGCCCTTCGGGTGCACGATCACCAGCGTGTTGACGTCCGCGTCGATTTTCGTCGCGTTCGGCTGGATGGTGCGGATGTCGAACAGCTGCTCCGCCTGGCTGTACAGGGCCCAGGCCGGGCGCATCTGGCCGGAGCGCTGGTCGAAGCTCTCGCCCATGTTGATTGTCGAGAGCCACGCGACGACCGGCTTCTTCGGGTTCGCCAGGGTGTAGATGAGCTTGACGACGTCGTACTCGAGGAACTGCTCCTTGGCCGGATCGAAGAAGTCGATGGCGGCGTGGCCGTCGGTCGAGTTGGTGCCGGCGAGTCCGAAGTAGAGCGCATCCCCGGTGGCACCGATCGGTGTGCTACGGATGCCGAGCTCGGAAGCACGGTCCTCATCTTCCGAGAAAGGCGCCGGGTCGATGACGTGCAGTACGACGTTACCTCCCGAACGCTGCTGCAACTCCTCGAGCAGCTCGCGTACGCGGACGCCGTAGGTCTTGATCTGCGGGATCTGGTCGGCGGTCTTGTTGGAATAGAAGAAGTACAGGTTGACCGGCTCCTTGATGCTCTTCAGGATCCGGTCCGTACCCGGGGCGGTGGTGTAGAGGTGGTTCTGGGTCAGATCCAGCCGCCAGCCGCGCAGGGAGTGATTGAAGAGAATCGTGAGGCCGATGAACAGCAGTGCCAGGGCGAGGAGTGTGCCGCCGCCGAGTGTCGAGCGTTTGGTCATTTCCGTAAACCTTCCGGGCTAGGCCGCTTTACGCATTTCGACGGTGATCGAGGTCGCCAGCAGGAAGAACCCGATCAGCATGCCGAAATACAACAGGTCGCGAATGTCGATGACGCCCTTGGAGATGGACTCGAAGTGCGTGAAGAACGAGAGCGAGGCGACCGCGTCCACCAGCGCCTGGGGTATGTAGTCGTGCACCCAGGACAGGACCGGAATGAAACCCAGCAGCAGGAAGCCGAGGCAGACGACCACGGTGAGAATGAATGCGATGACCTGGTGCCGTGTCAGGGCCGACATGCACGAGCCCACGGCGAGAAAGCCACCGGCGAGCAACAGACTTCCAAGATAGGCCGCAAGGATCGCGCCGTTGTCCGGGCTGCCGAGATAGTTGACGGTGATCCACAACGGGAAAGTCAGGGCCAGGGCGAGGGCCGTGAAGATCCAGGCCGCGAAGAACTTGCCGAGCACCGCTTCCCAGAGCGTCACCGGCTGCGTCATCAACAGCTCGATGCTGCCGGAGTTGCGCTCCTCGGCCCACAGCTTCATGGAGATCGCCGGGATCAGGAACAGGTACAGCCAGGGATGGAAGTTGAAGAACGGCGCCAGATCCGCCTGGCCCCGCTCGTAGAAGGCGCCGAGGCTGAAGGTCAGGTAGTTGGACAGGATCAGGAAGATCAGGATGAAGACATAAGCGATCGGCGTCGCGAAATAACTCGCTAGCTCGCGGCGCATGATGATGCCCACGTTACGCATTGGCGTGCCTCTTTTGTTTATTGGCTAAAACGCGCCCACGGACCAAAATGGTCCAGCGTTTTAGCATTCCAACCATTCATTCTTTGCAACCGCCGGCAAAAGGCGCGGCTTTTGTCGGCGAGCCTTGGTTTCCATCAATTCGTAATACTGCGGAACACCTCGTCGAGGCGTCCCGACTCCAGATGCAGCTCCTTGAGCTTGAAGCCCTGGGCAGCGGCGAGCTCGGCAACCGCGGGGAGAATGGTCGCGCCGGCCCGAGGTAGAGCCGTGACGCGTCCCTCGCGCTCGCTCATCTCAACTTCCGCGACAGATGGCAGACCCGCAAGCGCCGTCCGCAGTGCGACGAGTTTCTCGGGTTCGTCGATCTGGACGGAGACCGCGTTGTAGTAGCGGGACTTGACTGCCAGTTTGGCAGGGGAGTCGTCGGCAACGATTCGGCCACGCGCGATGATGATCGCCCGGGTGCAGACCGCGTCCACTTCCTCGAGGATGTGGGTCGAGATCACGATGATCTTGTCGCGCGCCATGTCGTTGATGAGCGCGCGGACCTCGTGCTTCTGGTTCGGGTCGAGGCCGTCGGTCGGCTCGTCCAGGATCAGAACCGGCGGATCGTGGATGATGGCCTGGGCCAGTCCCACCCGGCGGCGAAAGCCCTTGGAGAGGGTATCGACGGTCTGGTCGAGGACTTTCTCGAGCTGCAGCCGGTCGATGACATGGGCCAGGCGCTCCTTGCGCCGCGCGCCCTCGAGCTGGCGGATGTCCGCAATGAAGTCGAGGAAGCGGCGGACCGTCATCTCGCCGTAGGTCGGGGCGCCCTCAGGGAGGTAGCCGAGACTCGCTTTCGCGGCCAGGGGATCTGTCTCGACGTCGTGGCCACAGATGCTGGCCTTGCCCGAAGTGGGCGTTATGAACCCCGCGAGCATCCGCATCGTGGTGGTTTTTCCCGCGCCGTTCGGTCCGAGGAACCCCAGCACCTCGCCGGGGCTCACCGTGAAGGAGACGTCGTCTACAGCCGTGAGCGATTCGTATCGCTTCGTCAGGTGTTCGGTTTTGATCATATGGAATGGCGTCTAGATAAACGGTTCCTTACAAAAGTTCCCTGTTGGCATCAGGGCGCGGATTTTGGACGGCGCGGTTCGCCGAATTCAAGGGGCGAACCGGCCGACACACTGTCGTCCGGGACCTTGGGCGCTGGTTCAGCTGGCTTTCCTATTCGTCTGCAGCCCAAATGAAATTTCATCGTAATATCTGAATGTTAACTTGCTTTCCTTAGGTGGTTAAGAAGAAATCGCGTCCGATCGCGTAATACATCCGCCACGATGACGTCACAAGCGCGTCAATCGTAGGCGGCACACTGCGTGCTACCTGATCCTTGACCGGGTCAACAGAAGGAATGGAAATGCTTCCGTCCTTGCACGCCGAAGATGTCCTTGTAGTCCATAACGAGCTCGAGCGCGGCGCGCCGTTCTGTGCGAATCCGTCCTGCGATCTGCACGTGAGACTCGTTGATCGTCAGGTCGAGGGCGGTGGTAACTGGGTGTCGCTGCCCGACGGTCGCATCTTTGACCGCGGCAGTTACGCGGCCGGAATGCTCTGCGACGCCTGCGGTACGCGGCGCGGCCCGGTACGCCTCGCGCCACTTTTGCGGATCGCCCGCTGAAGGCTCGAGGCGTCAGTAACCGCTGAATCGGCCGCGATAGCGCCAATACAAGATCGACAACGCCCCACCCAACATCCCGCCGAGGTGGGCGAAGTGCGCGACGCCGGCCTCTATGCCGGTGACTCCGAAAAAGAGCTCCGCGACTCCATAGAGCGTTACGAATAGCCAGGCCGGCATCGGAATCGGCGGAAACAGCAGCAGGAGCTTCGTCCGCGGGAAGTACCACGCGAAGGCCAGCAACAGCCCAAACACGCCGCCCGAAGCGCCGATGACCGGCGTTCCTCCGTGGGTCGCATCCAGGACGATCAGTTCGGTCGTCGCCGCGCTCAGCACGCACACGAAGTAGTAGATCGTGAAGCGGCGGCTCCCGAAGAACTGCTCGAGCGGGCGTCCGAACATGAACAGGGCGAACATGTTGAAGAAAATGTGCGTGATCTCGAACCGCGCCAGACTGCCTCCATGCAGGAAGCTGTAGGTGATCAGCTGCCAGGGCTCGAACAGCGACTGCGGATCGCCGTCGATCGGCCAGAGCGCGAACAAGCCCAGAAACAGCGTTGGCGCCACCTGCTGCAGCAGGAACACGCCGATATTCGTAATGATGATGGCCCGGGTGACGGGCGGCAGGGACGCGAACATCCAGGCAGTCTACCGGGCTACGATCCAGCGCTGCAGAAAAACGAGATCGAGCCAGCGGTCGAATTTCTGTCCCACCTCCCGCAGGTGGCCGGTCTTTTCGAATCCGAGCCGCTCGTGAAAGCGGATCGAGGCCTCGTTGGCCGCATCGACACCCGCGATCATGACGTGCTTGCCGAGCGCCGCGGCGCGCGGAAACAGGGCCTTGACCAGCTCCTTTCCGACACCCTGGCCACGGCAGTCCGCACGCACGTGCACCGAGTGCTCGACGGTGAATCGATACCCGGGCCAGGGGCGGAAATCGCCGAAAGTGGAGAAGCCCTGTACACCGGACTCATTGACCGCCACCAGCACGGGATATCCCTGCGCGAGGCGGGCGCGCCACCACTGTGCCCGGTCTTCGAGAGTGACGGGCGAATAGGTATAGACGGCCGTTGAGGTGGCTATGACGTCGTTGTAGATGGCGAGCAGGCCCGGCAGGTCGGATTCGACGGCGTCGCGGATCTCCATGGCGTCTCTCGTGGCATTGAGCAGCTGGCAAAAGCCGCGCCTTTTGCCGGCGGTAGCGGAGCTGATGTCCGCAAAAGTGTCGGCCCATCTTGGGCCGTAAACGACTTTTGCCAATGGACAGGTCAGGCGGCGGAACGCACCTCTTCGGTGAGGAATCGTACCAGCGGCGCGGAAGCGCTGTGCGCCGCGTTGAACCGCAGCCACTGGGTGCTGCCCTGCGACGGTGAGAACAGAGCTCCCTTCGCCAGCAGAATCGACTTATCGCGCGCGCGCCGGACCAGCTCATCGACCGGCGTGCTGTCGGGTACCCGGCCCCACAGGAACATTCCTTCACCGACCGTGGCGTCGAACTGGATTCCCGCGGATTCGAGCGCCTGGCGCGCGTCGCGCCGCATGCGTGCCAGCCTGGCGCGAACCTGGTCCACATGGCGTTTGTATCGGCCGCTGTCGAGCACCTCCGACACGAAGGCCTCGAGCAACGAAGAGCCCGAAAGCACCGACAGCACCTTGCGCTCCACCAGTTGCGCGACGAGCGCCGTATCCGCGGCGAGGAATCCAACCCGCAGCGCGGGCCCGATGAGCTTCGTGTAGCTCCCTACGTAAACGACATGCCGCAGGCCGTCGATCTGCGCAAGGCGCACACCCGAGCCTTCATACAGGTCCCCGTAGACGTCATCCTCGATCACGGCAAAACCGAACTGTTCGGCGAGAGAGAGTACCCGGTGACAGTTGGCCGGCTCGGCACTCGAGCCTGTCGGGTTGTGCAGCAGTGTCTGGGTAAAGAACGCCCGCGGCCGGTGCGCGCGGCAGGCGGCCTCGAGTGCCTCGAGATCCGGGCCGTCGGCTCGACGCGGAATCGGAATCAACCGCACGTGGTGCGCGCGCAGTTGCTCGAACAGTACGAAATAACCGGGATCCTCCACGAGGACGGCATCTCCAGCGGTAAACAGCAAGCGGGCGAGCAGGTCGAACGCCTGCGAGGCGCCGAATGTCGTCATGATGTTGGCGGGGCTCGCGGCGATCCCGTGTTGGGACAGCCGGCCGGAAATCTGCTCACGCAGCTCGAGCAGGCCTTGCGGTGAGCAGGGCAGCCACGCCTGCGGGCGCCGTCCTCGGGACAGGCGTGTCAGGACCCCGGCGGGTGCCGCTTCCAACAGCCAGTTCTCCGGGAGGAATCCCGACCCGGCAGCGATGATCTCGGTGGAGGACGACATCGACCAACGCGCGAGCGCCAGTGCGTCCGAGCCGGCCGTTTCGGGAAGCGCCTCGATCGAGGCGACCGGCGCGGCCGTGCGCTGCCGTGTGACGAAGAAGCCCCGTCCCGCGTGTGACTCGATGATGCCCCGGGCAACGAGGCGGTCGTAGGCGTCGACGACCGTGAAAGGACTTGCGCCGACGAGCTTCGCCAGCTTACGGATCGAAGGTAGGCGCGCACCGGCCGCAAGCTGGCCGTGTTGGACGAGCTTGGTGATGCGCTCGGCGATCTGGTCGACGAGCGGGACGGCGGATTCGCGTGAGAGTTCGAACACGTGCGATTACCCTGGGCGCACCTTACATCACCATAATGACACCCGTGGTGGCCAGCGCAACCGCCATCGCTGCGTTGAAGCCCAGGCGGGTGGTGGGGCGCTCCAGGAAGCGTCGCAGTGAGCTGCCGAACAAGGCCCACACGGCGATACAAGGCATGTTCATGACCACCATGACGAAGAGCATGTAGGCCCCAGCGGCCAACACACCCATGTCGTGGGGAAGGAACAGGGTCGCGGCCGTGATGGTCATCACCCACGCCTTCGGGTTCAGGAACTGGAAGAGCGCCGCCTCGATGAACGTCACCGGGCGGGCGCTCGCATTGGAGCTCGCTGGCCCCGCGCCCAACATCTTGACGCCCAGGTAGATCAGGTAGGCGGCTCCGACCCAGCGCAGGACGGTCTGCAGGTCCGGCCAGCGCGTGAAGATGGCTCCCAGCCCCGCGCAGACCAGCAGGAGCTCGACCCCGAATCCCACGCTGATACCGAGAATGTGGGGAATGGTGCGGCGGAATCCGAACGTCGCCCCCGAGGCCGTCAACATGACGTTGTTGGGTCCTGGGGTGATGGACATGACGAAGGAATACGTCGCGAAGGGCAGGGGGTCGACCATTGTACTCACCGTCGGCTGAATTGCCTCGGGTGGCAGAGTGGCCGACCCGGGCCAACGGATGGCAGGTACAGCGACCGGGCGCGCTGCGCTTACTGTATTGGCACGTGACCGGTACGCGGCCCTGGCCCTGGCAGCGCCCGGTGCGTTAGAGCCCAGTGCGTTAGCGCCCAGTGGCAGTGGTCGGTGCGTCAGCGCCCAGTGCGTTAGCGCCCGTGGCAGCGCTCGGTGCGTCAGCGCCCAGTGCGTTAGCGCCCGTGGCAGTGGCCGGTGCGTCAGCGCCCAGTGCGTCAGTGCCCGTGGCAGTGGCCGGTGCGTCAGCGCCCAGTGCGTTAGCGCCCGTGGCAGCGCCCAGTGTGCCGGCGCCGCCGTGTGGCCTACCGCGACGGCGGTAGCTGACTGCCCAGGCGCTCGGCCGCGGCCTGCAGAATTGGCAGGCACCGCTCGACCAACTCGCGGCGCGACACGCGTGAGGCCTGTGTGCTGACATTCATCGCCGCGACCACGTTTCCAACGACATTCCGTACCGGTACGGCGATCGACCGCAGGCCGATCTCCAGTTCCTGGTCGTTGAGGGCGTAACCCTCGGTCCGCACCTGCGCCAGGATTTCCTCGAGCCGCTTGCGGGACACCACCGTGTGCTTGGTGTGAGTGACGAACTCGACTTTCCCCAACTCCGCCGTCACCACCTCCTCGGGCAGATGCGACAGCAGCACCCGCCCCAGTGCCGTGCAATACGCGGGCAGGCGGCTACCAACTCCCAACGTCACGGACATGATGCGCTTCGTAGCGGCACGCGCCACGTAAACGACAGCGCCATCGTCGAGTACGGCGACCGAAGAAGCCTCGCCGAGCGTCTCGCTCATCTCTTCGAGGACCGGCTGCGCGGCGATGGGAACGGCGGCGGTCGACAGATAGGCGTAGCCGAGGTTCAGGATTCTCGGCTGCAGAAAATAGGTCCGTCCGTCCGTCGCCGCGTATCCGAGCTCACGCAGGGTGTAGAGACAGCGTCGCACGACGGCGCGCGTCAGGCCGGTGGCACGACTCACATCCGCAATGGTCAAACGACGATCGACGCCTGCGAAGGCGCGGATCACGTGCAGCCCGCGCGCCAGGGAGGTCATGAAGTCGGGATCGCCGCCCCGGAAGAGATTGTTTTCCGGATCGGTGGAGCTCATCACCTTTTGAGCGATAAACGAACCCGAGGTTTTTGGAAATGCTTTAGAGTGCAGCACAGCAGTGTCTTATAGGTTCAGATGCCAGTACGGTAATCGTACCCTACACCGTCGCCGGTGTCATCCGGGCCTTGGGAGGTATCATCGGAAAACACCTTTTCCGAGGAAGACCTGATGACCGACGCTTTCATCTGCGACGCCGTGCGCACGCCTATCGGGCGTTACGGTGGCGCGCTCGCCTCCGTCCGGCCCGATGACCTGGCGGCTCTGCCGATCGCGGCGTTGTTGACACGCAACCCGTCCCTGGATCCCGGTGCGATTGACGAAGTACTGCTGGGTTGCGCGAACCAGGCTGGGGAGGACAATCGTAACGTGGCCCGGATGGCCGCGCTGCTCGCGGGCCTGCCGGTTGCGGTGCCCGGCGCCACCATCAACCGCCTGTGTGGTTCGGGTCTCGACGCGGTCCTCATGGCGGCGCGCGCCATCAAGGCCGGAGAAGCCGGACTCATCGTGGCGGGCGGCGTTGAATCCATGTCGCGCGCACCCTTCGTGTTGCCGAAAGCGGACGCCGCCTTCAGCCGCAACGCCGAGATCTTCGATACGACAATCGGCTGGCGCTTCGTCAATCCCGCGCTGAAACAGAAATACGGCACCGATTCGATGCCGGAGACCGGTGAGAACGTCGCCGCCGATTTCAACATCTCGCGCGTGGACCAGGACAAGTTCGCGCTTCGCAGCCAACAGCGCACCGCCGCCGCCTATGCGCGCGGCTTCTTCGAGTCGGAGCTCATCCCCGTAGAGATTCCGCAGCGTAAGGGCAAGCCGGTGGTGGTATCGCGCGATGAGCATCCGCGACCCGAAACAACACTCGAGCAACTGGCGAAGTTACCTGCGCCGTTCCGTGCCAACGGCACTGTGACCGCGGGCAACGCGTCCGGTGTGAATGATGGTGCCTGTGCGCTCGTCATCGCTTCGGAGGCGGCAGCGCGCCGTTACGGACTGACCCCGCGCGCTCGGATCGTTGCCGGTGCGACGGCCGGCGTGGAGCCCAGGGTCATGGGCATCGGCCCTGTTCCGGCGACCCGCAAACTCCTCGAGCGCACCGGGCTGAATATCCAACAGATGGATGTCATCGAGCTCAACGAGGCTTTCGCCTCGCAATCGCTGGCCGTCCTGCGGCAGCTCGGTCTCCCCGACGACGCGGAACATGTGAACGCCAACGGCGGCGCCATCGCACTGGGCCACCCCCTGGGCATGAGTGGCGCCCGATTGGCGACGACCGCCATGTACCAGTTATTGGTAACTCGAGCGCGCTACGCCCTGTGCACCATGTGTATCGGTGTGGGCCAGGGTATTTCCCTGATCATCGAGCGGGTCTAGGCGCCGCGCGGTATAGGTAGCGAGTTGGGTCAAACCGGAGATCTCGATGGTGAACGAGGGGGAATTGCTGTGGACGCCGAGCCCGGAGCGGGTCAATAAGGCGCAACTCACGGCGTTTACACGCTGGCTCGCCAAGGAGCGCGGCAAGAGCTTCGCAACCTACGCAGACCTCTGGCAATGGTCCGTCGATGATCTCGAGGGTTTCTGGCAGGCGATCTGGGACTACTTCAAGGTGCAGTCGTCCGCGCCGCATACGCGCGTGCTCGCGGACCGGAACATGCCGGGTGCGAAGTGGTTTCCCGGCGCGCGACTCAACTACGCACAGAACGTTCTGAAGCACGAGCGACCCAACGCCACGGCGATGTTGTATCTCAACGAGCGTGCGCCGCTGGCCGGGCTGTCGTGGGAGGAGTTGGGCCGGAAGGTCCGCATTCTCGCCACGCAACTGCGCAAGATGAACGTGAAGCCCGGCGACCGCGTGGTCGCCTATATGCCCAACATCCCGGAAACCGTGATCGCCATGTTGGCCACGACCAGCATCGGGGCGATCTGGTCGAGTGTCGGACCGGACTTCGGTACGCGCGGCGTGTTGGATCGCTTCACGCAGCTCACCCCGAAAGTCATGTTCTATGTCGACGGCTACCAGTACGGTGGCAAGCCGTTCGTCCGCAAGGACGAGGTCCACAAGATCATCGACCAGCTCGGGACGCTCGAGCGGGTGATCTACCTGCCGTACCTGAATCGCGAGGATCGCGACACGTTCCACGAGCACACCGTGTTATGGGATGACCTCCTGAAGGGCCCGGAGGTGCCCGCGAGCGGGTTCCAGTTCGAGCAGGTACCGTTCGATCATCCCCTGTGGATCCTGTTCTCCTCGGGCACGACCGGGTTGCCGAAGCCGATCTGTCACGGTCATGGCGGCATCATTCTCGAGCAGCTCAAGCACTGCCAGTTCAACTTCGACTGCGCCGACGGGGACCGGCTGTTCTTCTTCACCACCACCGGTTGGATGATGTGGAACTTCCTGGCGAGCGCGTTGCTATCGAATGTCGTGCCGGTCCTCTACGACGGCAATCCTGCATGGCCGACGCCGGATGTGTTGTGGAAGATGGTCGATGATTCCGGCGCGAAGCTGTTCGGGACGAGCCCGACCTACATCGCGGGCCTCGAGAAGGCGGGTATCGTGCCCAGAGAGCGTGCCTCGCTGAAGTCACTCGAGAGCGTGACTCTCGCCGGCTCGCCCGTCACGCCCGAATGCATGGACTGGATCTACAAGAACGTCAAACAGGATATCTGGGTGGCCTCCGGCAGCGGCGGTACCGATGTCTGCACGGGTTTCGTGATTGGTGCGCCGTCTCTGCCCGTCTACGCGGGCGAGATCCAGGTACGCTCATTGGGTTGCGCCGTGTATGCCTTCAACGAGCGCGGCGAGTCGATCGTCAACCAGGTTGGCGAGCTCGTCGTGACCGAGCCCATGCCTTCCATGCCGGTGTGTTTCTGGAACGACCCCGACAACAAGCGCTACCTGGATTCGTACTTCACCGAGTACCCGGGAATCTGGCGCCACGGTGATTTCTTCAAGATCAACGATCGTGGCGGTTGTTTCGTCCTCGGCCGTTCGGATGCGACGTTGAATCGCCACGGTGTCCGCATCGGCACGGCGGAGATCTATCGCTCGCTCGCGACCTTGCCGGAGCTGGATGACTCTCTGATCGTCAATCTGGATCTGCCGCACGGGAAGTTCTTCATGCCGCTGTTCGTGAAGTTGAAGAACGGCGTCACCCTCGATGAGCCGTTGCGCGACAGGATCCGCGCGACCCTGCGCCGGGAGTACTCACCCCGGCACGTGCCTGACAAGATCTACCAGGTGGAGGCGATTCCCTTCACCCTCACCGGCAAGAAGATGGAAGTGCCGGTACGCAAGATTCTCATGGGGGTCCCGCCGGAGAAGGCGGCCAACCGCGATGCGGTGGCCAATCCGCAGGCGTTGGACTATTTCATCGACTACACCAAGAAGCAGACCGACTACTCGCTGACGGTCTGATCCGGAGTCCGCTATGGAAGAAGTCAAGTTGCTCATCGCGGGGCGTGATGTCCCTGCCGCCCGGTCCGCGACGTTCGATCGTTTGAACCCCATTTCGGGTGAAGTGGCCACCCGGGCGGCGGCGGCATCGGCGGCGGATGCGAAGGCTGCTGCGGATGCTGCCGCGGCGGCGTTTCCGAAGTGGGCCGCGTTGGGCCCCAGCGCGCGCCGCGCGTTACTCAACAAGGCCGCGGACCTGTTGGAAGCCCGCGCCGCGCAGTTCGCCACGATCCTCTCGACCGAAACGGGTGCGACCGGCGGTTGGGGTCACTTCAACGTGCACCTCGCGGCCGGGATGTTGCGCGAGGCGGCGGCGATGACGACGCAGATTTCGGGCGAGCTCATCCCGTCCGATGTCCCCGGAAGCCTCGCCATGGGCGTCCGGCAGCCGGCGGGCGTCGTGGTGGGCATCGCACCTTGGAATGCTCCAATCATCCTCGGTGTGCGCGCCATCGCCATGCCGCTTGCCTGTGGCAACACGGTCATCCTGAAGGCGTCCGAGGTCTGTCCGGCGACGCACCGTTTGATCGGCTCCGTGTTGACTGAAGCAGGGTTGGGTGATGGCATCGTCAACGTCATCACGCACGAGCCGAAGGACGCCGAGGCCGTCGCCGAGGCTCTCATCTCCCATCCCGCGGTGAAGCGAGTCAACTTCACCGGCTCGACGCGGGTGGGCAAGATCATTGCCGCCATCTCCGCCCGGTACCTCAAGCCGGTGGTGCTCGAGCTCGGTGGGAAAGCACCACTGATCGTGCTCGACGACGCTGATATCGATGCCGCCGTGGATGCGACCGTCTTTGGTGCGTTCGCGAATTCCGGCCAGATCTGCATGTCCACCGAGCGAGTCATCGTCCACGAGAAAGTGGCCGACGAGTTCGCCTCGAAGTTGGCGAAGCGCGTCGCTGCCCTGCCGAGCGGAGATCCGCGCAAGGGGGATTTCGTCCTCGGGGCGGTGGTGGGCAAGCCGACTGTCGATCGCGTTCTGAAGCTCGTGCAGGAGGCAACCGCCAAGGGCGCGAAGCTGCTCTGCGGAGGCGAGAGCGACGGCACCATCATGAAGGGCATCGTAGTCGACAAGGTAACGCCCGACATGTCGCTGTTCCGTGAGGAATCCTTCGGACCGCAGGTGTCCATCACTCGTGTGAAATCGGCGGAAGAGGCCGTGAAGCTCGCGAACGACACCGAATACGGCCTGTCGGCTTCCCTGTTCACCCGTGACATCGCGCGGGGTATCGAGCTCGCCCGGCAGATCGAGTCGGGCATCTGCCACATCAACGGGCCGACCGTGCACGACGAGGCGCAGATGCCGTTCGGAGGCGTGAAGGCTTCCGGGTACGGCCGCTTCGGCGGCAAGGCCGGGGTCAACGAGTTCACCGAGCTGCGCTGGATCACGATCCAGACCTCGCCGAGGCACTATCCCTTCTAAGCCGCCCCCCTGGGTCCTCGCCCCGCTGTCTTCGTCGAACGACAGCGGGGGCGGGATTTCTGCGGTGTCTGCGAATCCGCTCATACACGCCCGCTCGCGTTGCTGCCAGAATGGCGGCATGAAAATCGCGGTTCTATTCGGTGGCAGCAGTCAGGAGCGGGATGTCTCGATCGCCAGTGCGGCGCAGATCATTCCCGCGTTGCGGGGACTCGGACACGAAGTCATCTCGGTCGATAGCGTGACCGGGCGGCTTACGGCCGAGGCTGAGAAGAAAATGCTCACCAGCGGCGTGGGCCCCGAGCCGCCGTCGACGACCGCGTTGGCGAATCTGCGTGAGTCGGCGGCCCTGGCTCTGACGAGCAATGCCTCCGATATACGCGACGTCGATGTAGTCTTTCTCGCGCTGCACGGCGGCGCGGGAGAGGATGGGCGCGTTCAGGCGGTGCTCGATCTTGCGGGCATGGCCTACACCGGCAGCAACCACATCGCCAGTGCCGCCGCCATGGACAAGGATCTCTCGAAGCGCTTGTTTCGCGCGGCGGGAGTCCCGACAGCCGACTGGCTCATGACGCCAGTCCTGGCGCACGACGTCACCGAGACCCTGGGATGGCCGGTGGTCGTGAAACCCAACAAGCAGGGCTCCACTGTTGGTTTATCCATTGTGCGCGAAGCCGCGGCCCTGGCCGATGCCGTGGAGCTGGCAGAGCGTTACGACGACGAGGTGATGGTCGAGAAATTCATTCCCGGCCGCGAGCTCACCGTCGGCATTCTCGAAGGCGAGGCGTTACCGGTAGGGGAGATCATCACCAAGGCCGGCATCTTCGACTACCAGGCGAAGTATCAGAAGGGCGGGGCGCAGGAGATCTTTCCCGCGGACCTGCCGGAGTCGGTGGCAGCGGAGCTGCAGCGGCTTGCGTTGCGCGCGCACCAGGCGCTCAAGCTCGGTGTTTACAGCCGCATCGACTTTCGGATGGACCCGAAGGGTCACGCCTGGTGCCTCGAGGCGAACTCACTGCCGGGGATGACTTCGAACAGCCTGCTGCCGCAGGCTGCTCGCGTCGCGGGTATCGAGTTCCCGAAGCTCGTGGAGCGGATTTGCCGGGCGGCGCTCCTGGCGAAGCGCGGCCGCTAGAAACGGTTGTGAGGGTCGCCGTGGCGCACGCCACGCGTCATTGCGTCGCGGCGCGCCGGTCGCGACCCTGGAAATCCAACATCCAACCAGGGTATTCCGGCGGCAGGGCCGACACCTTGTTCAAGGTTTCCAGGTCCTGGGCGCTCAATTTCAACTCGGTCGCCGCGAGGTTGTCGACGAGCTGCTCGCGGGTCCGGGCCCCGATGATGGTCGAAGTGACATGCGGCTGATGCACGACCCACGCCAGCGCGACACGCGCGACCGAGACGCCGTGCGCTTTAGCGATGGGACGCATTGCATCGATGATGTTGAAAGCGCGTTCCCGATCGATGGGCGGGAAATCGAAAGTCGTGCGCCGGGAGCCCTCCGGGCCCTTGCTGTCGCGCGAGAACTTTCCGGACAGCAAGCCACCCGCCAGCGGGCTCCAGGGCAGGATGGCCAGCCGCTGGTCATTCGCCAGGGGAACGACTTCGCGCTCCAGGTCGCGGCCGCCGATGGAGTAGAACATCTGCAGGCTCTGGAAGCGCGCGAGATTCTTCTTGTCCGAGATCCACAACGCCTTGGTGATCTGCCACGCCTGCAGGTTGCAGAGCCCGATGTAGCGCACCTTACCCGCGCGTACGCACGTATCGAGCGCTTCGAGCGTTTCCTCCATCGGTGTCTGTGGATCGCTGCCGTGGATCTGGTACAGGTCGATGTGGTCGAGCTGCAGGCGCTCGAGGCTCGCATCCACGGCACTGAGAATGTGAGCGCGTGACAGGCCTACCTGGTTCACACCCGGCCCCATCCTTCCCAACACCTTGGTGGCGATGACAAACTGATCACGGGGAACGCCAAGCGTCCGCAGCGCCCGCCCCGTCATCACTTCCGACTGGCCGGCGTGATATACATCGGCCGTGTCGATGAAATTGATTCCGCCGTCGAGGGCGGCGCGCACGATGGTGTCGACATCGCTCTGCTGGAGCTGTCCGATCTGGGCGAAGAGCCCCGCGGCGTTGCCGAACGTCATGGTGCCGAGACACAGCTCCGAAACGAGCAGGCCGGTATTGCCGAGCTTTCTCATGCGCATAATGCAAATCTCTGATGCAAAGGAGTAAGACTAACGTGCGGGTGCGCCGACTGGCCACCCCCGGGCCGGATATCCCAATCTTCGGCCCCCGATCGCCTGCCAACTCACGGTTTTGACTAAGAATTCCCGTTGGCCCGCAGGCCAATTGGCAAATTTCCCAGCGACGGGGTAACACTCAAGGTCCGGACCGACTACAAGGAATGTGTGTCGTGAAGCCGTTTGAGCTCGCCGAGTCCTTCATGGAACAACACGGGCGCAAGGTCCCTTTGCCCGAGTTGAAACGCCTCTTCGAGAACAGCCTGCAGGAGCTGGGTATCCTCTATTTCGCCTGTTGCCAGCACGTGGATCCGCTGAGTGCGCGTAGCGCGCCCCTGGTCTTTCAGAATTACCCGAAGGAGTGGGTGCGCTATTTCAGTGAGAGTGGCCGCTATCGCATCGATCCGGTGTTCCGCTACGCCGATGAGAGGATGGTGCCGTTCCGTTGGGACGACGCGCATTTCCGCGCCACCTTGACGCCGGCACAACGCGAGGTGCTCATCGAAGCCGCCGCTCACGGCATCGTGAACGGCTATACAGTCCCGATCCATCCGCCCGGAACGCAGATGGCATCGTGTTCCGTCGTTCCTGACAAGGGTGCGGACATCGCAGGTGGCGTTGGCCAGGCTGTCTTCACCATGTCCTGTTTCATGTTCGACGCCATGCTCCGGGCCAGCTCGGAATGCAGCGTGCGCTCCATGCAGTTGAGCGAGCGCGAGCGGCAGTGCCTGGAACTGGCGGCACAGGGCAAGGACGACTGGTCGATCGGCTCGCTGTTGCGCATCAGCGAACGCACCGCGCACAACCACATCGAGCGGGCCAAGCGCCGCCTGGGTGTTTGTACTCGTGTACAGGTCATCGTGCATGCGCTCAGCGAAGGGCAGATCTCCTTCGGCGATGTGATCAAGGCGGAGAAGAAAGCCAACTGACGGCGGTGGCCGCCGCGGTAATCGTGTTTCCACTGCGCAGGCAGTCGCGGCTGTGGCCGCTGACTGTTGGATCGCGCTGTCGCTGTCATTGTCGTTGCAAGATTCGGGCTTGCGGCCCGCGCTCGCGAGCGGCAGTGGTGTTGGAAACGCTTTCGGGGTGGTCTGATCGGCCCCATTTACTGAGGTTATGTTTTATTCCAGCCTTGCGGCAGCTGCACGCGCGGAAGGTTGGTCGATGCTGTTCATGGTCAACGCGGAGAATCGCCGCTCCTTCGAGCACGACCTCCTGGAGATGCACCGGCAACGCCGGCGGGTCTTCGTGGACGGCCTGGGCTGGCCCTTGCCACTCGCCGGAACGGTCGAAACCGACCAGTACGATGCCGATGACGTCATCTACCTGCTCTTGAAAGACAACCGGCAAGCGCGGCTGCGCGCATCGGTGCGGTTGCTGCGCACCGATCGTCCGCATCCCTTGTTGGATCTGTTCTCCGATCTGTGTGACGGGCCGGTGCCGTGCGGGGCGAACGTGTGGGAGATCTCGCGCTTCTGCACCGACCCGGGTTTGGTCGGGCGCCGCGATCGCCTCGCGTTGCTGTGGCAGATCATCTGTGCCTGCCTGGAGACCGCGCTGCGGTGCGGCATCGAGAGGTTGACATTCATTGCCAATAGGGCGCTGCGGCCCCTGGCACTGAATTGCGGTTGGGACGCGGTGCCGCTCGGGCCGACCCGTGCCGACCGTCACGACGAGGTGACTGCAATCGCGGTGGACGTGACGCACGCGGGACTGCTGCGGGTGCGCGACCGCTTTGGAGTTGCGGCATGAACGCTCAACCACAATATCGCCTGGCGCCGGTGCCCCCTCCGACCACCATGGACATCCTGCGCTCACAGGGCTACGTGGTCCTCGAGGACCTGGTCGATCCCGCGACGATCGACAACGTCTGTCGCGAGCTCGAGCCGTGGATTGTCGCGACTCCATATTGCCAGGGGGACTTTTACGGCTGGAATACAACCCGCCTGGGCGCGGTGCTGTTGAAGTCGCGCACTTCGCAGGTACTGGTCACTCACGAGCTCATTTTGTCCATCATGGATGAGGTGTTGGGCCCCCACTGCGACTGGTACCAGCTCAACCTTTCCCAGGCGGTCCGGATCCATCCGGGCGAGCGGCAACAGGTGCCACACCGTGACGAGGAGATGTGGCCGTGTCCGAAGAACGGAGTCGAATACCTCGTCAACGTCATGTGGACGTTGAGCGACTTCACCGAGCAGAACGGTGCCACATGTATGTGGCCGCGTAGCCATTTCAGCGCGCTCAATCGTGAGGTCAATTTCGAGGACCGGGTGGTAGCGGCGGCACCGCGAGGTTCCGCGATCGTCTATCTCGGCTCGGTGACTCATTGCGCCGGTGCGAACCGTTGCAACAAGCCGCGCACGGGATTGATCTTCAGCTATTCCCTGGGTTGGCTGAAGCAATACGAAAACGCTTATCTGACTTATCCACCCGAGGTGGCGCGTCACTTCCCGCAGCAGATCCGCGACCTGCTCGGTTACCGCATACACCGTCCCAACCTCGGAGGTTACGAGGGGCAGGACCCGGCGGTGTTGTTCACAGGGCGCTCACATACGTTGCCGGCTATCGATGCCATTTCGGCGGCCACCGCAGCGGAGTTGCGGGACTTTTACACGTGCCGATGAGACGGAGGCAAGGATGACTCGTCCAAAGAAGCAACATCGACCCGGAGGTATCCATTACGTCGTGCTGTTTGGCAACGGCGGACAGGAGATCTTCCTGGACGATGCGGATCGACAGAATTTTCTGGAGCTGCTGAGTGTGGCGCAGGCGCGCTGCAACGCGCAGATCTTCGCGTTTTGTCTCGGCCGCTGCGATGCGCGCCTCGTGGTGCGGGTGTCGGACGTCCCGGTTGGACGCCTGGTACAAAGGGTGGCGACCCAGTACTCGCGCAACAATCATGCGAAGTACGCCACGGCCGGGTACCTGTTTCAACACCCTTACCGGGCGTACCTGTTGGACGGCACGACGCACCTGTTGGACATTGTGCGGCACGTCCACATGGCGCCGTTGGAAATGGGGCTCACGGAGGACCTCGACGGGTATCGCTGGTGCAGCCATCGCGCCTATCTGGGGCTCGAGTCGATCGACTGGCTGCACCAGGGATCGGTGCGTGAGCTGCTGGGGCCACCCCCACGGGGGGAGGCGGGCGATCCCACGACAGCCGCCACCGCCGCGGCGGCGGACATCCCGATGACCGGCTGGCCCATGGGTTCTCCGGGCAACGCCGCGGCCGGCGATCAGGCGCAACAAGACTATGGACAATTCATGAGCGCTCATCGGGCGGGGGACGGCATGGCCGCGGGCGATGCGCCTCCACGCAGTCAATCACCGTCGGATGATCAGTTCTTCAGCTGGCTACGACGTCACGCCGGTAAGCCGCCCGCGTCCGTCACGGTGGACCAGGTCATTCAAGCGGTAGCCAAGAAGATGGGTGTGGATCGCAAGCGGCTGC
>DAITMW010000087.1:0-1117 GCA_036834945.1 Steroidobacteraceae bacterium
GAGCCGACGCCGGAAGAGCTGGCCGTGCGCATGGAAATGCCCGAGGACAAGGTGCGCAAGGTCCTCAAGATCGCCAAAGAGCCGATCTCGATGGAGACGCCCATCGGCGATGACGAGGATTCACACCTTGGCGACTTCATCGAGGACACGTCGGTGGCCTCGCCGATCGACCAGGCGACGATGGAATCCCTCCGCGAGACGACTCACTCGGTGCTGGCACAGCTGACGCCGCGGGAGGCGAAGGTTCTGCGGATGCGGTTCGGTATCGACATGAACACCGACCACACCCTCGAGGAGGTCGGTAAGCAGTTCGACGTCACCCGCGAGCGGATCCGGCAGATCGAAGCCAAGGCGTTGCGCAAGCTTCGTCACCCGAGCCGCAGCGAGCAGCTGCGCAGCTTCCTGATGGATGACTGACCGGCAGCGTCAGAGCAGAAATGAAGAGGCCCCTTCCGAGGGGCCTTTTCTTTTTGCGCGCCGGCCTTACGCCGAGCAGACCTTTGTGTTGGGCGCCGGCATTACGCTCAGCAGGGCATTCTTTGAGCCCCACCTTACGCCGGGCAGGCCTTTCTTTTGAACCTCGGCCTCACGCCCACCAGGCCTTTCTTTCAAATCCCCGCTTTTCCCAGCAGGTCAGCGAGCCTGAACAAGACGTCCGCAAGCGCAGGGTGACTCGCTTCGAACCTCGCCGCCAACGCCTCGAGGCGCGGCGTATGCGCTTCCGCTGCGGCCGCCACGGCAGGCGTACGCACGTCGGCGGACTTACCCGCTCCGCCCTGCTCTAGCGCGCGCTCGATGTCGGACATGACCTGCCCCAACAGCTCGCGCGATCCGGTATCGACCGAGCCGGACTCATTGAGCCGCTCGTGCAACCGCGCAAGCAGGGCCTGGAGGCTTTCACGGTCGGGGGATGGCTGGCTCATCTGGAAATCCCGGGGGCGGCAATCTTCCAGGGATTCTAAACGAGAACACGCCGGGCCGCGTCAGAGCAGATCGGTAAACCCCGCCAGCTCCCCGGTGAAGTGCGCGGCGTGCCCGGGAAGGGCATCCACAAACCGGAAATCCTCGAACTCGAATCCGGGACCCACGGTGCAGCCGACTAGAGAAAACTCGCCAC
>DAITMW010000087.1:1217-20183 GCA_036834945.1 Steroidobacteraceae bacterium
GCAGCAGCCGCGGCGGCTCCGCGACCAGCACTTCGCAATGGACCACGCCATCCCAGTCCCCGATGGGCTTGGTCTTGAAGGTGAACCGGGTGCCGACGTCAGGTTGGAAGTCGTTCGGCATGAGCCATTCGGCGATCAACCTGGAGTCGGTGAGCGCCAGCCACACCTTTTCCGGGGCGTGCGGAAAATCCCCTTCGACCACGATGCTGCGTGTAGATGTTGCGGCGTCCATGGCTGACATATAAGCATTCACTTATTTGTAAGTCAAGGACCACTCGGAGATTCCGGCGGCGGAGTTGTTACGCTTCCGCCGCCGCTCCAACTACATCGGTAGAACCAGGACCGACCGGGTGCGCCACTTACACCGCGTAGGGTCTGTGATGACCGGTACGCGCGCTGTGCGCTTATTCGGTGTCGGTGGCCTCTTCGGTCGTGTCGGCTGTGGCATTGAGCACGGTCGCCTGCGCGGCCTGACCGGAGAGGAGATTCTTCCAGGAGAGTTCCTGGCCCTTGCGCTTGCCTTTCTCCGTGAGCTTCAGGCCCTCGGGCGTGATCGCAAGCATGTAAGGCTTGCCATCCACATCAATTTCGCGCTTGAGCTGCTTGTCGAGCTTAGTTGCCATCACACCCTCATTTGACTGGTCAAATCCAAACCACGGATCAATCGTAACCTCAGCCGCGTTCCTTTGCAGTTCTTGAGACAGCTTTGCGAAACCCGGGTACTTCCCTTGCGCTGCACTGTACGCGAACCCCAAGTTCCCGCGTTTTCGGCAATGGAGGACCTTGCATAGGACTTCTGTTGGAAAGTCACGCCATTGCCGAGCTCAGTTTACATTGCTGGCGACCGTTGCGGTTTTGCCCAGCAGCATCCGGCGGGCCTAAACGTGCCGGTTTCGGGGTGAAATCGTGAATTTTAGGGCGATCGGGGCGATTTTCAGCATGGTCATGCCGATCGCGACGCAAGCTGAAGCTGCGTGGGTCGCTGATCAAACGGTGCAGCAGCAATTGGCGGACGGCAAAGTCGCGGTGCGGATTGAATTCGAGGGCGATCCGTCGCGCATCCGCGTCCAGGCCGCTGTCAAAATCAACGCCAGTCCCGAGGCGATCTGGACGGTGCTCACCGACTGCGACCACGCATCCAGCTTCATTCCAGGAGTGAAACGCTGCCGACGGATCGAGTCGGCCCCGGATGACTCCTGGGAGATCATCGAGCACGAGGCGAAGTTCTCGTGGTTCATGCCGGCCATTACCAGTGTCATCCGTACCGAATACAAACGCCCGGACCGCATCGACTTTCAACGGATCAGCGGGGACTTGAAGTACGAGCAGGGTGACTGGGTGTTGGACCCGGCGCCGTCGACGGACGACCCGGCGACCATCGTCGAATACGACCTGCACGTCGATCCGGGATTCTGGGTCCCTCGGGTCCTGCTGCGACACTCGCTACGCTCGGAGTTGCCTGCCGCCCTGACAGCCCTGCGGCAACGGGCTGAGAGCACTATCGCGAAACGCTAGGCGCTTTGGCGGTTTTTGCTCCATGAATGGCGCGTCGCAAGTTGTACGCTGACGTACACAGGAGGACTCACCAGAAATTCTTGGGGAATCCATGGACTACGACGTCCGCATCCACCGCGCCCGGCGGCACGCTTTGACCTGCATCATCAGCTCCCTGGCAGCGGTAGCGATACCCAGAAGAAGTACCGCAGTGGATACCTTGTCCGGCCTGCCAGCCGAGGTCGCGGGAATCAAACTTCCTCGCTCGCCATTGACGCAGAAGGCAGCCCAGTTCTCGCGTGCCCACTGTCCCGACTATCTCTTCAATCATTGCATGCGGACCTTCCTGTTTGGCGCTGTGGCCCTGCGGGCGCAAAACCTCACCTACGACGCCGACAAGGCTTTCGCCGCGGCCGCGCTGCACGACTTGGGATTGTTGCCGGCCTTTGCCAGTCCGAGAGGCTCGTTCGAGATCGATGGCGCCGACCGGGCCGAGCAACTCATGCTCGCGAGCGGCCTCGCCGCACATGATGCCGCCGTGGTCTGGCACGCGATAGTGCTACACGATGCGCGATTCGCATTGGCCAGACGCCAGGGGCCGGAGGCCATGTTGGTTGCAATGGGCGCCGGCTGCGACGTCGATGGGCCCGACCCGGAGCAGATCGACTCGGCCCGCACGGCGGAAATCGTCGCCGCATTCCCGCGACTGCAATTCAAGAAGCGCTTCACCGCCCTGGCAATAGATCACTGCAAGCGCAAACCCTTGTCGCAACGGAGCACGTGGCTCGAAGGGCTCTGTCGCGAACAGGCGCCCGCGGCGTGGGTTGACTCCGTGGAGCGCGAGATAGCTGGCGCACCGTTCAGCGAATAAAGGATACTTGACAGGCACGCGCGCTCAACCTATTGTCGTTTACACATGTAGTCGACAATCCTGGGGGATGACCATGCCCGCTCATGGACGGAAGAAGTCGGCAGCACTCGCTGTCGCCGCGCTGGTTGCCATGTCGCTCTTCGGCCCGACCCGGGCACAGACACCCCAACACGACGGACAACATGACTTCGACTTCCTGGTGGGATCCTGGAAAATCCACCTGAAGAGACGGCTGCACCCGTTGACCGGCTCGAACGAGTGGGTGGAGTTCGATGGCACCGTCGTCTGTCGCAAGGTGTGGGATGGCCGCGCGGAACTCGAGGAATTCAACGTCGACAGCCCCGAGAAGCACATCGAGATCCACGGACTGGCATTGCGACTCTACAACCCGAAGTCGCGCCAGTGGCACATCTACTGGGCCAACGCCAACAAAGGCGAGCTCGATAATCCGCCCGTCGTGGGGGAATTCAACAATGGGCGCGGCGAGTTCTTCGACCAGGAGGAATACGAGGGACGGGCGATCCTGGTGCGCTATCAATGGACGGCGACCACGACCGCCACACCGCACTTCGAACAGTCCTACTCCACCGACGGCGGCAGGACCTGGGAGGTGAACTGGATCACCGATCAAACCAAGGTCAAGCCGTAGCCGGCGCGAGCCGCTTTACACCTTCGCGCAGGCTGCGCTCGGTCAACATCGAGAAACCGAGCAGGTAGTCGTTGGCCGGGACTTTTCCCAGGTAGTAGGGCTCGACTTCGCGCAATTGGACCTTATTGCGCCGGGCGCGCGCCGCTACACCAGCGTCGCCGAAACGCACGTACGCGTGCATTCCCGCCGCCTCTCCCAACACCGCCGCCGTGTCACCGAGGTAGGTGTGCAACGCGTCCACCAACGCGGCACGGCGCAACCCATAGATGCGCCTCATCCGGCGGATATGACGCTCCAGGTGTCCTTCTTTCATGAAATAGTGCAGAGCTGCCTGCTGGTGGATCGGGGTGTGGCGATCCACCAGCCACTTCGCGCGTATGAACGCGGTAACCATGGGGCGCGGGACGATCAGATAGCCGACCCGTAGCCCGGGAAACATCACCTTCGAGAAGGTTCCGCAGTAGATCACAGGAACCTCGCTCACCAGGCCCTGCAGCGCGGGTGTTGGTGCCCCGCTGTAGCGATATTCGCTGTCGTAGTCATCCTCGATGATCACCGCGCCGTGCTGGCGCGCCCAGCCGATCAACTCCAGTCGGCGCCGCAGGGACAATGCGACACCCGTTGGAAACTGGTGCGCCGGTGTCACATAGGCCAATCGCGCCGTCGTCCCCAGGCGGCTGCAATCAATCCCTTCATCGTCAACGGGAACCGCCCGCAGACGAGCTCCGCAGGCTTCGAAGATGCGGCTGGCTCCGGAGTAGCCAGGATTCTCCACCGCCACTTCGTCGCCGGGCTCGAGCAACAGGCGCGCACACAGGTCCAGCCCCTGCTGGGATCCGTTTACGACAATGACCTGGTCGGCGCTGCAGACCACCGCTCTGGAGCGCGAGACGTATTTTGCGATCTCCTCACATAGCGGCTCGTAACCCCGTACGTGCTCGGTGTAGTCGAGCGCTTCTGGGCCGAGACTGCGCAAACTGCGCGCATAGAGGCGATGCCACACCTCGAGGGGAAAGAGATCCAGGTCGGGACCCCAATGAGACAAGCAGATGTGCCCCGACTGTTTCGCCACAAAAGGGATGTCCTTCCGCAGGCGTTTGCCGAAGCTCGAAAGGGGCGCGGCAGTATTGGGCGCGGACTGTCCCCCAGCGACAGCCGGCGCGTTCAAAAGCGTCTCGGGCAGCTGGTCGCACACGTAGGTGCCCGAGCCGTGGGTTGTTTGAAAATAGCCCTCGCTCACGAGCTGGTCGTAGGCCTGGGCGATCGTCCCTCGCGACAAATTCAGGGCGGTCGCCACCTCACGCGTCGATGGAACACGCTCGCCTCCGGAGAATCGTCCGTTGAGAATGCCGAGGCGCCAGAACTCGTAGATCTGCCGGCTGAGGGGCACTGGGGAAGAGCGGTCGATGACGACGGCAGTGCGCATGGGGAGTCGTCGAAAGTGGCCCAACATGGGCCGAGGAAGTGGCCTAGTCCAATTATACAAAAGTGGCCGTAGTGTGTCGCCACTCCTTTTCCTATCATCCCACCCATATGAGCACCTACACACCGACCTCACGCACCAAGGTGCGGCGCCTGAGCAAGCGCGCCGTGTATGACGAGGCACAGGTCCACGCGATCCTCGACGAGGGTTTCCTCTGTCATGTTGGTTTCACGCAGGACAGCCAGCCATTCGTGATTCCGACGCTGTATGCCCGCTCCGGAAAGACGATCTACATGCACGGCTCCGGCGCGAGCCGCATGCTGAAGACACTTGCGGAGGGTGTTGACGTGTGTGTGACGGTCACGCTCGTCGACGGCTACGTGCTCGCACGCTCGGCGTTTCATCATTCGATGAACTATCGCTCGGTCACCGTTCTCGGTCGAGCGCGGCTGGTCACCGAACTGGAAGAGAAATTGCAGGCGCTTCGGACCATCACCGACCATATCGTGCCGCACCGGTGGGACGAGGTGCGCGAACCGACCGAGTTGGAAATGCGGCAAACGGTGGTTCTAGCGCTCGCACTGGAAGAAGTCTCGGCTAAGGTCCGGACCGGTCCTCCGATCGACGATGAAGAGGACTATTCGCTGCCGATCTGGGCAGGGATCGTGCCCGTGCGCACCCAGCTTGGCGAGCCCGTGGCGGATGGGCGGGTAGTACCAGGCGCACCCGAGGTGCAGCTGTCGCGATTCGGATCGCCCAAAGGCCGTTTTTGAGCGACGAGTGTCCGCGAAAGGCCCACCCCCCGCGGGGGCCGATCACGTATTCTTGCGGTTTTTGCATCCTTCACCCTTTTTGCCGCAGGAAAAGCACTAATGAAGCATCTGCTGAGTCAGGGAAGCGCGACGGTCTTTCTGTCCTCGCTGCTGGGAGCCGCATCCATCCAGGCCGCCACACCGGCCACGTCCGCCAAAGTCACCCCCATGACCCCGGACGTCGTTGCAACTTATGACAGCGTCCGACCCGAGGCCGATTACATCAAGCGCGTCGTGATGATTCCCATGCGGGACGGCGTCAAGCTGTACACCGTCATCGTCATGAAAAAGGGGACGACCGGCGGCCCGATTCTACTGTCGCGTACGCCATACGACGCCAAGGAAGCAACCGACCGCACCCGCAGCCAGACGATCACCGAAATCCTGCCCGCCATGGACGCGGAGTTCGTCGAGGACAACTACATCCGCGTCTACCAGGACATCCGCGGAATGCACAACTCCGAGGGACAGTACATCACGACCCGTCCGATCGTGGGCCCGTTGAACGACACCGGGGTCGACGAATCGACCGACGCTTACGACACGATCGACTGGCTGGTGAAGAACGTCCCCGAAACCAACGGCAAGGTCGGCGTCGTCGGCAGCAGCTACCTGGGCTTCACGACATTGATGGCCGAGATCAACCCCCATCCGGCGGTGAAAGCCGCGGTGCCCCAGAGCCCGATGGTCGATACCTGGATCGGCGACGACGCGTTTCACAATGGAGCATTCCGCAACCCGACCCTGGACTACGTCGTCGAGCAGAGCACCGGCAAAGCGCAATCGTCGACGAAGATCCCTGGTGGTGTCGGCGATGACTACACGCGCTACCTCGAAGCGGGCTCCACTGCGGATTTCGCTCGCAAATGGGCAATCGACCAGTACCCCTTCAACCAGAAGCTGATGCAAAACCCAGCCTACACGGACTTCTGGTCCCTGCAGGCCGTGGACAAGTGGATGGCCGCGCGGCCGCTCACCGTACCCACGATGTTGGTGGTCGGGCAATGGGACCAGGAGGACTCCTACGGCGCGCCTGCCGTGTACAAAGCCCTCAAGGAAAAATACAACAACCTCATCTCACTCGTCATCGGACCCTGGAGACATTCCGGGGTCAACCACTACGGTTACGACCTGGGCGCGCTGACCTTCACCGGCGACACCGCCGAAGAATTCCGCGTGAAATACATGAAGCCCTTCTTCGATCACTACCTGAAGGATGGCCCCGACCCGCACATCCCGCGCGCCCTGACGTACGCCACGGGCACCAACCACTGGGAAGAATCGCCGACCTGGCCCATGGGCAAGCTGACACCGCTCTACCTCGGCGACGCTTTCTCAGCCAGCTTCACAGCCCCCGCCACGGCCGGCCACGACGACTACGTCTCCAACCCCCAGAAGCCCGTGCCATTCCTGCCCCGCCCCATCAACATGGGAGAAGGCTCGCAATGGCGTACCTGGCTGGTACGCGACCAACGTTTCGTTTCCGACCGCCCGGACGTGTTGGTTTACCAGACCACACCGCTGCAAAAGCCCGTCCACATCATGGGCGCGCCACAGGTTGACCTGTTTGCGGCCACCTCCGGAACCGACAGCGACTGGGTCGTGAAACTCATCGACGTCTACCCGAACGTCTCGGCGGAGTCGGGCAGCCAGGGCGCGAAGCCCGACATGGACGGCTACGAGCTGGGCATCGGCATCGAGATCTTCCGCGGCCGCTATGTCCACAGCCTCGAAAAGCCCAAGGCCCTGACACCGGGCAAGATCGAGGAATACCAGTTCGACCTGCCCAACGTGGACCACGTCTTCCTGCCCGGCCACAAGATCATGATCCAGGTGCAGTCGAGCCTCTTCCCACTGTACGACCGCAATCCGCAGACCTACGTCGAGAATATCTTCTACGCCAAACCCACCGACTACAAATCCGCTACCGAGAGCGTTTACCACGGAGCCAAAACGCCTAGCAGCGTGAAGCTTCCCATCGTTCCGTAACCACTCGCTCTCCGTGGCGACCGCGCGCGCAACGCCGCGGTCGCCACGCACGGAGAGCTGTTGCCGGGCGGTGCACGCCGGCTGAATATGGCAACCGACGCTTCGGTACGCGTACCCTACGCGATGCTTCGAAACTTCATGGGTTTCGACTGCCCCGAGCTCTCTCCCACGGAAACGGCGGAGCCGAGAGAAGCAGCTCAGCGCTGTCCCAACGACGCCCCTCGTACCTCGCTGGACGTTGGCATCAGAAACGCCAGGATCGCCGCGACCAGAAGAAGCGCCGGGACATCTCCGTAAAGATGTCCGAAGTGCTGAGGGTTCGCCAGCGATTGGGCCGCCATGATCCCTCCATGCACGACACTCGACCAGATCGCAAACCAGATGAGGCTACGATGAGCCAGCGGGTTCCGGGATGCGATGATCAGAAACACACCCAGGGTGGCATAGATTCCAACGATCATCTGCAGATACTCCGAATACCCCGTGTGCCAGGTCCAACCTGACGGCCAGACCACCGTCAGCGGGTAAAATCCGATGACACAGAAAATCCCTACGAGCAACAAGGTGATCCGCAGATACTTGACCCGATTGGCTTCGGTCATGGCATCCCCTTTCTTGGTTTAGGGCACTTCCCTGAATACGCACCTCTTCTGGGGAAGTGCAATACCGCCTGTGCCTCCATCATAGTCCGTTAAAACAACCACCTCAAATGCCAAGAGACCCAGCGCTTGGTAACCAGTCGTACCGGGTCGCCCTGACAAGGCGCGCGGCTCACCGCGCCCTTAGCCACGCGCAAGTAACCGTCGTAACAGACGTCTTTGGTGGACGTTCGTATTACTAAGTCAACTTCAAATCAAACTCGGTATGTTCTTGGCGGATTTCTTGCATTGACGGAGTTCGATACCGGGAGTATGGTCACTGATCGAAAACGGGGGCCCCGCGTATCGCGCCGTCTACTGCGTCAAATACCTCGAAACCGTTCTCCTGCTACACGCCTTCGAAAAGACAACGAATGAAGTTGACCGTAAGGAAATGGCCACGGCAGCCAAACGCTACAAAGAGATGAAAATGCGGGTGGATGCCGCGCGAAAGCGCGCCAAGGCATCAGCGGCCCGGCAAACGCAGTGATTCACATCGCCTACGCAACAGACACGTCACACTTGATCTTGAGTGGCCGCCCACGCGTCGCCGGAACAGTCGCGGGTTTGAACCGGACTCCGACCTTCGCCAGAAATCCAATCAGTTTGTCCGAGGAGAACTTGTCGATCTTGCCGGTCATGAGCTCGCTGACCCGCGGCTGCGGGATACCGAGTATCTGCCCAATCTGCGCCTGCGAAGCTCCTTTCTCGCGAAAACAGTCCCGCAGCACCAGCACCAGATCAGCACGGAATTGCATATCGGCGGCTTCTTCGGCGTTATCCGTGATCGCCTCGAAGATGTTGTCGTAGCGCAGTTTCACGAGCAGACTTCTCATATACGTTTTTTTGTATATTACGGCATCGCCCGCCCTTGTCCAGAACCAACCCCCGGTATACGATCCGCCGCGGCCGTCACCGCAATATGGAAGCAAAACAATGACTAACACCCGCCTCCTCAGTGTCGCCTGCGCGAGTCTCGCGCTCGGGCTGTGCATCGGACTGAACGCGAAAGACAAGTTGCCCGGAATCGAAGTCCTGCAAGGCAAACAGCCGAAGGAAGCAGGCATCGCCGCCCTCCAGCAGGCGGAGCACCTGGCCGGCAGCGGCTCGTGGGAGTTGATCAGCGTCGCGCGCGTCTACTACTTGTCGGGCGATCACACCAAGGCGCAAGAACTGATCGACCGCGCCCTGAGCCACAAGCCCAAGGCGAGCGACTTCCAACGAGTGGGCGAGGTCTACGCAGCCGCCGGCGAAAACGCGAAGGCAGAGGAATACTTCCTGCGTGCGCTCGCCGCCGACCCGAAAGACGACACCGGCCAGTCGGAAATCGGGGCGTGGTACATCCGCACCGGACAACGCGCGAAGGGCGAGGAGCTGCTGGCGAAAGCGTTGTCGAAGAATCCCGACGACCTTTGGCACTACGTGCGGGCCTCGGAGGCTTACCTGGCGGTACCCCCCGGCAGGTAACCCGCATCGCGAATCGCAAATGCGGCATTTTCGGCGATAGACTCCAACCTATCGTTCTTCAATGCGCACCACGAGGCAGGTACCATGACGTTGCGACGTGTTAGAACACAAAGGACGAACATGGGACTCACACATGTGACCGCGACTGTCAGCCGCCTGGAGGGAGAGGGATCTCCCGTAACAGGCACCTTCCTCGTGGACACGGGAGCGATCGACTGCCTGTTGCCCGCATCGCAATTGCGTCGCGCGGGCATCACCCCGCGGAGATTGGAATTCTACGAGCTGGCCGATGGCCAACTGATCGAATTCCCCGTCGGAGTGGCCCGCATCGAATTCATGGGAAGTGAGGCCATCGCCCGGATCATTTTCGGACCCGAGGATTCCGAGCCGATCCTGGGCGTGATGGCCCTCGAGTACGCGGGTTTCACCGTGGACCCGTCCAGCCAGACCCTGAAGCGACTCGCCGCGCGATCGTTGAAATCCGGGCTCGCCGCGTCAGCATGAGGAAAGACCCGCGGTCCCTGCGGGCCTGTTCCGTTGCCACGAAGGCGCCGGAGCGCCGAAACGCTAGAAGAACCCGTGCAACTCCACAAAATACAACCGCATATGCTGCGAGTTGATCTGCGGAATCCCGTCGGAGATCCGGGTACCCCCGCGTAGCTGCACGAACTGGATCGGCGTCCACTCGTAAACCACGCTCCAACGAGTCTGCGCATTGTTGGAGACGCTGCGATCAGGGTCGAAGTACTCGCCGGTCACTTTCAGGTTGTTACCGCGAGTGATGGCCCAGTTTCCCTCGATGAGCCCCGCCGCCTGGCGCTGCCCGTTGAGCGTCGCGCCCTGGACGAGGGACTTGTCATCGATCAGCTCGCCCTGCGCGAGCCATTCGACCGGCCCCGTGCGCAAGCCGGCGAACAGGGCGAACGCGCTCCGGTTGCCCACCGACTTGTTGTTCCAGTTGGCCGCCCCGCCGACGCGCCACCTCGATTCGACCCAGATCAGCTGGCCGCTATATTGCTTCCCATTATCGTTGGTCGTGCTCGAGCCGCCGCCCGTGCCGTTACTGACAGCGAGCTGCGCATCCCAGTGCCCACGCTCCCACCCGAACTCGACGCCCTTGTCGGGTGTCGCCATGTTGATACCCGAGGCGGTCTGGATGAATGCGGACTGGTCCTGGAGCCGCCAGCCGAACGGCAGGTACATCTGGCCACCTTTGATGTACCAGTCGTGATTCTTCGACCAATAAACCCCATAGGCTTCGCGATTCAGCGCGCCACCGGGAGCGACCTGCTCATCGACATAAACCAGGAGTCGCTCGGGGATGACGTTGGCTTCGATGTAGACCCGGGTGGAGTCGAAGTCAAACCTGTTGGTGGTCTTGGTGTGCGGCTCCGCCGTCACGAAACCATCGAAACGCAGGTCCCCGCCCACCCGCAGAAACTTCGTGACCTCACCCGTCCAGACGTCGGTGCCGGTGTCGATGTGATCGTGCGGCATGAGAGTCTGTGCGAAGACGTCTCCGTAACTCGTCCGCAGGCCGCCTCCCGTCGGATTCACGTGACATTGGCCGCACTTCAATCCCATCTGCACAGCAAGATAGGGTTCAGCATGAGCACGCAGAGCAACACAACAGAGTGCCAACATCAGGCACTGCAGAAATATCCGGGACAGCCGGTTGGTCATGGAGAAGCATCCACGGTGAACGTGAAGGAATAGTCGCCCGCAAGCGCTTGCGCATTGACATCAGCAATCACACCGCCACCGCTGCCGCGTGCGGTGATGCGGTAGGTACCTGGCAGGAGAGGTACCACTGGTTTGATGACGACAGTGCTGGCGTTGCCCTCTGCGAGAGACAGATAACTCGGGATGGAGAACGGCTGGGCGCCGGTGTCAGTCCCTCCCGTCGTGTCGACGCGCTGCACCGTCAGGTTCGTGTAGTTGACGAGCGACGCGTCGACTTCATGATTGAAAACGACGAGGATCTGCCTGACAGGCGATTCGACAGCCGCCCCGTCCGCGGGAGAAGTAAAGTTGACCTGGAACGGAGAAGGCGAAGCCGCCGCTTGCGCTGCGGCCTGCTGTAGCTTCTGCATGGCCACGACCGGGCTCGCGGAGGCCGTCGCTTGCGGCGCGCCGTTTGTAATCCACTGACGAATGGCGTCGATCGTGGGCTGTGGCAATGGTGGCAGCCCGCGGGGCATCTGCGCTCCCACAATGCCGGGACCGTTGGTGAGCTTGATGATGATGTAACTGTTGTTCGCGTCCCCCGGCTTGACGCGCTGCAGGGATGGAACCTCGCCGCTCGCGACACCCACCAGGAGGTTGTAGCTATGGGCCGCGTCGAGCATCAAACCTTCGGGCGCCCCACCGCCGCTGTGGCAGGGGGAGCAGATGGGCGTGAAGACGTTGTCCTGGATGGATTGAAAGTCGGCGGTTACCGTTCCCGAGCCGCCGCCTCCACCGCCACCACCCCCGCCCCCCGATCCGATGGGTACGCCATTCGAATCGAGACCCTCACCATTGCCCGCGCATCCCGCCAGGCCGAGAGCGACAGCCATCCCCCCAGCCAGGAGCGTGGACCAAACTTTGTGTTGAGAAGACGACATCGTGCTCACTCAGGTGCAACAAGGTCAGCCGTAAGTGCCTTGCGGCGGGAACTGGGTTTCCGTTCCCGGCGAATTCGCCATGAGCGAGGGGGTCGCGTTCCCGATCGCTGCGGCGCGTTCCCGGATTTGAACCCAATTGAGGAGCGAGTGAACTTACCTACGCGGTGATCGTGTCGAGGATGCGGGGAACGTGCTCAAGTCGGCCAAAAGCCGGTGAATTCCCGCGGGTGCATGGAAAAACGATTCGGTGTCGGTTTACGGCCGGCGCCAAGGGCTTGCGGATAATGCTGTCCATTCTGGTTTGTCACTCGTACTTCCTGCGTTTCGACCAGAAGCAGCAGGAACGGGCCAAGCCCTATCCCCCCCTGGCCACCCTGCAGGTGGCCGCGCAACTGCGTAAAGCGGGCCACAGGGTGTCTCTTTTCGACGCCATGCTGGCCGAGGGCACTGCGGAATTCCGCCGTCAGCTGCAGGCCGCCAACCCGCAACTCGTCCTCTTCTACGAGGACAACTTCAACTTCCTGAGCAAGATGTGTCTCGGCAAGATGCGCGATGCCTGTTGCGAAATGGTTTCAACAGCAAGGCAGGCGGGAGCGCGGGTCGTGGCGTCGGGTTCCGACGCGACAGATGCGCCCGAGCCCTATCTGCTGGCGGGCGCGGACGTCGTTCTGCTAGGCGAAGGCCTGGAGACCCTGGGAACGCTGACCGCCCGCCTGGACACGGACCCAGCACAACACGTGGCATCCCTGGTGGACGGCCTGTCGGGGTGGGCTACCCTGAAGGATGGCGCGGTGCAGAACACCCGCGCCGCGAACCTGCCACGCTCATATCAACATATGCCGCCGCCCGCATGGGACCTGGTGGACGTGGAGCGCTACCGCGCGATCTGGCGCACCGCACACGGATTCTTCAGTCTCAACATGGCGGCGTCGAAGGGTTGCTCGTTCCGCTGCGCCTGGTGCGCGAAACCCATTTGGGGAAACCAGTACCTGCAGCGCACCGCCGCCGAAGTCGCGGCGGAAATGACGCACTTGAAGCAGGTGTATGCCCCGGATCATGTGTGGTTTGCCGACGATATCTTCGGCTTCCGCGTGGAGTGGGTCATGCAATTCGCTGCCGCCATCCGGGCTTCCGGCGGCTCGATCCCGTTCACCATCCAGACCCGCGCCGACCTCATCAGCGAGCGCATGGCGAGCGCCCTGGCGGAGGCGGGTTGCAAAGAAGCCTGGATCGGCGCCGAAAGCGGCAGCCAGCGCGTGTTGGATGCCATGAACAAGGGCACCACGGTGGCGGAGATCCTGACCGCCCGCGCCCGGCTGCAGGCGGTCGGCATCCGTGTTGGCTTTTTCATCCAGCTCGGCTACCTGGGGGAAGAGCTGATGGATGTACTGGCCACCCGCAAGCTGATCGACAAGGCGCGGCCCGATGATGTTGGAGTCAGCGTCTCCTACCCGCTCCCCGGGACGAAATTCCACGAGCTCGTCAAGGAGCAGCTGCGCGGCAAGACCCACTGGCAGGAAAGCGATGATCTGGACATGATGTTTCAGGGGACGTACACCTCCGAATTCTACCGCGCGGTCCGCAATCTATTGCACGATCAGGTCACCCTGGATCAGCGGCCGGGCGACGGGAAGACCCGTGATTACGCGAGCGCGCGGCGGCTGATAGAGGCTCGTTGGAACGAGCTCATCGCGCACGAGCATCGCTATCGTTCGGTGCCCGGGCAGGCGGCGGTCGCCGGATGAGCGTCGAGATGGTCATTCCCCCTGCGACGGTCGTGCAAGACGCCTTGCGCGCCACGACGGAGCGGCTGGCCCACGAGCTCGCGTGTCCGACAGACATAACTCCATCCTGGTCGGAATTCGAGTGGCGGGCGGCGCGTGCCGCGGTCGCGATCCATGGTGTTGGACCCTTGCTGGCCGGCTCTCTGCGCTGGCAAGGTCCGCCGGGATGGCACGCCTTTCTCGAGGACCAGAGGGAGCAGACCGAGAAACGACACCGGCGTATCGAGGCCCTGGCGAAACTCATCGATCAACAGGCCCGCGAGGCCGGTATCCCCATGGTCGCGCTGAAGGGCGCGGCCCTGCATGAGTTAGGACTCTATCGCGCCGGAGAACGCCCCATGGCGGATCTGGACCTGCTGGTGGAAGAGCCGGACATGGCTGTCAGCACGGAGTTGCTCGAGGCTCTCGGTTTCCATACCGAGCTCAGCTTCTGGAAAAATCGGGTTTTCAAAGTCGACGGCGAGGCGGGCAGCGGGCTGGGCGAGCGCAGCGATCACCCCATCAAGGTCGAGCTGCACTGGCGCATCCGCGAGCGCCTCCCGCTGGAATTGACCGATATCTCGCAGACCGTCTTCCCCACCAACCCCCGACCTGGCCTCAACCCCTATCCATCGCGGGTTGCGTTGTTGATGCACCTCGTCCTGCACGCTGCGGGGGCCATGGCAAGCCGTGACCTGCGCCTGGTGCATGTGCACGATCTTGCTCTCGTGTGCGGCGGGATGCGCGCTGCGGATTGGGAAGAGATCCTCCGCCAGGGAGAGTCGGGTACCCGAGGACCCTGGTGGTTCCTGCCTCCCTTGCAACTGGCGCGTCGTTATTATCCTGACATCATCCCGGGCCCGGTGCTCTCGCGACTGCAAGCTGCCTGCCCCGCCCGTTTGAGACGGGCCACGACGCGCCAATCCATGACCGACTTCTCTCTCTCGAGCCTCTGGGTGCGCGCTTTTCCGGGAATCGAATGGGCGCAATCGGGCTCCGAAGCCTTCAGATATATCCTGGGCCGCGTACGTCCGGATGCGGAAGCCCGGCGCATCCGCAACATCGACGTCGCGAGCGCCGCCTGGGCCGCGCAGAGTCATTGGCAAGGCCTTTCGCAGAGATACCGCATCGTGCGTTGGGTAACATCACGGCCCACTCGACCCGCGACCATGTATGTCGTGCGGCAGACACTCGCACAACCTCTCCAGTTGGAGAACCCCCACACACTCGCGCAGCCTCTCCAGCTGGAGGACTCCCACACACTCGCAGTGCAATGAGTTGTACCAACCCAGACCTTCGCTACGTACAGCACACGACCACAGGCGCGCAGTACGTCAGACAGATCACCGCGCAGGAGTCGGATCGCAGCACGCGCTCGGCTTTCCGGGACCTGGTGCTCGGCATTGCCCCGAACGGCGCCGTGCTCTTCGACTTCGGCGCGGGCCCGGGAATCGACGCGCGTTTTTTCGCCGAGCGCGGCTTCACGATTGACGCGTATGAAGTCGATCCGAGGATGCGTGAGTTTTTCATCGAGCATTGCCGCGACCTCATGGACCTGGGGTGTGTGAAGCTCGACGGCAGCCCCTATCGGGACTTCCTGGCACACAGGTCCGCGCGCCGCGCCGACCTGGTGGTGGCGAATTTCGCGCCGCTCAACCTGATAGACGATCTCCGCGAGCTGTTTGAGAAATTTGCCGCGCTCACAGCCCCCGGGGGCAAGGTCCTCGCCAGTGTCTTGAATCCTTGCTTCATCGGCGACATGCGATTCAAGTCGTGGTGGCGTGATGCGCTACGTTTGTGGCGCGACGGTGAGCTGTTCCTGCCCGGACCGCAGGCACCTCATTACAGGCGGTTGCCAGGCAAGTTCCGCGCAGCGAGCGCGCCGCATTTCAGGTTGAGTCGCGTTTTTCGCGGACTCCCCTTGAGCCGCTATATGTTCCTGTTGTTTGAGAAGACCACTTGAGATGACGGCTACGTCGATGGCGACCTGGTTACCGGCAGCGCTGAAGCAACGGATCCGACCTTTGCCGGAGTGGCCGCCCATTGCGCTGCACGCGCCCCAAGAAGTTGTTCAGATCCGGCTCTCGAGCTCGCGCGGCGAATTCGATGTGACGCGCGCCGCCGTCATCGCATCCTTGCGACCGTTGACTCTCGGCATCGGTCTCGACGAACAACTGACCTCGGCCATCGACGATCGAGCACGGCCCGAGCTGGAATTCGTGGATCTCGAATCACAACGTACCGTTGGAGTGCTGCAACTGGAGCACATCCGGAACTGGGACACCTCCGGCGTGGCCATCGGACTGTTCGAAGTCCGCCGCGGCACGCAGCGCTGCGTCGGTTGGCCATACCGGCCCTGGAATCGCTGGCTGCAGAACCGCCGCCTGCTGCGCAGAATGAAGGACCCGAACAATTTCTCCATGCCCCCTGATGCCGTGCAACAGCAGATGATCTTCTACATCTGCCCGCGCCCGGTCGTGCTCGTTTCGGTGGACGACGGCAGCCACAGTAACCTGTTTCCGATGGACCTGATCGGTCCTGTCTCCGCGGATCGATTTACCCTGGCCCTCCGGAGTACCAGCCCGTCGATCCCCACGATGAAGAGCTCGCGACGCGTATCCCTCTCCGACGTCCCCGCCCGTGACTACGCGACCGCCTACAAGCTCGGCGTCCATCATAAGAATGTGAAGGTCGAGTGGGATCGATTGCCTTTCGAGGTCCGGCGCTCGAGAGAGTTCTCTCTACCCTACCCCTCGATCGCGTTGCGTGTGCGTGAGCTGCAGATTCTGGATTTCGACACCATTGGATCGCACACCTTCTTCGTCACCCGGGTTGCATCCGATCATTCGGCTGTGGACGACGCACAGTTTCATCACACCAGCGGAATCTACCAACATTTCAGAAGCTGCAACGGACGCCCGTTTCCGCGGGCATCGTGAGGCGAACATGACCCATACTCTGCTCACTCACGGCTATTTCCTCCATGAGGATGAAAAAGAGCGGCAGATCATGAAGCCGTATCCGCCCCTGGGGCTTTTGTATCTGTCCGCGTACCTGAAAACCCGCGGGCACTCGGTGGAGGTTTATGACAGCACATTCGGCACGCGGACCGAGCTGCTGCAAAGAATTCAAGCCAGCGCCGGCGCCGTGGTGGGCATCTATACAAACCTGATGACTCGCGCCTCCGTCCTTCAGATCATCAGCGCCGCGAAGCAGGCCGGCTCGACTGTGATACTGGGCGGCCCCGAAAGCGCAAATTACCCCGCCGAGTATCTGAATGCGGGGGCCGACGTAGTCGTGGTTGGCGAAGGCGAGACTACGCTGACGGAGCTCATTGCCACTCTGCCCTCGATGGGCCCACACGACCTGCACAGTGTTCGCGGCATCGTCTTCAAAAACGCAGCCGGCGACCCGGTCTACACGCCCGAGCGCGCCAAGATCAACGACCTCGACATGCTGCCGCTGCCGGACCGCGAGGCCATCGATCATCAGAAGTACCTCGATGCGTGGAAACAGTATCACGGTGCGAGCAGCATTAATCTCATCACGGCGCGCGGCTGCCCTTATCGATGCACGTGGTGCTCGCACGCCGTGTATGGTTATTCCCACCGCCGCCGTAGTCCAGAAAACGTGGTGGCGGAAGTCTCCTGGATTGTGGAGCGTTATAACCCGGACCAGCTCTGGTATGCGGATGATGTATTCACCATCAGCCACCCCTGGCTGCAGAGGTACAAGGCCGGCCTCGAGGAGCGCGGACTCCACCTGCCGTTTGAGACAATCACCCGGGCCGATCGACTTCAGACCGAGGAGGCAGTCATAGCACTGCGCGAGCTCGGCTGCTATCGCATCTGGATCGGGTCCGAAAGCGGCAGCCAGAAAATACTGGACGCGATGCAGCGAGGTGTCAGTGTCGAGCAGGTACGTCGAGCGGTCAAGCTAGCGCAAAAGCACGGCATCCGCGTTGGTATGTTCTTGATGTGGGGTTATGAGGGTGAGGAGCTGGAGGACATCGCAGCGACCGTCGAGCACGTCAAGCAAAGCAATCCCGATGTCTTCTTCACCACCATCTCCTATCCAATCAAAGGAACTCCCTACTTTGAGACGGTCAGAGACAAGGTGCGGTTGCCAAATGCCTGGGCAAACGTGACGGACCGTGACTACGCCGTTGCCGGCCGCAACGGCAAGGATTACTACCGGCTGGCGGATGTCTGGTTACGTAGCGAGGTGGAGGCATCGAGGTTGGCTGACACGGATCCGCTCCGTGCCGCCAGTCTCATCGAGACCGCGAGACAGGCGAGGAGCGAGATGAGCCGTGTGTCGACACGGTCCCCCGGATGAATGAACAGCAATATGCTGACATTGCCGCGGCCTGCGACAGGCTATTGCGAGCGCCCTCGACCAGTCTCGCCCGGCTGGCGATCCCGGCACTTCATCTCCTGAACGAGCGCCCGAGCTCCCTCGCGCAATACGCCCCGCTGCTCGGGGAGCGTTCGTCCGACGGTGGACTTTCCAACTTACCGAGAGCCGTAATTCGCGCTGCGCGAGGTGTCGCGCGCTCGTTGGGTGCGCAGCACCAGTTGCCGCACTACCAGGACCCCGTTGATGTCGTGATCGTATCCCACCTGCTCCAGCCGGATCAGTTGCAGCAGAGCGGGGACTTCTATTTCGGCGCCTTGCAGAGTCAATTGAAGGACCACGGAGTGACCTCCCTGCTGGTGTTGATCAGTCATCTGGGTCACACCACCTGGAGCGTGCTACCCGGCGCCTTCCAGCGCACGATTCTGCCCGGGCCAGTCGCCCCACCAACAGAAACGGGCATCTGGCGGCAATGCGCAAGTGCCTGCAGCGCTCTGCGCGGTGAGGCGGCAAACTCACACAACTCCACGGATCGCAGGCTTGCGTTGCTCGCAAGTGAGCAAGCTCTTTCAGCAGCGGCGGCTGACAACCTGCGCATGCATGCATCCGTTGCAAGGATCTGCCAGGCTGTCAATCCAAAGATCGTCATCACCACCTACGAAGGCACGGTCGCGGAGAGATTGATCTGGCACGCCGCGCGAACGGCGCGGCGCCGGCCACTCTGTGTCGGCTATCAGCACGCCTTGGTGCTCCAGCGTGCTCATGCAATCCGACGGCCTGTCGCTGCTCCCGGCATTGATTGCGATCCGGAGGTCATCCTCACCCTTGGAGAGATCCCACATGCAGTGCTCGCGGCCAGCCCTGAGCTGCGCTCCGTACGGCTCATCGAGTATGGGTC
>DAITMW010000087.1:20283-23292 GCA_036834945.1 Steroidobacteraceae bacterium
TCGCTGCTCACGCCGTGGATTTCTGCGAACGCTATGTTGCCCCGGTCAGACCGGCCGCAATCAGCGAATTGCTCGCGATGGCGACTTGATGAGCTCGCGCAGTACGGCAACCGATTCACTGGGATGTCGGCCCCGGCGCAGCTCGAAAAACGGCAATCGTCCCGCCGCGCGTGCGAACGAGCTCCACGACGGTTGATTTGCCGCGTAAGCCTGTTCCTCGACCAACCTCGTCAGGGCGTCCGCCCGGGAAAGCCGTTTGAGCATGTGCTGTTGCTCAGCAGCGTGCTGCGCCGACAGGAACACAGCGGCTTTGATCTCGAGAGGGCGCGCAGCGAGAGAATATTCACCCCTACGCAAATCAACCTCATATTTGCGCATGCCGCTACGCCGCACGATCACCGGTGACTGCCGGATCCCCGCAACGCTGCGGCGATCCGCAATCCAACGTAGCGAGTCGGCACGCACGTGCAAAAAGCTACTGACGCCCGTAGCCCGGAGCGTGTCGGGTGCGACGAACACACTGTCTTCCGCGAGAAAGTCGAGCCCGTCGAGCAAGCACTGGAGAGTCACGGTTGACTTGCCGGCACCGCTCGGACCCATCAACAGCACTCCGCGGCCCCCACCGCCCACACAGGCTGCGTGCAGCGCGACAAGCCCCTGCACCCGCGTGGCGAGAGTGAATATAGCGAACTCAATGAGCTCATAACGCGTGTGGTATGGGAAACGCAACATCCGCGGCGTGACGGCGACGAGCGCGCTCCGATTCTCCGGCGACACCACCATGAAGCTCGAGGACTCCGTTGCCGCACCAATGAGTCCCACCCCTGACATCATCCGCAGTGGCATCGGCTCGGCACGCGCGCGTTTCCGAGAGGAAGATGTAAGCACAAGTCGTACGTTCAGGCGCGGCGTGAGCCCCGATAGCCTGTGGTGAGGCAGTCCCGCGTAGGCAGCGTCTACCAACCGTAACAAGTCCTCACTGTTGCTTTCAAATCGAACCCGCGCCCCCAGCAGGTACATGTCCCTATGGAAGCCGACAGTGGATCGCTCCCCGAAAGGATCGACTAGAAGATCAGGAGCTTTGACGTTCACGCCAGGTAAGCCTATGACCGGTCTGCAAGTGCTCCGCCGAGATCACCTGTGAGAGATCACCCCCCAGGTGAGCGGCGACTTTACGCACTACCTCGGCAGCCGCGGCAGCGTAGTTATCGGGTGATCCGCCAGCGATATGAGACGTGAGAAAAACATTTGGCAGGTTGCGCAAGGGATGTGAAGCGCTCAACGGCTCGGCCTCGTACGTATCCAGGCACGCAAATATATCACCCTGCCTCAGGCGGGCGAGCAGGGCATTTGGCTCGAAGAGGGCACCGCGAGCTATGTTGATGAGCACCGTGCCGGGGCGCAGCTTTGCCAGCTCCGCCGCACCCAGACAATGTCGTGTGCTTGCGGTGAGCCCACGATGCAACGACACGATATCCGCGGCCAACACCTCGCCCAGGGAGGCGGGGACGGCGCCACTGCTGCGAATATCATCTTCCTCAGCATGTTCGGAGAAGACCAGGACGTGTGCCGGAACCCGGACGAGGCGCTCGGCGAAAGCGCGCGCGTTGGGCCCCCAACCAACGAGCCCAACAGTAGCCCCTTGCAGATCTCGCGGTAGCACCCTGCTTTGTACGGGTAGGCCTAGCGACGGGGTGACCGCTTTCCACAGACGCAGGAAAAAGGGCTCGAGCCCCGCCGCCTTGATCGCAGGACGTAAGCTCCGTGCGGTCCGATCCAACATACCCTTTAATCCGCGTACACGCGACACTGTACCCCAACCGCCGGCGCGCATGAGCTCATGAGAGAGAAAGGCACGACGACGACCAAGGATGGCCAACCCGAGCGCGAATTCTGCAACACTTTCTGCATACGCCGCGCTTCCATTAACCAGCGCGATACCTCGCGCCAAAAGCGCTTCGGGCTCGTAACGTGCGAGCGACAGGGCCACCACGCCCACAACAGCAAGGCGCGGAAGCTTGTCCAGGATTTCCGCAGGTAGCGCGGATGAGCCGCGGCCCAAGATGGCCGCGACAACATCCGGACGCGTGGTCGCCGATGCGCGCACATCCTCCAAGGACACGATCCGGTAGTGCGGCAATAAGCCAGCAAGAGGTGTGTGCAATTCGGCGGCCTGCTCGACCAGAATGGACTTTCCCGGCGCGCCCGGATGTTGGGCACCCGCTGGGCGCCGCGCAACCACGCGAGGCTCTGACCGCGGCAGTTGCACGGGACCGCTGAATCCATTCTCAATGAGTTCGGCAACAAACAGCGACGGCGCGATCGCGGCAAGACTGTGCGGTGGCTCAACACCGCTGCGGATCGCCTGGAGAAAGGCGTCATGCTCGGCGGCAATCCCGTCTCCCTCCATTACAAGTGCCGTGGTCGTTGGGAGCTGGCCTCGTCTTTCCACCGTCAGGCCCGCCCCGGTGACACTGCATGTCTCATCCGGGGCATGGAAGACATACTCTTCGCGCCGCGAACCCGCGTTATTGTTGCAAAGGAACACACCTTGGGCGCCGTCAGGCCAACGCATGACGGCCGAGAAGGCGCTCGGATCAGCCGCGCCACGCTCGCCGGCTTGCGCCATCAACTGCTCCGGCGGGCCTTCCATCATGAAGAGCAGCGCGTCCAGAGCGTGAATGCCGTTTGCACCCAGCCAGGTGCGCGCGCCGAACAAGGGAGGATTGCCGAACTCGGCCTTATGGAACACCGCTTCGGCAAAGCGCCAACCAGCGGTTCCTGCGCGCGTACGGACCGCGGCAAGAGACTTCGCGAACCGGCGATTTAGGCCACCCGCAGCGATGAGCCCTCGTGCGAGTGCAACCTCCGCCAACTCGTGCGCCTGCGCATAGCTGGGCGCCACGGGCTTCTCGACAAACAGGTGTTTCCCGTTGCGCAGTGCCAGCATCCCGTATTCGTAATGCAACTGCGCGCTGCCGAAGATATATACGGCGTCAATGTCCGTGC
>DAITMW010000088.1:0-1811 GCA_036834945.1 Steroidobacteraceae bacterium
TCACAGCGTAACCCGCGCTTTGCGAATCGGGAGCCGGTCGTTCCATGATGACTAGCGCAACTTTCTGAACTGAGGAGCTTCGATTAAGGGGCTGAACTGAGGAACCTCGACTAAGGGGTTGCCCTGCCCCACTGGCCTATGGTGGGAAAACCCTCATTGTTGGGCTCATTCAGGTACTGCAGGTAGCGCTTGCCGGGGAATGATCCAATGCGTACCCCGGGCGCTATGGCCGCGAGACTGGCGTGCACGTCGGGATTCACCAGCGCGCTTTGCAGGGCCTCGTGGTCGACCAGTGCCGGCTTGCCTTCGAGCATGCGCAGGTAGACCCGGCCACTGGCCTGGTCGGCAAAAGCGACCTCGCGGAACTCCTTGATACACCGGCGGAGAAAGCCCACGTTGCGCTCGGGCACGAGAAGACGCTTATCCGGATAGAGTTCCTGCGGGCTGCGAGCGTCCACGTTCACGCGCCCAAAACGCTCGATGTCGAGCATCCTTCCGACATCCAACACCTGCAGTGTGTCGTTCGAACCGAACGCCACCGTGCGCGGCAGATCGCCGAAACGGACGCTGTTGTCCAGAAATTCGAAATGGATGCGGTTGGCGCGCCGGATCCAACCCAGGAAGGCGTCTGGCATGCCGGTGTAAGCCTCGACACCGTGCGCCAGGGTGTCATCGACCGACTTGTAACGCCCCACCTTCAGTCCCCTGTTCCAGGCGCGCTCCACCAGTAACTCAGGTGGGGTGATCATGAAGAACAGGTAGACATCGTGGCCCTGGGATGTCAGAAGGTTGCTCACCGCCTCCTCCAGGCGGAAGCGATCGATCAGTACATGTGACGTGGCGCCGCGCCGCTGCTTGCGCATCATGTAACGGTCGAGCTTCTGGTCGACGATCTGCAATTCCTCCGACGTCAAGGGCCCGGCGTATTTGTAGGCGCTGCCGAGCGTGCCGTAGTCGAGAAGTTGCTTGCGCCAGATATCGGGGCTGATGAGCGCGAAGTCGCTCCAACTGACGCCGAGGGTGCCCGCGAGGCGCTTCTGCAGGGGCCGCAGGGTGCTCTTACCGGAGGCAGAAGGGCCCTTGGTGTTGATGACCACGGGGTGGGACTGCGAAGGCAGCAGTCTGTAGCGTTGCTCCGCGGCGGCCTCGAGCAAGAGGGGATCGAGCAGATCCCCGATCAGCTCGCTGCCGGCGATGTTGCTGGCCAGGTCGGTTGCCAGCGAGACGATCAACTCACGGCTGCCCCATGGGCGACCGTGGACTTTGTACAACGCGGACATGACACGTGCGAGGCAGAGGTAGCTCACGCTCGCCAGTCTGTCGTCTGTGGCCGCTGACCTGGCCTCGAGGCCGGCAATCTCCGGCATGTCCCAACGGCTGGGGAATGCGGCCAGCAGGGTTTGTGCGAGTTCGTATCGGAGGCTCAGGAAAGCCGCGTTGATGTCCTGCATTCGCGGCTCGACATAGCGGGTCAGCAGCCGATGGACGATTTCGCGGAAGTTGATGCCGAGGTCCTCGATACGGGAGCCGTCGGGGACGGAGAAGTCGGCCATGACGCGGACCAACAGCTCGTGCAGGACCAGCCGGCGGGGTTGGAAGGCCACCAGCTCGGCCAATGGGAGCCCTGTCAGCTTTTGCAGCTCGATGGCGCCGGCCACGGGGCTTGTTACGTTTTCGGGGCGTAACAGGGTCGCTAACGGCCGCAGGTGGGCGGGCACCTGGGAGGAGATGCCCGGGTTCCATGGGCCGGTATCGTCGAGGGGATCGCGGGCCATCCGGGGGTTGTCCGCCTGTTGCCAGGCGAAATCAAG
>DAITMW010000088.1:1911-16715 GCA_036834945.1 Steroidobacteraceae bacterium
CGCTAGGCTTGGACGGTCAGAATGTGGCGCGCGAGGTTGCGGGCGTGGTCGCCGATGCGCTCGAGGGATTTCAGGACGAAGGCGGCTTCCAGCGCCACGTCGAAGTGGCGGGGGTTTTCCATCGCGCGCGTGAGCAAGCGGCGTAGGCCAGCCGCGTATTCGGCGTCGAGGTCCTTGTCGCGGGCGATCACTTCGTTGCAACGCTCGGAGTCGATTGTGTCCAGCGCCTCCAGAGACAGGCGTAGCAGGCTCTGGGCCAGGTCGCCGAGGTGGCGTGCGTCGCGGGCCGTGGCGGCACCGGGACGCGAGCCGCTGCCTATCACGTTCTTGGCGATTTTCTTGGCTTCGTCGCCGGCGCGCTCCAGATCGGTGACGCATTTCGACATAGCAATGATGGCGCGGAGGTCGCTCGCGACCGGCGAGCGACGCGCGATCAACAGCTGTTGCTCACTGTCGATGCTCCTGCTGTAGTCGTTAACTTCGGGCTCGCGCTCGATGACGCGCAAGGCGCTCTCTTCTTCCCACTCCGTGTAGGCGCGAGTGGCCGCGCGCACCTGGTCGAGGACCAGGCCGCCCATCTCGATCAGGCGCACGTGGAGAGTGGCGAGTGCGCCGTCGAATGCCTTGGAAATATGGCCTTCGAGCATAGGCCTCCAACCAGGCGAGTCTTTAGCCGAAACGGCCAGTGATGTAATCCTCAGTCAGGCGGTGGCGCGGGTTGGTGAACACCTTGTCGGTCTCACCGACTTCAACCAGGTCGCCCATGTGGAAGTACGCGGTGCGTTGGGACACGCGGGCCGCCTGTTGCATCGAATGGGTGACAATGACGATCGCGTATTGCGCGCGCAGCTCGTCGATCAGGTCCTCGATGCGGGCGGTTGCGATCGGGTCGAGCGCGGAACACGGCTCGTCCATGAGGATCACTTCCGGTTGGATCGCGATCGTGCGGGCAATGCACAGACGCTGTTGCTGACCACCGGACAGACCGGTGCCCGGCGCGTTCAAGCGGTCCTTCACTTCGTCCCACAAGCCCGCGCGCTGCAGGCTCGTGCAGACGATGTCATCGAGATCGGCGCGGCCACGGGCGAGACCGTGAATGCGGGGGCCATAGGCGACGTTCTCGTAAATCGACTTCGGAAACGGATTCGGCTTCTGAAACACCATGCCGACACGGGCTCGGATCTGCACGACGTCCTGGCGTTTGTCATGAATGTCGATGCCGTCGAGCGTGATCTGTCCGGTGACGCGGGCGCCGGCGATCGTGTCATTCATGCGGTTCAGGCAGCGCAGGAAGGTGGACTTCCCGCAGCCCGAGGGGCCGATCATCGCGAGCACCTGCTTGCGACCGACATCGATCGATACCTTCTTCAGGGCGTGCTTTTGGCCGTAGAAGACGTTCACGTCCCGGCAGGAGAACACGGGGTTCTCCACTGTGATCTGCCCTACCGTCTGGCCTGTCGTATGCGTAGAGCGGTCTTCCAGGGTAGCCGCGGGCTGGCCGTGCGGGCCATGCGTGCGGCCACTCGGCTTGAGGTTCAGACCGCCCTCGCTCTCACGGTGGCGTGGGGCGGGGTCGTGACCATTGGAGGTCGCAGCCTGTGCGGGGGGCGGAACGCCATGATGCCCATCGGCGCGGCGGCGATCCTGCACGTTGGTTTGCTCGGTATGTTGATTCATTAGCCGAACCTTCCGGTAACGTAGTCGTCCGTACGGCGATTCTTGGGCGAGGTGAAGATCTGCTCGGTTGGACCCATTTCGATGAGGTCGCCCAGGTACATGAAAGCGGTGACGTTCGAGACGCGCGCCGCCTGCTGGAGGTTGTGGGTCACGATGGCGATACAATACTTCTCGCGCAGGCTCTGCAACGTCTCTTCGATCCGCAGGGTCGAGATCGGGTCCAGCGCGGCGGTCGGCTCGTCGAACAGGATCACTTCCGGTTGCAGGGCGATGGTGCGCGCGATGCACAGTCGCTGCTGCTGGCCACCGGAAAGGCTGCGGCCGTCCTCGTGCAGTTTGTCCTTGACCTCTTCCCACATCGCCGCATCCCGCAGTGCGGACTCGACACGCTCTTCCAACTCACTGCGCGAGCTGCGCTTCGCCAGCCGCAGTCCGAACGCCACGTTGTCGAAGATCGACATGGGGAACGGCGTCGGTTTCTGGAAAACCATGCCAACGCGAAATCTTAATGCCGCGACGTCAACCGTCGGCGCCAGAATATCCTGTCCATCCAACAGCACGTCGCCGGTGGCCCGATGTCCTGGATACAACGCGTACATCCGGTTGAAGACCCGCAGCAGGGTCGACTTTCCACAGCCGGAGGGGCCGATGAACGCCGTAATCGTGCGGTCGGCAAGCGTCAGGTTGATGTCCTTCAACGCGTGCGCCTGTCCGTAATAGAAGTCCAGGTGCCGGACGTCGAACTTCACGGGATGCGCCACCGCCGCGGTCGCCGCGGGGCGCTCCGTACTGGCACTCGCGGTCGTGGTCGTGCTCATCGCTTTCCGCCCGGATTCAGCGCGGAAACGACGAAGCGCGCGATGATGCTCAGAATGAGAATGGTCAAGGTGATCAGCAGTGCTCCGGACCACGCCAGCTGTTGCCAGTTCTTGTACGGGCTGAGCGCGTACAGAAAGATGACGACGGGCAGGCTGGAGATCGGGGCGTTCAGGTTGCTGCTCCAGAACTGGTTGTTGAGTGCCGTGAACAGCAGCGGCGCCGTTTCGCCGCTGATGCGCGCCACGGCCAGGAGGAGTCCGGTCACGATGCCGCTCCGGGCGGCCGGGTAAATGACGCTCGTTATCGTCCGCCATGGATATGCACCCATTGCCGTTGACGCATCCTTCATGCCCTGGGGCACGAGGTTCAACATGTCTTCGGTGGTCCGCACGGTGACCGGCATAGCAATCACGGCGAGCGCCACGGCTCCGGCTATGGCCGAGAAGTGCCCCATGCGGATCACGAGCACCTCGTATACAAACAGACCGACGATGATCGAAGGCGCGCTCAGGAGCACGTCGTTCACGAACCGGATCACCGAGCTCAGGCGCGAGGAGCGGCCGTATTCGGCGAGATACGTTCCGGCAAGCATGCCGATCGGTGCACCGATGACGATGCCGATGAGCGTCATGACGACGCTTCCGTAGATCGCATTCAGCAGGCCACCGCTGTTGCCCGGGGGCGGCGTGTTCTCCGTGAACAACGCGGTCGACACGCCGGCCAAACCGTTTTTCAACAAGGTGTAGAGAATGGCGCCCAGGAAAAACAAGCCGATCGCGGTCGCCACCCCGGAAAGACTCAGGGCTACGATGTTCGTGAGCTTACGCACCGAACGACGCCGTTGAGCAGCGGCGGACATGACGATGGAGTTGCTGTTCATACGGACGACAACGCGCGACGATCGAGTCGCAATAACATGAAGCGGGCAGCGGCGATGACGGAGAACGTGATGAGGAACAACAGCGCGCCGAGCGCTACGAGCGACGAGGTGTAAAGGTCCCCTACCGCTTCGGTGAATTCGTTGGCAATCGATGCTGAGATGGTCGTGCCGGGGGCGAGCAAGGAGGTAGCGACTCGGTGCGCATTACCAATAACGAAAGTCACCGCCATCGTTTCACCCAGCGCGCGACCGAGACCGAGCATGATGCCGCCAACCATCCCGGTGCGCGCGTGGGGCACAACGACTTTCCAGATGACTTCCCACGTCGTGGCACCGAGACCGTAGGCCGACTCTTTCAACACATCGGGAACAGTCTCGAACACGTCGCGCATGACCGCCGAGATGAAAGGGATCACCATGATCGCGAGTACGATGCTCGCGGTGAGGACCCCGATGCCGAACGGCGGTCCCTGAAACAACTTACCGATCACGGGCAACGGGCCCAACCAGTCGATCAACGCTGGCTGGACGTGGTGTTGCAGGACCGGTGAGAGAACGAACAGGCCCCAGATGCCGAAGATGATGCTGGGTACTGCCGCGAGCAACTCGATGGCGACACCGACGGGTCGCTTCATCCATGAGGGTGCCAGCTCAGTCAGGAAGATGGCGATGCCGAGACTGATGGGGACCGCGAGCAGCATCGCGATGAGGGACGTCACGAGGGTGCCGTAGATCGGCGCGAGCGCGCCGAACTTTTCGGTCACGGGGTTCCAGACTTCCTTGGTGAGGAAGTCCAGGCCGAAGTGGGTAAAAGCCGGCAAGGCCCCCGTGAGAAGTGAAATGGCCACACCACCGAGCAGTACCAGAACGAGTACGGCCGCGGTGAAGGTTGCCCCGCGGAAAATGCGCTCACGCAGGCGCTGCGCTGCCGCGTTTTGCGGCTGGACTGCAGCCACGGTGTTCATCGCTGGTGGCACCCTCTCAAATGTGCTCCATCCATCGGGTCTTCAAGGACCCTCAACAAAATCGGCGGCCGCCCTTTGCCAGAGCGGCCGCCGTGGGGACGTCACTATACCGTGGGCCGACGTGCCTGGCCGGGTAAACTCCCCGTCATGGGGCAACACCACCTGCACGTTCGGATCCGATACAGCGTTACATCTGCTTGGAAGCAGAGGGCGCGGCGGCGGCCATGGCCGGAATGCCCTTGATCTCGGACTTCCACGTGGCCTGAACCTGCTTGATCAGCGCTGCCGGCAGCGGCACGTAGTCGAGCTCGGACGCCATCTGGGTGCCCTTCTTGTACGCCCAGTTGAAGAACTTCAGCGCCTCGGTGGTGGCCGCAACGTCCTGCGGTACGCCGTAGACGAGGATGAAGCTCGCACCGGTGATGGGCCAGCTCTTCGCACCAGCCTGGTCCGTGAGGATCAGGTAGTACGCCGGAGCGTGGGTCCAATCCGCATTCGAGGCAGCAGCCTGGAAGGTGTCGGCGCTCGGCGAGACAGCCTTGCCGGCCTTGTTCACCAGCTGCGCGTACGACATCTTGTTCTGCTTCGCGTAGGCGTATTCGACGTAGCCGATCGCGCCATCGGTCTGCGTCGTCATGTTGGCAACGCCTTCGTTACCCTTCGCGCCGATACCAACGGGCCATTGCACGGAGGTCGCAGCGCCGACATTGTCCTTGAACTTCGGGCTGGACTTCGACAGGTAGTCGGAGAACAGGAAGTTGGTGCCCGAACCGTCCGAGCGATACACCGGTGCGATCGCGGTGCTCGGCAGCGGCAGCTTGGGGTTCAGCTTCTTGATCTTCGGGTCGTCCCACTTCGTGATGTCGCCCAGGTAGATCGAGGCGATCGTGGCGCCGTCGAGCACCAACTGGCCCGGCTGCACACCCTTGATGTTCACCGCGGGAACGACGCCGCCGATGATCATCGGGAATTGCACGAGGCCGGCCTCTTTCACTTCCTCGGGCTTCAGGGGCATGTCGGAGGCGCCGAAAGTGACCGTCTTCGCCTTGATCTGCTTGATGCCGCCGCCCGAGCCGATCGACTGGTAGTTCAGACCAACGCCGGTCTCCTTCTTATAGGCGTCCGCCCACTTTGAGTAGATGGGGTAGGGAAAGGTCGCACCGGCTCCCGAAATATCGGCGGCCAGCGCGGTACCGGCGAAGGCGACGGCGGCGGTCGCCGCAATCAGCATCCGCTTGGGATTCAAGAAACTCATGGCTCCACTCCTCATGGCATGCTCTTGGAATTCTGGGGCGCTGCGGCAGGAGGCATTAGATGACAGAATTGTTACGCCTCCATGACAGCGTTCAGGGCCCTCTCTGGTGGTCTGGGCGGTCAAGAGCAGGCGTCCGCACAGGCATCTCAGCCAGAGATCAGCCGTAGGCGCGAAGCCTCGCAGACGGATATTGCTGTTGTGTGACGGCCCGAACCTTTCTTGCAGCTTTCGTTGACCTGCTCGGGAGCGGACCTGGCTGCGCGAGGAAACCCCGAGAAGCGCCAGGGGCGCGACGCGAGCCACAAACGGCTTGCCGCTCGCGGGCGCTGGCCTTATAAACGCGACCCGTTGCGCCCATTCAAACCGTCACTTCCCCACACTCCGCCAGGCCTCGCGCTGAATGTCTCAAACGCTTGAATTGACTAAGGATCTGATGTCCCGCCGCTCCGTGACGCCCGCGGACGAGGGTTGCCAGGCCGTGATGACGGGGCGCCTCGCCGCCCTGGGCTTCAAAATAGAGCCCCTCCGCTACGGAAGCGTGGAGAATTTCTGGGCCACCCACGGAAGCGGTGGACCGGTGTTCTGCTTCGCCGGACATACGGACGTCGTCCCCACGGGTCCCCTCGAGGAATGGCGGACGGACCCGTTCGTGCCGACCATCCGCGAGGGGATCCTCTACGGACGCGGCGCAGCGGACATGAAGAGCGGCCTGGCCGCGATGGTCACCGCCACCGAGGAGTTCGTACGCAGCCATCCCGAGCACAAAGGCACGATCGCGTTCCTCATCACGAGTGACGAGGAAGGTCCGTCGGTGGACGGAACGAAGCGCGTGGCCGAAATGCTCGCCGGAAGGCGCGAGCGCATCGACTGGTGCGTGGTGGGCGAGCCTTCCAGTGAAACCGTCGTCGGCGACACCATCAAGGTCGGTCGCAGGGGGTCCTTCAGTGGACGCCTCACGGTTCACGGCGTGCAGGGACACGTAGCGTATCCGCAGCTTGCGGAGAACCCTGTGCACACGTTTGCCCCTGCCCTCGCGGAGCTCACCAGCCGGGTGTGGGACAACGGCACGGAGCACTTCCAGCCGACCACCTTTCAGATTTCCAACTTCAACGCGGGAACGGGCGCCCCGAATGTGATCCCGGGGGAGCTGAAGGCGCGGTTCAATCTGCGCTACTCGCCTGTGCAAACCCAGGAGGGCCTCAAGGAGGTCGTCGAGGGGATCCTGCGCAAGCACGGCGTGCGGTACACGATCGAGTGGTACGTGTCTGGCGAGCCGTTCTACACACCGCCTGGCGTCCTTTCGGACGCCGCCGCGGATTCCATCGAGGAAGTCACCGGCTCACGCCCGAAACTCTCCACGGGCGGCGGCACGTCCGACGGCCGATTTATCGCCCCCCTCGGGGCTCAGGTCGTGGAGTTGGGCGTGATCAACGCCTCCATACACAAGGTCAATGAGAGCGTGCGCGTCGCGGATATCGACGCGCTACACCGCATGTACCTGGGTATGCTGCGGAGACTTCTGGCCTAGGTTGGCGGAGACGCCCACCGCGCCGAGTATCACGCCCCAGATCAGGACCCACGCGGGCATCGCGAGGCCGAGGAACCTCCAGGTCACCTCGCTGCACTCGCCGCTGCCGGTGAGGACCTTCCGGATCACGTCAAAGAATGGCGTGAACTTCAGCATTACCCCCAACGGCGCTCCACATGACGGCAGCGAGCCCGGAGGCATGTGCTGCACGTAGACGTGCCTGGCGGCGACGCCGATCGTCGCAAGAGCCGCCGCCCCCAGAAGAACGGCGTAAACACGCATGCCCCAACCGCGTGGGTGATGAAGGGCGGCGACCAGGAAGACGACGCCTAAGGCTGCTATGCCAACCCTCTGGAAGATGCACAGGGGACAAGGATCGAGGCCGAGCTCGAACTGCGTGTACAGGGCATACGCGAGGAGCGCGGCGCAGACAAAAAATCCGGCGAAATTGACCAGCCGACGGTTTTTGAGCATGGTTTAAAGCCTGTGGCCAAATCGGCCGTGCGGAAGCCTAATGGCTCCGCCAGGCTTTGACCATCAGTTCTCTTTGACGTTACCGGCGCCCGGAGTTCCCTGGCGCAGCTCGCGCTCGACGTCATCCAGAGACGTGTGGCGGATGTCCTTTCCGTGGACCATGTAAATCACGTACTCGCTTATGTTCTTCGCGTGATCGCCAATGCGCTCGAGCGCACGGACTACCCACATGACGTCCAGCGCGCGTCGGATGGTGCGCGGATCTTCCATCATGAACGTGATGCTCTGGCGCTGGATGGCTTCGTATTCTTCGTCGACGAGCCGGTCCTGCCTTGCCACGCGGAGGGCTGATTCCACGTCCATGCGCGCGAAGGCATCGAGAGCGTCGTGCACCATCTCGGAGACGACGCGACCCAGGTGCTTTATCTCGCGGTACTTGTCAGCCGGGCGCTCCATCGTCGCCAGGCGAGAGGCGATGTAACCGATTTTCTCGCCCTCGTCGCCGATGCGCTCGAGGTCGGTGATGGTCTTGATGATCGCGACAATGACGCGGAGGTCGCCGGCGGCGGGCGCCCGCGTCGCGAGGATGCGGCTGCACTCCTCGTCGATCGAGACCTCCATGTTGTTGACCTGGTAGTCGTCCATGGCGACGGACTCACCTAGTGAGCTGTCGCCCTCAATGAGCGCCGTGATGGCTTTATGGAGCTGTTGCTCCACGAAACCGCCCATGCCGAGCACTTTACTGCGGACGCGTTCGAGGTCTTCGTTGAAACGGCGGGAAATGTGGTGGCTGAGATCCGCGGTTTCCATCAGTTGGCGTCTCCGGTTCCACTCGCCTGCATGCGCGCGAGAATGCGCGCGATGATAACGGAACCGCGGCGAACAGCCAGTGTTGCTCGCAGGGCCTGTGGGATCGGCTCGAGGCCTGCAAGGAATTGTGCCGTCGCTGCGTCCCAGGTGAATGCTCTCGCACGCTGCGCGCAAACACCGCGGTCGAGCTGAAGAGCCGAGCGTACGGCGACGGCCAGATCGTCGTGAAGGACGCCGGTCACACCCTGTTCGATCACATCGATCGGCCCCGGGACCGGGAATGCCGCAACCGGGACGCCGCAGGCCAGGGCCTCGATCATCGCGAGGCCGAAGGTGTCGGTGAGACTCGGGAAAACCAGTACATCCGCGCTGCCAACCATCCTGGCGAGCTCGTCACCGAAGCGGTATCCGGCAAACTTCACGTCAGGATGCCGCGCGGCGAGGTCCGGGCGCTGCGGGCCGTCGCCAATGACCAACTTGGTGCCGGCCACCTTGAGGTTCAGGAAGGCGTCGATGTTCTTTTCGACTGCCAAGCGTCCGCAATACGCCATGATCGGGCGTGGTAGACCGGCGAGTTCCTCGTGCGGCGGGCCCGGGTGGAAGCGCTGCAGATCGACACCACGGCGCCAGAGGTGAAGGTGCTTGAAGCCCCGATCCGTGAGTTGCTGGTTCAAGCTGGCGCTGCTGACAAAGGTACGGGCGGCCGCGCCGTGGAAACGGCGTAGCCAGGCGTAGCTCACTTTCGTGGGTATTGGCCAGCGGGCTCGCAGGTATTCGGGGTAGCGCGTGTGGTACGAGGTCGTAAACGGCACGCGGCGATGGCGGCAGTACCGCCATACGGCGAAACCCAAAGGACCCTCGGTGGCGATGTGGATCGCGTGGGGGCGGAAGGCCTTCATCTCTCTAAGGATGTGTGGGCCGGGCCAAAGCGCAAGCCGGATTTCCGGGTAGCTCGGCGCCGGGATGCTGAACATCCCGTTCGGGGAAATCACGCGGACTTCGTGTCCCAGCCGCGTGACGGTGTCAATTGTGGCTTTGAGAGTTGTAACTACGCCGTTGGTCTGCGGGGCCCAGGCGTCGGTTGCAAGTGCAATTCTCACGCTGCGTCGGGGACAAGTTCACCGGCCGTACGGCCGACCACGCCGGCGGCATTCGGCCAGCGCAGTAACTCCAGCTCGCCGTTCTGCTTCTCGACCAGGGCGGAGCAGGACTCCACCCAGTCGCCTGTATTGCAGTAGAGCGTGCCGTCGATGTGGCGGAGATTCGCGCGGTGGATGTGACCGCACACCACGCCGTCGTAGCCCTGTTCCCGGGCATGACTGGCGGCGACAGTCTCGAACTGTCCGATGTAGCGGACGCTCACGGGGATGCTGAGCTTGATCCGCTCGGCCAGGGGCCAATAGGGACGCTTCAGCGCCCGCCGGAAATTGTTGACGCCGTGACTCAACATGACCGTGACATCGTACATCACATCGCCCAGTTTCGTGAGCCAGGGGGCGCAAGAAACGATCCCGTCGAACTGGTCCCCGTGCATGACCAGGAGACGTTCGCCCCGGGCGGTCCGGTGGACCCACTCGCGGTGAACCTCGAGTTGTCCCTGGAGCATCTCCGCCATCACTCCGAGGCTGGCGTCGTGGTTCCCCGGGATGTAGATGAGGCGGGTGCCGGCGCGCTGACGGGCGAGCAGCGTACGCACGATCTGGGTGTGCTCCGGGCTCCAGAAGAACCGACGGGCCATGCTCAGGGCGTCGACTATGTCGCCCACGAGCACGATGCACTCGGCCTCCACACCTTGGAGGAATTCGTTGAGCTCGCGCGTGCGGGCGCGCTTGAACCCCAGGTGAATATCGGACAGAAACAGTGTCCGGACCTTCATCCGGCGGGCGCGTTGGGAGTTGGCCATTGTCACCACCGACCTTTACGAGCTCGAGGCGTTACAGCCTCCATGCCCGGGTAGGGTCGGCCCCGGGCATGTCGATTCCGTGACAATGCCGCTAAGTGTTTCTTACGAATGAGGGAGTTGGGCGAGAGTTCTAAGAGCCTCCCTCATCGACGGGAGTCGTCGCGTGGAGGCTCTATACCGCGGCGGCAGATGCCGGGCGATTTTGCGGCTGTTGGACGCGCTGCAGCGGAAAATGACAGGTGAAAGTGCTGCCCACACCCAGGGTGCTCTGCACTTCGAGCTCGGCGCCGTGGCGTTGGAGGACGTGTTTTACAATCGCCAAGCCCAGCCCTGACCCACCAGTAGCCCTGGAGCGGCCAGCGTCCACACGATAGAAGCGCTCAGTCAGCCGAGGGATGTGCTCCGCGGGGATGCCCATACCGGTGTCGGTCACGGAGAAATGAGCGCCCTCCTCGTCCACCCACCAACGCATTTCGATCGAGCCTTCGGGAGGCGTGTATTTCGCAGCATTGTCGACGAGGTTGGAGAACGCCGAATGGATCTCAGGCTCATCACCAATGATGTGTGCGTCCGAGTCGATCCGTGCGCGGACATCTCGCGGATGCGAAGGACGCGCTAGCACATCCTTACGAAGGATGGAGATCAGGGCGGACACATCGAGCGATTCTCCACCAACCACCTCGTCCGTCTCCTCGAGGCGGGACAGCGCGAGGAGATCGCGGATGATGCCAGTCATGCGATCCGCCTGACGCCGCATCTCGGCCACTGGTCCCTGGAGATCGCGATCCAACGCAGGATCCTGGCTCAGTGTTTCCAGGTAGCCACTGATCACGGTGAGCGGAGATCTCAACTCATGGGAGGCATTCGCCACGAAGTCCCGGCGTACGGCTTCGAGCCGCATCTGACGGGAAACATCACTTACGAGGAGCAACTGCTGACCGTCGCCGTAGGGAACAACCTGCAGCGAGAGATAGCAGTCCTCCGCCGTGGTCGGGCGGATGACGACGGGGTTCGAGAAATCCTGCACCGCCAGGTACTGCGCGAACTCGGGCTCGCGCACGAGGTTCTCGATGCGCATGCCGAGGTCTGCAGTGCGTCGCAGATTCAGGAGTCGGCCGGCCATCCGGTTGAACCAGATGATCTCGCGCTGCCCATTGAGAATGACGACACCGTTCGGAAGCGCAGCGGTGGAACGCTGCAGCTGGCGGATGAGCTGCACGAACCGCTGCTTGTGAAAGCGCTTGCGTCGATGCAGCCGGACGACCTGCGCGACGATTTCGCCCCAAACCCCACCGACATCGGGCGCGTCCGCGTAACTACGGTGCCGCAACCACCATTCGAGGCGGAAGAGGTTGGAAAGTTGCCAGGCGAGATGAAGTGTGAGGGCAATCGCGAGGCCAGCCCACGGCCTGCTGAACAGCCATCCGACGCCTAAGCCGAGGATAACCGTTCCGAGCAGGCGCCCCGCTGCGAACCACCATGCCTGTGTAGCTGGTTGCATGCGACGCCTAAGATCTCCTGCTCAGTGAATGTCTGTTCCGCTGGATCGCCGCCTCACACGGTGCGTGCTGAGAAGCGGTACCCAGAGCCGCGGACGGTCTGCACGAAACGATCGTAACCAAATTCCTCGAGTGCTTTACGCAGCCGGCGGATGTGTACGTCAATCGTGCGCTCTTCGACATACACGTTGCCACCCCAGATACGGTCCAGAAGTTGATCTCGAGTGTAGACACGCTCCGGGTGTGTCATGAAAAACTCGAGCATCCGGTATTCCGTGGGGCCCAATGCGACGGTGCGGTCGCCGACCATGACCCGGTGGCTGGCTTGATCGAGAGCGAGGCCGTCGAACTCGATCATCTCGTCCACGCCGTTCACCGTGGTGCGACGCAGCACGGCATTGATCCGTGCGAGAAGCTCGCGGGGCGAGAACGGCTTGGTGACGTAGTCATCGGCACCGCCTTCGAGGCCGGCGACTTTGTCACCCTCTTCGGCGCGTGCGGTGAGCATGATGACCGGAAGCTCGCGGGTCTCGCGATCTCGCTTCAGGGCACGGGTCAGCTCGAGGCCGCTCATGTCCGGAAGCATCCAGTCAATGAGAACCAGATCGGGACGCTGGTCCGCCAGAGCGGCCCGTGCAGCTCGGCAGTCTTCAGCTTCCCGGACTTCAAAGCCGGCACGCTTCAGACCGAAGGCGATCATCTCGCGGATCGGGCGCTCGTCCTCAACGATTAAAACCTGTTTCGCGGGCATGGCTCGGCCGAAATGGATGGCGCGGGTATTACATGTTCATAATGTTGCAGATTCATGACCAACCGGCACTTTCTTTTAAATCAAGGGGTAATGCGCTCACTTAGAGGGTTTTGCCGGTGCTGCCACATGAGTGACATTGTCCCGTAAATAAACGGGTGTAGCGGCCTCCGCGGGCAGCAGTTGGCCGGACGCGACGGCGGGCACGGCCAGGAGGGCTATTTCAGTAGCCCTGGGGAGAAGGTGGGTCGGGGCCGGGGCGAGTCCGGGTACGGCGCCGGACACTGCAGGGAGCACGGCGTTCAGGGCTGCTGAATAAGCAACGAAGCCTCGGCCAGCTGCGATCGCCGTGTCCCAGCAGGGAGGAAGTCTCACCTCGGTGGGTTTGCTGACGTGCTCATCTCCCTCCAATCTCGCGAGACCATCGTCGCCCCGCTCAAAGCAGGCCCAGTACACCTCACTCATTCGGGCGTCGTTGCACACCAGGACTCTCGAGCTCGATGACGCCTGGTTCTCCGCCATGGCTATTGCAAAGACACGCTGGGCGACAGCCTGAAGATCGGAGATCGGGACGACTCCCAAGTTGGCGCCGAAGGCGAGCCCCTGGGTGACGGTCGCGGCCAGTCGCACGCCGGTGAACGATCCGGGTCCCCGTCCGAAGGCGATGGCGTCCAGGTCGGACAGAGTGAGGTGCGCCGTGGAGAGCAGCTCGTCGATCATCGACAGGATGCGATTCGCGTGACCGCGCTCTGTCTCGAGCTCTCGAGCGTTCACGCTTCCGTCAATCAGCAAGGCTGCGGAGCAGTTCTCCGTAGCCGTATCGATCGCCAGGATTTTCACAGCACTGTCGCAGTTCGCGCCGTCGCGTTGGTGTTCATCGGATCGCGCGGCGCATGTTTGCGGATGAAGCGCATCGCTTCGTCGCGGTCGCGCGTAGGTGTCATCGCCGGAAGCGCCGCCAACAACACTTTGCCGTAACCCCGGCCCACCATCCGAGGATCGCAAATGACTACGGTGCCGTAGTCTTCCTCGCTGCGGATCAGACGGCCCACGCCCTGCTTCAATGCCAACGCCGCCTCCGGGAGTTGGTAGTCGCGAAATGCGTTACCGCCGGTAGCTTCCAGGTGATCGATGCGCGCTTTCACGAGCGGATCGTCTGGCGAGGCAAACGGCAGCTTTTCAATAATGACCAGGCGTAGAGCCTCACCTTTCACGTCGACGCCCTCCCAGAAGCTCGTTGTTCCCAAAAGAACACCGTTCCCGTCTTCGCGGAATTCTTTGAGGAGCCGTTCGCGTGGGGCTTCGCCCTGTACGAATAGCCGGTACGGACTCTCTTTAGACCAGCACGCGCGCAAGAGCGCCGCACCCTGCGAGAGTGCTCGATGGCTGGTGAAGAGTAAGAAAGCGCCGCCGCGTGCGGCGTCGATCAGCGGCAGCGCGGTTTCGATGACGGCAGAGACGTATTTCGGCGACGCGGGTTCAGGTAGGCCCGTTGGCAGATATAACAGGCTCTGTCGCTGGTAATCGAATGGGCTGTCGATCTTCAGTGTAGGGCTGTCTCCTAGACCCAGGCGTCCGGTGAAGTGTCCGAAATCCTCTCCGAGCGACAGCGTCGCGGAGGTAAAGATCCAACCGCAGCGCCTCGACTGCAGTAGAGAAAGAAAACGCGCGGAGATGTCGAAAGGCATCAGACTCAGCGTGAAGCCACGCTGTGTGACTTCGACTGCTCGCACGCCGTCGATGTCGTCCACGGTGGCTATTCGATCCAGCGACAACACCAGGTCGCCGGCACGTTCTCCCAACTGCGCGAGGGGGCTGTCGTCGCCGAGATCCGCAAGTTTGTCCTGTAAGGTCTGCAGGGATCTCGCGAGGCTCTCCACCTGCGCATTCAGCAGTGAGCCCATCCCGGCCAGCGGAAAACGCCCGGGGCGCGCGGGGAGTGATGCGGAGAGTGCTTGTTGAGCTTGCTCTACCCCGCGTGCGGCGACGGTGATATTCGTTGCCAGTGAGCCCGCTTCGCTCTCTGAAGAGATGTGGGCCAGGTATGCGGCCGTTTCGGTGTGAACTTCCTTGAGCAGGTTCTCGATGCGGCGGCTGCTGACGTTGGCGCCGAAGAATTGCGTGGCGAGGTCAGGGATCTGGTGCGCTTCGTCGAGAATGACCGAGTCAGCGGCACCCAGGATGTCGCCAAACCCGTCTTCCTTCAGCGCGAGGTCGGCCAACAGAAGATGGTGGTTGACGATGAC
>DAITMW010000088.1:16815-18942 GCA_036834945.1 Steroidobacteraceae bacterium
TCTTTGGAGAACAACTGGTCCTGGAGGGTGCGCGTTCCAGTAGAGATCAGTACGCGGGAACCGCACAGGAGTGCGGGTACGAGATATGCGAACGTCTTGCCGGTGCCCGTGCCGGCTTCGACGACGATGGTTTCCCGGTGCTCCAGTGCAGTAGCGACGCGTTGGGCCATGCGCAGCTGCTGCCATCGGGATTTGAAGTCCGGCAGTGCACTCTGCAGAGGGCCTCCGGGGCCGAATATGTCTTCCAGGTCCAGCATCCCGCCATGATAGCGGCCAGCTGGCGGCCTTTGGGACCGAGACTTGTGCGGTAATGGTACAAATCGGGGTCTTTTGTCCTACTTTATAAAGGTGCCCAAATCGCCGTCGCTATACTGAACCGCCTAGGTACTGCGTTCGGACGCACTCGACTTGCCCGTGCGGCAAAACGACCTGGGTAAAGGCCGTGCCGCCGAATATGAGGATTCGTGGATGGCCACTGCTGCAAATATGCTTACTCCCCTCCCCCAGTTGAGTCCCGCGGTCGCGCAGTGGGTGGAATCGGTACGCGAGCTCACTCAGCCCCGCGCGATTCACTGGTGTGATGGGTCGGAGGCAGAAGCACGCGAGCTGACCGCGATGCTGCTGCGGGATGGAGAGCTGAAGGCCCTCAATCCTGAGTTCTTCCCCGGCTGCAACCTCGCCCGCTCGAATCCGAGCGACGTCGCGCGCGTCGAGCACCTCACCTATATCTGCACGACTTCGAAGGAAGACGCGGGTCCGAACAATAACTGGATGGCTCCGGATCAGGCGCACGCCAAGATGCGTGATCTGTTCCGCGGCTGCATGCGTGAACGGACTCTGTACGTCATCCCGTACTGCATGGGGCCTATCGACTCACCGCTGTCCCGCTGCGGTGTCGAAATCACTGACAGCCCCTATGTCGTGCTCAACATGACCATCATGACGCGGGTCGGGCGTGCGGCTCTGGAGCGCATCGCGCACGACGGCAACTTCGTTCGAGGTTTGCACTCGATCGGAGAGCTCGATCCCGAACGCCGCTTCATCATGCACTTCCCGGAAGAGCTCTCCATCGAGAGCTTCGGCTCCGGCTACGGTGGCAATGCTCTCCTTGGTAAGAAGTGTCATGCGCTGCGCATCGCCAGCTACCAAGCGCGCACGGAAGGTTGGCTCGCGGAGCACATGCTCATCGTCGGCCTGCAGAATCCTAAGGGCGAGACTCACTACGTCGCCTGTGCTTTCCCGTCCGCGTGCGGAAAGACGAATCTCGCGATGCTGATTCCGCCGGACTCCATGCCCGGTTGGAAGGTGTTCACGGTCGGTGACGATATCGCGTGGCTCCATCCTGGCGCGGATGGACGTTTGTGGGCGATCAACCCCGAAGCCGGCTACTTCGGCGTCGTACCCGGCACAAACCCCGAAACCAATCGCAACGCGTACGACATGATCCGTCGCGATACGTTATTCACTAACGTTGCGCTTACGGCTGACAATCAGCCGTGGTGGGAAGGCCTGTCGACGGGTAAGCCCGTCATCGACTGGCAGGGTCGTCCATATGATGCCGCGCGTGGTCCGGCGGCTCATCCGAACTCTCGCTTCACGGTATCGGCGAAGCGCAATCCGGCCTACTCGCCGCGTTCGGAGGATCCGAAGGGTGTGCCGATCAGTGCGATCGTCTTCGGTGGTCGCCGCCGTGAGGTTGCGCCGTTGGTTTATGAGGCTCGGGACTGGAAGCACGGCGTACTCGTTGGTGCGTCAGTAGCGTCCGAGACCACCGCTGCTGCCGTCGGCCAACAGGGTGTGGTTCGTCGCGATCCGATGGCGATGCTGCCCTTCTGCGGCTACAACTTCGCGGACTACTGGCAGCATTGGTTGAACATCGGTGCGAAACTAGCACGGCCTCCACGCGTCTATCACGTCAACTGGTTCCGGCGTGACGCGCAGAACAAGTTCCTATGGCCTGGCTACGGCGAGAACCTGCGCGTGCTGGAGTGGATGCTGGATCGTTGCGCTGGGAATGCAGGTGCGACGGAGACGGCGATCGGTCGGCTGCCGCGTCCGGAAGATATCGATACCAAGGGGCTGGATGTCAGCGCGGATGCGATGAAGGCGTTGCTGAGTGTCGATCCG
>DAITMW010000088.1:19042-23245 GCA_036834945.1 Steroidobacteraceae bacterium
GGCGAGTCCTGCTCGGGCAGGCGGCCCAGGCCGATGGTGCCCTCCCCCTTGATCTGCAGGCTGTCCCGGCGAACGAAGGACTCTTCGCCATTGGCGGTCTGTACGAAGGTGCCGTTGGTGCTCTGGTCGATGAGCACGAACTTGTTACGGCTGATCTCGATGCGGGCGTGCAGGCGGGAGATCAGGTTTCCCTTGATCACCACGTCGTTGTCTTCCGCTCGCCCTATCGTGATGCTGGAGTGCTGCTCGTCGATCACGAGGTCGCGATCGTTCGCGCGCAATCGCAGGCGAAGTAGTCGCACCGGGCGGGAGTTCATCGAGATCGCCGGCACCATGCTCGTGACGTCTTCCGACTGCCACAGCACTTCGTAGAGCGCGACTTCGTTGCCCTGTCCCTTGATGGCGGCAATGTCGATCTGGCGGCAGGAGGCCCGCCATTCAGGTGACAACCGCTCGACGGTCGCCGCGGTCGTGATGATCTGGCCGGCCTTTGCCTGGCTGGTCATGCGGTTGGCCGTGTGCACGGTCGCCCCGAAGACATCCCGGTTTTCCAGCATCACCGGCCCGAAATGGCAGCCGATGCGGATGGAGACGGGCTGGCCGTCGACCTTGAGCTGGGCATGACTGGAGATCTGTTGCTGCATTTGCGCTGCAGCATTCAGGGCCTCGTCGGCACTGGGAAACGTGGACATGACCTCGTCTCCCATCGTTTTGATCACCGTGCCCTGGCGCTGTTCGGTCGCGCTGCGCATGACATCGATGCAAATCGCCACCATATCGCGCGCGCGCAGGTCGCCCATCAGCTCGTAGAGCCGGGTCGAGCCGACGACATCGGCAAACAATATGGCTAGTTCGATATCCTTTCCCATGTACCACAAGCAACAGCCACCGGTAGTCGGCTACGGGCGGCTCAACGACTTGCGAATGATTATACAAGAGCAGCCTCACCCCGCTACCGATAGAGCTGCCGCTTACCTCGCTCGTCGCCTCGATGAGACAACCCTGGAATGGGTCTGAAAGCAGCAAATGGCAGTCCGGGCGACGAGGCTCACCCCGAGGTGACGGCCTCGTCAGGGGCGTTCCTGATCTAGCGGCGCGGGCTACTGTTGGAGGATCTGCGGGATCGCTCGGCGGAAGAGCTCCGGGCCGGCACTCGGCACGCGCGAACCCTCGCTCAATGTCCGACGGTACTCGCGGGCACCGGGCAATCCTCCATAGAGGCCCAGCATGTGGCGTGCAATAGCGGAGAGTCGATCGCCTCTCGCGAGTGCGCGTTCGGCGTAGCGCGCCATCCGGTCGAGGAGCTCTTCGCGGGAGGGAGTCCTCGGGGAGTCGGGATAGAGGGCGTGTTCCAACTCGGCCAGGACGAACGGGCGGTGGTAGGCCTCGCGGCCCAGCATCACTCCGTCGGACCAACTCAACGCGTCTTTCACGGCCGGCACGTCTCTGAAGCCACCATTGACAATGAATGGGAGGGTTGGGAAGGCTTCTCTCAAACGCTTCACTACGTCGTAACGCAGCGGTGGGATCTCGCGGTTGTCTTTTGGGGAGAGTCCGCCCAAGACGGCTTTGCGTGCGTGGACGATGGCGACCTGGCAGCCCGCGGCTTGTATCTGCCTGACAAACTCGTGGAGGGATTCGAAGTCGGCTTCGGTGAAACCTGCGACGGCTTCGCGTGCTGTTTTACCGGTCGCAGTGATGACTCCAACACGCATTTTGACAGTGACAGGGATCTTCACGCTGGCGCGCATTGCGGCTACGCACTCGGCGACTGTCCGGGGCTCGAGCATGAGGCAGGCGCCGAAGGCGCCGCTGGCGACCCGGTCGCTGGGGCAGCCGCAGTTCAGGTTGATTTCGTCGTAGCCGGCCTCCTCGCCTATTCGTGCTGCTTGCGCCAGGTCGTCGGGTTCGCTGCCGCCTAACTGCAGGGCAACCGGGTGCTCCTCTGCGTCGAAGGACAGGAGGCGGTCTCGGTCGCCGCGCAGGATGGCGGCGGCGGTGATCATTTCGGTGTAGAGGAGCGCGTGGGGGGTCAGGCCGCGCAGGAAGTAGCGGCAGTGGCGGTCGGTCCAGTCCATCATAGGTGCAACCGATAGCTTTCGGTCGATCAATTGGCCGGGCCTATCAGATCTAATCGAAGCACCGCGCATGGAAGAGATTGTACCTTCTGAAGTATAAGGACCAGCCGACATTGTTATTTCCACAAAACCGCTTTGCAATGCCGGGATCAGGTACTTTGCTCTGAAGTGATCTCTTCATGCCGAAGGCCCAATGCCTGGGGCAAGCCTCTAGTGGTGATGTTGATCCTCTCCCTCGGGCCCCTCCTCTTTCTCTAGCCACCAGACTGGATCAGGACGTGGCGGATCAGGAGTCGTTTCCGGCTCCTCGCAAGCATCGAAGCACTCGAGCCGGAAGTTGAATCCGGTAAACGGACTCAAGAAACTGCCAAACTCCTCCCAACTATACTCGTGGCCATCCACGACAACCGTTGGTCCGTCGTCACTCTCCGATATCCTGCCATTGACAGCGGTACCATCGACATAAAGTCGATTTTGATTGGCTCCCTCGCCGGGAAAATCCGACGAGCGTAGATAGCGTTGAGCCAGGCCGGTCTCGATCTTTTGAATGAGCTTGTCGTATGCTTCGCGGACGGGGGTCCTCGGATGCACGAGAACAAAGAACTGATACCCGCCAGGCTCACCGTTGATCCACTCAGTGGCCCTGATTCCCAGCCCCGTAGTCATCATCACGGCAAAGTAAAAAGTGTGCTCCTTACCCACTGCGTCGAAGCGGCTGACCGAATCAAACTCCACCGGATCGAGTTCCGGGAGTCCAGCGCGTTGCGTGTAGCCACGGTTATAGCATCGCGGGCACAGATTCCGCGACGCAGTGCCGTCTCCAGATCCCAAGCTGACAAATCCAAACGCCATCTTCGTCTGAGCGCATTCATCGCAACGCTCTTGCGGCAATTTGACGATCTTTTTCTTCATGAGCCTTCTTCCGCTTGTCTCGCCTCGGGTCGTATTCGCGATCGGCCCGATCAGGCCTCCAAGAAACGCGCCCAAAAACTCATCTTACGCCCATGCGCCAGACGTAGAGTCTGCTCATACACTTCATGTGTCGGATGCCCGCGATAGTCATCTATGCGTGATCCGAGCTCCTGGAGAGCCCGCAGATAACGGGCGCCGTGGCCATACGCCTTGGCATAGGCTCGTTTCAGAATGGCATCGAGCAGTGCGCGCAAGATGAGGGTAGCAGCCAGGAAGCAACCCTCGTTTCTCGCCTTCTCCTCAAGCGAGGTCAGGGAGCCGTAAAACCCGCCATTGAGTTCCGCGGCGCGCTCAATGATCAGCTCGTCAGCAAGTTTGGGCTCGTTGAGCTCGAAGAGCAACTCTGCGCCCGCCGCGACATCCGGATTCGTCATCGCCTCCGCGCATGCACGGGTCCTCAGTTCCGCTCGCTCGCTCGCGGGCAACAGCTCTGCGAGAGCGCGGTAGGTCAGAATGCCAGGCGTGCGTTGGTATGCATTACGACGGATATGAATTTGCTTGGCAGTATCGCCGGTCAGGGCATAGGTGCGGTCGAGGAGTCGGAGACGCTCATACTCGGAACTATCCCGCCACGGACCTTGCAACCAACGCAATGCTCCGTCCGCATCACCGCACTCCAGATAGTGCTTTGCGATATCCAGGGATTGCAACTCATTGGGCTCTGGCGAGTAGATCAGGATCGACCGTTCGTGAAGGCGCGGATCACGTAGTGCCTCGGCAACCAAGCCCATGGCGGAGGCTGGCTTGATCACGCGATGCAACCCCTCAGTTCCTCGCTTGGTATGCTCGATCAATTCAACCGAGTCTCGTTCGAATCGCGCGGCAAGAGCCCGGAGCTCCTCTTCGCCAAGCAGGCGATGGGCTTCCTTCAGCAAGGACTCCCGGATGCCGTGATCGTTTCTCTGATAAAGCTCGTAAAGGACCTCGGTCCAGCGTGTTGCGGTATCTGACTCCGCGGCACGTGTTGCGGCGGCTGCGTCGAGCCAAAGAACACATGCATCACGCAATTCATAACCAATCGATCCGCCAGAGTCGTCCGCTCGCTCAAAGATTACTTCATCGAGGGAAAATAACTTCTCCGCGAGAATCTTCGCTTTCGCGGGGTCGGTCGCGTCCAGGTCGGCCGCCACGCCCACCGTCAGCAGCTCCTCGT
>DAITMW010000089.1:0-3286 GCA_036834945.1 Steroidobacteraceae bacterium
GACTGGGCTTACTACGACATGCTGCGGGAAGTCGACATCGAGGCGGCGTACCTGAACCTCGAGTACTATCGATGAAGCGACCAATGCTACTCACGCTCCTCGTTGCCCTGGGCCTCTGGACGGGCGCCGTCGCGGATGAGAAGCCCGCACCACCTCCGTCAGCCGCGGCAATCAAGGCCTGCGTCAGGCAGATGGACATCGGCGGCACATGGCGCTTCGACTGGAAAGTGTTGGAAATCGGTGCGCCACGGCACCCGCGCAACAACTACGAAGCCCTCTCCCCATTCGGAGGAGAGGGCCGGCGGAGTGACTATGGCTACCCGGTCCACGTCGTTTACAGCCTGGTGGGACTTGCGGAGATCGATAGCGTTTACTGGCTGATCCGCGATGCCAACGGCCATTGGGGAATTCCCGCCGTGTGCAGCCTGCGCTGAGCTCAGCTACCGAAGTGGTAGCTGAATTCGAGCCAACCCTCGCGCCCATAGGGCAGGTAGTAGCCCACCGGGTAGTACGGCCAGCCGAAGCTGGTGTCCTTCTTGATCGTGTCGAACAGGTTGTGGACGATCACTCCGACCGTTGCATTGCCAATGCGATATTGCGCGCTCACGTTGGCGATGGCGGTTGGAGTGAGGAAGGCCGTCTGCGCCTGGTTGATGATGCTGCCATAGCGATCGACCTCCACTGTCGCGGACCAGTTGCTCAGTGTCCAGTTGAGCGTCGTGGTGAGCTTGTCCGGGAAGTCCGAGGTGCCATTGGGATTGTCGAACGAGCGGATGAGATCGAGCGGGGCATCTCCGGCGAACTGCTTGTAATAGTGGCTCATGACGCGGGTGTAGTTCGCGCTCCACACGAAGTTCCCGATGGGAGCGAGCTGCCACTTGTATCGCGCGCCGAAGTCCATGCCGTCCGTGCGCTCGAAGGACGCGTTGATCGGGTTGATCAGGATGTTGACTATCCCGTTGGGGTTCAACACGGCATTCGGTGGATTGCGCTCGATGCGACTCAGCGCGTCGGTGCACTGCGACGAGTTGGCATCGAGCGTGCCGAGCCGGCAAGCGCCCTCGGTTCGCAGCAGCATGTCGGCATCCAACAGCGTGACCTCGTCATCGATGCGGATATTCCAGTAGTCGACCGAGACCTGCAGGTTCTCCAGCGGCGTGAGCTCGATGCCGTAGTCGAAGGAGCGCCCGTTCTCGAACCCCAGGTTGGCGCTGCCGGACTGGACGAAGTTCGCGCCTGGGGTCACGCTCGCATAAGGGCAACTCGCGATCGGGCCACCGGCCAGGCCGCACCGGTAGTAGTCGGTCGTCTCGGCAAAGTAACCCAGGACACGCGACTGGAAAATATAGTTCATGTCCGGAGCACGGAAACTGGTGGCGTAGCTGGCGTGCAGACGCACCGCCTCGATGGGGCGATACTCGAGATTCGCGTTGTACGTCGGTTTGCCCTCGGATCGGCCGGCGAATGAGTAGTCATCGAAGCGGCCGGCGACCCGGGCTTCCAGGCCCTTCAGCAGCGGGATTTTGAGCTCGAGGGCGGCCGCATAGCGGGAGCGGGAGCCCCGAGCGGGGTTGGCGGCCGCGGCGTTGAAGAAGAAACCCTGACTGAGGAGTGAATCCGGGCGGTTGCTGAAGCCCTGGTTACCCCATTCCACGACGGCCGCCGTGCCGAGCGGTCCCGCCGGCAGTTGCACCAGCTCGCCGTTCGCACTCAGGCTGACGGTCTGCAGCCATGAGCGGTTCTTGCCCGTGGCATGTCCGAAAATCGTGCCGAACTCGGCGGGAGTGAGCGGTTGGTTGAAGCGGGACGGGTTCGGCGCGTAGATCGGCACGCCGCTGCTGTCAACTCCGAGTTGTGGACCGAGAAAGTAGCTATCGGCACTGGCCAGCAGGTAGGGTCGCTCGTCCTGGCTGGTGTAGATCGATCCGCTGTAGGCAGCCTCGTAGGTGAAGTTGCTCGGACCGATCGGACCGCGGATTCCAACAGTGCTGATGGCCGAAAAGTCGCGCCAGTAGCGATCGTAACGATCGACATCGCCCATTTCTTCAGGCGCGATCCGTCGGGTCCACGACTCGTAGTCACCGGTATTCTGGTTCAGGAAATAACTCGTCGTGGCCTGGTCTGAGATCCAGGTGGGACCGCGGGTGTTGTTCCAGGTGCGATTCCAGCCGAGAAGGACGTTACCGAAGAGTTGCGTATCATTCGTGAGCTGGTATTTGAGCCGGCCGTAGAGATTCTCACTCTGATTGCCGGTTTGCGTCGTCCAGTAGGTCGGGCGCGGCTTGCCACTCGCGCAATAGCTTCCACTGCCGCTATCGACGAGGCGCGTGCTGTTCGCGAAGATCCTGGCGTAGGATGAGCAACCATCGGCGGGACCGATATAGTTCCCCGTGGTCAGGTCCTGGCGGGACCAGACTGCCTGGGGTGACTCTCCGGCGAGCGTTGATGAGGTCATGAAATCCCGGTTCTCGGCCCAGATCGGCTCGGTACGATCGATCTCTAGGGCAAACATCGTACTGAGTTTGTCGAAGTCGCGGCCGCCGGTCACTTGTAGTCGGTCATTGCCGCCACCACCGTGCTGCGTCATTCCGGCTCGGGCATTGACGTCGATGCCTTCGGCATGCTCCTTGAGAATGATGTTGACAACGCCGGCCACGGCGTCCGACCCGTAAATGGCGGAGGCTCCACCGCTGAGGACCTCGATGCGCTCGATCGCCGCGGCCGGGATGTTCGCGAGATTCACGAAATTCACCGACCCGTCGTAGGCGATCGGGTAATCCGCGACGCGTCGCCCGTCGACCAGGACGAGAGTGTGATTGGGTCCGAGACCCCGCAGGCTGATCGTGTTGGCCGCGGGAGTGAAGGTGTTGCCGAAGTCCGCGCCCTGGGTGAATCCCGTGTTCGCCGGCAGCGTGTTCAGGGCATCAAAGACGTTCTTGAAGCCGCGATCGTCGATATCCTGGGCCGAGATGATCGTAACACCCGGCGGCGCGAGATTTCCGGCGCTCGGAATGCGCGATCCGGTGACGACGACTTCCTCGGTGGGCTCGCTCGCCACGCGAGGGGCGGGAGATTCCTGGGCGTGTGATGTGCTGACGAGTGAAAAAGCAAACAAAACCACGCAGCTCCTGCCGCGCGCCTTCCCTAGTTTCATTGCAAACCCTATGTGTCCTGTCAAACCGCGAACGCTAGTCGCGTCTGGCGCTCAAGTCGAATGCCAATTCGTGATCTTACACTTCCTTGCAGTTATGTAACCAGCCTGTCACTCAAAATGGACAACTACTGC
>DAITMW010000089.1:3386-23152 GCA_036834945.1 Steroidobacteraceae bacterium
TCCGTCGGTTGCGGAGGCTGCCCGTATTCGGCGGCCGCCTCCGGCTGATCCTCGTACGGTCGTTGCAAGATCCCCAGGAGCTTGCGGAAGGGCGCATAGTCACCACTCTCGGCCGCCTTCAGCGCGGCGTCGACCCGATGATTGCGAGGGATGTAGGCAGGGTTGGCTGCCCGCATAGTCGCAACCCGCTCGGTGACACCGCGGGGGTCATTCGCGAGGCGCGCCCGCCAGGTTTGCAGCCAGCCTTCTATCCCGGAATCGGGCGAAAACAACTGGAGCAACCGCGGCTGCTCGCCCGAGTCTGCCGCCAGGTGGGTGAGTCCGCGGAAGGTGAGAGTAAAATCCGAGTGGGACTTCTGCATGATCGTCAGAAGACCGCGGACCAGCTCCGCATCACCGTCCAGGCTCGTGGAGAGTCCGATCTTGCGGCGCATTCCCTCGAGAAAGAGGGAGTCGAATCCGGCGATAAAAGGCTCCAGCACTTCCGTCGCCAGCGCTACCGCCTTGTCGGCATCGGGATCGATCAATGGCAGCAGTGTTTCAGCGAACCGCGCCAGGTTCCATTGCGCGATCGCCGGTTGGTTCGCATACGCATACCGTCCGTTGTGATCGATCGAGCTGAAGACCGTCTTCGGGTCGTATTCGTCCATGAAGGCGCAGGGACCGTAGTCGATGGTCTCACCCGAGATGGCCATGTTGTCCGTGTTCATGACGCCGTGGATGAAGCCCACCAACATCCAGCGGGTGATGAGGGCGAGCTGCCGCTGGGTAACTTCTTTCAGGACGGCGAGGGCAGGCGAAACGGCTTCTCGGCCGGGTGACGCGGCTTCTCGGCCGGGTGAGTCGGCTTCTCGGCCAAGTGACGCGGCTTCTCGGGCTGCGGGCGCGCCTTCACGGTCAGGTGACGCGGTTTCGCTGCCAGCGGCCGCGGTTTCGCGGGCAGCCGGGTAATGTCGAGTAACGACATACTCCAGCAGCTCGCGCAATCCCTCCTGGTCGCCGCGAGCGGCAAAGTACTGGAATGTCCCCACCCGCACATGACTCGCCGCAACCCGGGTCAGGACGGCGCCGGGTAAGACTTCGTCGCGATAGACACGCTCGCCTGTGGTGACGACCGCAAGCGAGCGGGTCGTGGGTATACCGAGGGCGTACATCGCCTCACTGATGAGATATTCGCGCAGCATTGGGCCCAGGACAGCCCTGCCGTCGGCCGTGCGAGAGAAAGGCGTGAGCCCCGCGCCCTTGAGCTGAATGTCGCGCAGTATCCCATCGCGTCCCTTGATCTCGCCGAGGAGGATGGCGCGGCCGTCGCCCAATCGCGGCACGAAGGCGCCGAACTGGTGCCCGGCGTAGGCCATGGCGATCGGGTTGGCGTCTTCGGGAAGCCGGTTTCCGGAGAACAGGGCTGCCGCCTCATGTTCAATCGTCTCCGGCTCCAGTCCCAGATCCCAGGCCAGAGGCCGGTTGAAGACGACGAGCTGGGGATTGGCCACCGCCGTGGGATTGACCTTGGCGTAGAAGTGGCTCGGGAGGCTGGCGTAGCTGTGCTGAAACCCTAATCGCATCAGTGCAATGTACACTAAAGCACGAGGGAGGGTCTCAAGCGGCCATGGCCTATCATCCGACGCGCAAGCTCACGGTCCTGGCGCTCGATCCGAGTGTGCGCGATGCCAAGGGAATTCTGAGGACCCAGATCGAGGTCCCCAACGAAGCGCTCGAGGGCGGGCCTCGAGGCTATCGCGTCTTCATCGTCGATTACGACTCGAGTACCGACTCGTTCAAGGTCCCCGGACGGACTTTCCAGCGCTCCGGCGACGCCTACCGTTCACCACGGGACCCGTTTGAGAACCGCACCGATCGTGAGCTGTTGGAAAGTCGGGATTTCCATGCCTTCATGACCTACGGGATCGTCATGAAAACCTTGTCGCGATTCGAGTACGCGCTCGGAAGGCGCTTGAGCTGGAGTTTCGGATCGCACCAGATCCAGGTTTCTCCGCATGCATTCGCGGATGCCAACGCCTTCTATTCGGATCGGGCTCAGGGATTGTTCTTCGGCTACTTTCCGAGCAGCGACGGTAAACGCACCATTCACACCTGCCTGTCACATGAGATCATCGCCCACGAGACCACGCATGCGCTGTTGGATGGTCTCAGGGAGCGTTACACCGATCCCTCATCGCCGCAGCAGGCCGGGTTTCATGAAGGCTTCGCCGACATTATCGCGCTCCTGTCGGTCTTTTCGGCGCAATCCATCGTCGAAAAGGTCGTCGACCTCGGTGTGCCCGGCGCGGGTGGCGAGCGTATCCGACGGGCCGATGTGTCCGTCCAGTCCTTGAAGGAGTCCGGGCTCTTTGGTCTCGCGCAGGAAATGGGCTCGGAACTGGCGGGTGTGCATGGGCATGCGTTGCGGCGCTCCGTGCAGCTGCCGCCGGATGAAAAATACCTGACTTCCGGAGAATGGGACGAACCCCACGCGTGCGGTGAGATCCTGGTTGCGGCCGTGTTGAATGCCTATCTGACCATCTGGGTCGACCGGCTCAAGGCCCTCGGTGATCGGGTCAAGCTCGATCGCAAGCGCGCCGCGGAAGAGGGAGCCGAGCTCGCGGAGCACCTCCTCAATGCCTGCATTCGCGCCATCGACTACTGTCCGCCTACGGATCTCGAGTTTGGCGACTTCGCGAGCGCGTTACTCACGGTGGACTCCGAGCTGAACCCGGCTGACGCGAAATACGCTTTGCGCACGCATCTGCTCGATTCATTCAGAAGTTATGGCATCCGTCCGACTTCCAAGGGCAAGCCGGATCGGCAGCCGGGCTCATGGGACCCGCCGCCGCCGCACGCGGCCTTTGTGTACGATCGGACCCACTTCGAGAACATGAGGTCCGATCCGGACGAGCTGTTTCGCTTTCTCTGGGAGAACAAGGCGCATTTCAAACTTCACAACGATGCGCACACGCGTGTTCTGTCGGTGCGGCCCTGCATTCGCGTGGGACGCGATGGATTCAGTCTGCGTGAGACGGTTGCCGAGTATCACCAGACGCTCAAGCTGTATGCCGGCGAGCTGTCGCAACTGGGAATCCGCAAGCCAAAGGATATGCCGCGCGACAAGGAAGTGACTTTGTACGGCGGTAACACCGTCATATTCGACGAGTACGGACACGTCAAATACAACATCGGCAAATCGATCATGGATACCGCGCGCCAGAGCGAGCGGCTGGCGTATTTGTGGAGTCATGGTGGGATCGACGCGGGCGCGTGGAAGGATCGGGCATTCTCCCGCCTGCACGTGCGAAGGAGTACGGACTGGTATCGTTCCGTCGCGGCCCGATCGGACTCGGATCTGTCGGAGTAGCTCATGGCAGTGGCGCCCAAGTCGGTCACCATCCGGATGTACAACGTGGGTTTCGGGGACTGTTTCCTTCTCACGTTCGAATATGGGAATGGCGCGCGGCACATGCTGGTGGACTTCGGTAGTACGTCGGCACCGAAGAGCGGATCCAGGAAGGTCGACTACATGGAGAGGGTCGCGAACGATGTCAAGAGCGTGTGTAAGGGCAAGCTCGATGTGTTGGTGGCAACGCATCGGCACCGTGATCACGTCAGCGGTTTCTCGACTGACGTGGCGACCGGAAAGATCATCGCGGGGTTGAAACCGGATCACGTGATTCAACCTTGGACCGAGGACCCGCGCGCCAAGGCGAACGCGCTCACGGCGACTGCTTCTGTCCATACCTCTGTTGGTGCGGCGGACCCGCGGAAGATGACAGCCCATTTTCTCGGTTCTCTCGAGGACATGCATGGGATCGCCGCGGCCATCAAACACACGGCCGGCAATGAGGCTCTGGCAGGAAAACTGACGCGCGACCAGCTGCAATTCCTGGGTGAAGACAACATCAGGAATCCGGGAGCGGTCAGAAACCTGATCCAGATGGGGCAGCAGGCCAAGGCCCATTACGTCAACGCCGGGATGGAGCTGAACATTCTACCCGGCGTGAAATGCACCGTGCTCGGCCCACCGACACTGCGGCAGAGTGACACCATCCGTAAACAGCGTGCGCGTGATCCCGCCAACTTCTGGCAGTTCCGCTCGTTCTGGGGCTCACAAAGTCTGGCGTTGCGCCGGCTGCCGCGTCGTGCGAATCCGGCGCCGCGCAAAGGACGGGCTCGCAAGACCGATCTGCCACCGAGCGTGCGCTGGTTCGTCGACCAGTCGCGTCAAATCCACGTCGCGCAGTTGCTCAGTATCGTGAGGGATCTCGATAGCGTAATGAACAACACGAGTGTGATCCTGCTCCTGGAGGTGGGGAAGCAGAAGATTTTGCTTCCTGGGGATGCCCAGATCGAGAACTGGGCCTACGCGTTGAGCAAGCCCGAATGGAAGAGACTCCTGGCCAACGTGAATCTCTACAAGGTAGGACATCACGGGAGTCTGAATGCCACACCGAAGCCGCTCTGGGAGCTCTTCGAGTCCAAGGGCGGACCGGGGAAGGACAACCGGTTGGAAACTCTGTGCTCGACCAAGGCAGGCAAACACGGCTCTGTGGCGGCAGGTACAGAGGTTCCCCGGCGCACGCTCGTGGCTGAACTGGCAAGAGAGAGCAAGTTCATCTCGAGTGAGGACGCCGAGGACCCCTTCTGCAATCAAGTCACACTGCGGTGCTAGGGAACTGGCGCCAAAGCAAGGTGCGAAACGTGAGCCCTCTGTGCCGAGGCCAGGATCTGCGCCACCCGCTCATAGCGTACGTGGCGGTCCGGTAGGATCCGCACGAGGCCTGTTGTCCCGGCTGCCTCGCTGAACCATTGCTCGAGACGGTGGTCGTCGGCGACCAGCGAGCCATTCCAGAACACGCGGCCGTCGAAATCAACTTCCACATCGGTCACGGAGGGCGGAGCTGCACGCGCCGGTCCGACCGGAAGGTCGAGGGCGATGTGATGCGTCGATCTCGGCAGAGTCACTACCAGCAGAACAAGCAATACCAGGAGCACGTCGATCAAGGGTGTGGTGTTTATCGAAGGAACAGGTCGGCTCATTGCATGGTCTCCCTGAAGGCCTGTCGTTCAAATCTGTGAACGCGCGGACCCGGCTTTCCGGGTTATTGCAGGGGCAATGTCACGATAAAGCTGCTCCGGCCGTCGCTCATGGGAGTGCAACGGGCTGCGCCGCCGTGGCGGCGGGCGATCTGGCGCACGAGGGACAGGCCCAGGCCGGTTCCGGTGGAGCGTTTAGCACCGCCTGGAGGCTGATAGAAGGGTCGGAAGACGTTTTCGATCTCGGCGGCTGGCACGCCGTCGCCCGCATCCCAGACAGCGATGGTGGTGGTGTTGGACTCACGCGTGATCCGCACCTGGGTCGGCGGCTTGCCGTGTCGGGTGGCGTTCTCCAGGAGATTGCGCAACAGCCTGCGAAGCAGCCTGGCATCGGCGCGTATGATTCCCGGAGTGCCCTCGAGCTGCGCGCTGTCGTAGCGGGCACATTCTTCGGCAGCCAGGGCCAGCAGGTCCACATCCTGGGTCTCGAGCGCCTCGGTCACGGCGTCCAACCGGCTCGCCAGCAGAATCTCGTCCACCAACAAATCCAACTCCGCGATGTCCTGCTCCAGTCCCGCCCGCCGCCTGGGGTCGGCCGATTCCTTCAGCAACTCCACGGCGAGGCGGATGCGTGCGAGCGGCGTACGCAACTCGTGAGAGGCATTCGCCAACAGTGCCTTGTTGGCCTTGACGAGTTGCTCGATCTGGCCGGCGGCGCGGTTGAAGCTGCCAGCCAGCGCGGCCACCTCGTCGTTGCCTTCGACCGGAACGCGGGCTGACAGGTCACCGGCTCCGAGTGACTCGACTGCCTGTTGTAAGCGCTCCAGCCGTTTGCTGATCTGGCGCACGAGCGGATAGGCGGCCAGACCGATCGTTACGGCCAGTGTCACCAACACAAAGTGAAAGTGGCGCGCGACATGAGCGTATTCGCTCGCGCGTGGAGAGCCGATCGCATGCCAGATGGCTACCGTGGCTGCCGCGAAGAGCACCAGGCTTCCGACCAGGGCGAGATAAAAACGCAGATAGAGACGCAGCATCAGTCCTGCACTTTGGCGAAGACGTAGCCGGCGCCACGTACCGTAATGACTCGTCGCGGCTTCTTCGGGTCATCTTCGATCGCCGCGCGGATCCGCGACATATGTACGTCGATGGAGCGATCGAATGCCTCCAGTTGCTCACCTTTGACTTTATCCATGAGTGCGTCGCGGGAGAGGACCCGCCCGGCGTTCTGGGCAAGCGCCAGCAGCAGGTCGAACTGATAGCCTGTCAGGTCACATCGGACGCCATCCAGGAGCACCGCGCGCGCGGCAGTGTCGATGTCGAGTCTGCCGAAATGCAGCGGCTGGTCGCCTGCCGCCTTTCCGGGGCCGCGGCGCCGGAGGATCGCGCGCAAGCGGGCCAGCAGCTCCCGCGGCTCGAATGGCTTCGGCAGATAATCGTCCGCACCGAGCTCGAGGCCGATGATCCGATCGATGGCATCGCCGCGCGCGGTCAGCATCAGCACCGGCGTATCGGACCGGGTGCGGACCTGACGGCACACTTCCAGGCCATCCATGTCGGGCAGCATCAGGTCCAGCACGAGGGCGTCGTAGGCGGTATCGGCGAGCAGCCGGAGTGCCTCAGCGCCGAGTGGCGCCACCGTAACGCGAAAGCCCGCCTGGCCAAGATACTCGCTGAGCATTTCGGCCAGGCGGGGATCATCTTCGACGACCAGTACGCGCTCACCCATACGGATGCGCCACTGTACTGCTTCCTCAGGAGCCCGGCATCCCGTGCAGCTTCTGGATGTGGTTGGCGAGGGCCTGACGTTGGGTGGGAGTGAGCACGCCGCCTACGTCCGCGATGAGCTGCACGATGCGCTTGGACGCCTGGTCGGCGAGCTGGATGTGTGCCTCCCGAGCGGCCTCCAGGGAGTCGCGATCAACGGTCGGCTGGGTCAGGGCGTGGAAAAACTGGGTATGGGCAGTCTGTGCCTGCGCGTGCAGGGGCGACAGGTCGCTCATCGCCTGTTTTACGAGCGGGTCGATCTGGGCTTTCTGGGCGTCGGTGGCGTCGATCTCCACATAGAGATGTTTGAGCATGTGGTCGACATGGTCGCCCGACATCGTCATTCCATGATGCAGCGCGCCCATCCCGCCGCCCTGGGCGGCCAGGGCGACGACGCCGGCGGACAGCCCCGCGCCGGCGATGAAGGCAAGCACTGTATATCGGTTCAGCAGCAGACGGCTCAATGCGGTGGTCATGGTCAGTCCTCTTGCGGGTGATGAAGAACCCGGGAGAAGTCTGCTCAGGCCGCGTTAGCCGTCTTTGTTCGCTGCGTAAAGTTTTGTGAACCGCCGTGGTGTCAGTGGCTGCTGCTGGTCTTGCGAATGAACTCCGCGACGTTCTGGTGGAGGAGTTTCAGCGAGGCTTCCTTCGCGTACACCATGTGGCCCGAGTCGTAGAAGTGGTATTCGATGTTCGACTGCAGGCTGGCCGGCATCGGCAGGTGGTGCATTTCATACACCCCCTGGTAGAACGGCGTGGCGAGATCGAAATAGCCCGCATTCAACTGGACCTTCAGAGTCGGATTGAGCTTCATGGCGTTGGCGAGGTCGGGCATGACGTTGGTGCCCTGTCGCGTGGCGGTCTGTTGACCCGGGGCCGCGTGCTGGAAGTTCCAGGTGTTGCCCAGCCGGGCGTTGGGCTTGAACTGCCGGTCGGCGCCGTAGTGCAGGTCGTTACGGACATACTCGTTGAACGCGGAGACAAAGGCCGAGCTCAGGGCCGCTGCCTGCGGGTCGTATTCGGCCCGCTGGCTGAGCGGATCGATGTCGGGTCCGGAGAAGCGGGTGTCCAGTCGGCCGGTCGTCGTTGCCTCACTCGCCTGCAGGGTCTGGCGGAACTCGCCGCCGTCGATGCGCAGGTCCGCCTTGAGGATGTAGTCGACCGGTAGTCCGGTGTACTGGTGCAATTTCTCCGCGACCGCGGCGCGATCGGTGGCACTGAGCTCCGAGCCGGCGGCGAGCGCACGGCCATAGTCGTTCATGGCGAACTGCTCGACCTCGGTCAGGAAGGCCTCCAGGTTGTTATGTTCGGCCGGCAGCTTGTGGTGATACCACGCGGTCGCCGCATACGTGGGCAGGACGGTCTGGTAGGGCAGGTCGATGCCCGGGTTGCCGGTCGGGCGATCGGGGCTCAGATCGAAGTTGAGAATCTGCGACAGCAGGATCACACCGTTGAAGTCGATCGAGCGGTCGGATTCGAGTTGGTTGATGACCACGGCCGAGCGGGGCGTACCGTAACTCTCGCCGAACAGGTACTTCGGTGAGTTCCAGCGGCCGTACTTCGAGAGAAACTGGGTGATGAACTCGGAGAACGCATAGCCATCCGGGTCCACCCCGTAGAACGCTTTCTCCTTGTCCTTGCCCGCGATGCGGCTGAAGCCGGTGCCCGGCGCATCGATGAACACGAGGTCCGTGGCATCGAGGAGGCTGGAGCCATTGTTGACCAGGGAGTAGGGTGCGGCCGGGGTGTGTACATCTGTCGAGGTAACGATGCGGCGAGGACCGAAAGCTCCCATGTGCAACCAGAAAGACGCCGAGCCGGGTCCGCCGTTGTAAACGAAGGTCAGCGGGCGCACGCCGCCGCCGTTCTTGAAGTACGCGACGTAAAACATGGAGGCTTCGGCCGTCGGATTGCGATCGGCGCCTTCCTCCCCCTTTTCGGGATGGGGGTCGTGAGGCACGTCATCCCAGCCCTTGGGGTGAACGACCAGGGTGCCTGCGATGGCCTGGTAGGAGATCGCATGGCCGTCGATGGTGACCGTTCCCGTGCTGCTCACCGACTCCGGTTTGAAGGGCTCGAACGGATGGCCACTGTCCGGCTTTTCAGCATGCAGGCTCGCATCGGGCGGACTCGATGCGGTGGGCGCGGCAAGCAGCGGCGTGGCCAGAAGGCACGACAACACGGTGACGGCTCCGGCTCTGCGGTCTCTCCTCATGTCCTCAGCTCCTCTCCCTCAAGTTGGAGACCCAGTCTAACGGCATTCCATCACGCGGTGACATTACCGAAATTTCAGGAGGGTTGCGGTCGGCCCGTGGAGAATGCAATTAAGATCGGGGCAGGGGCTCGAGGGGATTCCAGATGAGCGAACGACCCATCACCACGGCACGCGACGGCAGCGCTTATGGGCGACCGCCGCCACACTTCAACAAGACGCTGATCGAGGTCGGTCCCGGCACGGCCTGCGGCGAGCTCATGCGCCGCTACTGGCACCCGATCGCCGCGTCGGCGGAAGTTCGCGATCTGCCACGCAAAGTCAGGGTCCTCGGCGAGGATCTCGTGTTGTTCCGGGATCGAAACGGTCGGGCCGGCTTGCTCTATCCGCGCTGTATGCATCGCGGGACCTCCCTCTACTACGGCCGTGTCGAAGCCGGGGGCATCCGCTGTTGTTATCATGGTTGGCTGTTTGATACTCAGGGGCGTTGCCTGGATCAGCCTTGCGAGCCCGACGGCGGTCGTCATCGCGACGCCGCGCGCCAGCCGTGGTATCCGGTGGAAGAGCGCTATGGCCTCGTGTTTGCCTACATGGGGCCTCCGGAGAAGCGGCCGGTTCTGCCGCTCTACGACAATCTGGAGAACATCACGCCCGCGGAGAAGATGTGGGTGAGCGTCGGCGGCTTCGGCTCGACCGGTGACGGCTCGCTCGACGTGGTGCCCTACAGTTGGCTGCACATGAACGACAACGTCATGGATCCATTCCACGTACAGGTGTTGCATTCGACTTTCAGCGGCATCCAGTTTCACGAGACGCATGCGCTCATGCCGAAGGTCGAGTTCTTCCACGCCGATCACGGCGTGTGTTACTCGGCAGTGCGGCAGCTCGAGGACGGCAAGGTGATCGACCGCATCTCGAGCTGGCTGCTGCCGAACATCATGAGTGTGCCGGATATCCAGTTCCGGATCGGGCAGTCATCGGGTGTGTCCTGGGTCGTACCGGTCGATGACTCGCACTACATCCAGGCCATGATCATGAAGGTGCCGCTGGATGCGCCGCGTTTCGGCATTCAGATCAACGGCAAGAGCTGGGGCGAGATGAGCGAGGAGGAGCATCAACGCTTCCCCGGAGATTTCGAAGCACAGGCCGGGCAGGGGCCGATCTCGCTGCATTCGGAAGAGCACCTGGTGACCAGTGACCGCGGCATCATGTTGCAGAGGCGTTTGCTCGAGCAGCAGATGGACGTCGTGGCGCAGGGTGGTGATCCGCTCGGAGTCAACTTCGATCCCGCGCAGGCGTTGGTGAAAGTCCGCTCCGGTAATTTCGAGCGGACGAAGTAGCGGTTACTTACGGGTGGCGCGTACGCCGTCGCCGTGCAACTCGGTGTTGAATCCGGCGCGCTTCAGGCGCGCGGCGACTTCGGCAGGCACATCACGGCCGCTGGTCAGCTTGTTGGGCGTGCCCGTGTAGTGAAAGAGCCGGCCCTTGCGCTTCAGCACCCTGGCGAGCTGGTCGTAAAAACCCTGTGAATATAACTCGCCTGCGATCCCGAAACGCGGCGGGTCGTGCAGAATCGCATCCATCGAGCCGTTCGGCAGGGCGGTGACTTCCCTGGCCACGTCACCCTCCGCCAGGTGAAGAGCACCTCCTGGCTGCGGTGACCAGGGGTTGAGAGTGCGCAGCCAGAGGACGTCGGGATTCTTTTCGAACGAAGTGACCTCGGCGGCGCCTCCCTGCAGGCACCAGGCGGCGAAATATCCGAGGCCGCCGCAGGTATCGAGGATGCGCTTGCCGCGGGGTTGGATCCAACTGACCTTCTGCTCGGCGTCGGCGTAGGGCGAGACTTTCGCCGTGGGCAACATCTTGATGCCGTCGATCTCGAACGTGGGCGGTCCCCACTGCGTCGGCACGAGTTTGATCAACGAGGCGGTGAAGCGGGCGATGGGCTGGAAGGCGGCGCCGTCCCAGTAATAGATTGTGCGCTCCTTACAGTGGGCCAGCCAGGGGAAGTCGCCCCCGGCAAAGCTCCAGCCGTCTGCTGAAACCTCGACCGTAGCCTGGCTCCGATCGAGATCCAGCGAGCACTCCAGGGCAGATGCGCCGGCGCGCAAGGCCGCGCGCATCTGCTCGTGCACCTGGAGTGTTAGGAGCGGCGTTATCGCCTACCTCTTCTGCGCTTCGGCGCGGCGGTAGGAGTAGTACTCGTTCAACGCTTGCAGCTGGGCGGCGTTCGGTACGGGCTTGGGTCCCACCGTCCCGTCGAAGTACATGACCTGCTGCGTGTTCTCGGTGAATACGGGCCAGGTCGGCAACCCGGCTCCGTTGGGATCACCCGTTTTCGCGAAGTTCACCCAGTAGTTCATCATCCGCTCGGACAGCGTCGCTTCGGCGGCGGCAGGGGATCCCTGGCGAGTGTCCAGGTTGCCGAACACGTAGGGGAGCTCAGCCCCGTGTGTTGCGCCGTCAGGCGTGGCCGGCGTGCGATGGTCGAAGTAGTAAACATAAGCTGGATTTTTGCCCACGCGGGATTGTAGCCGGGCCCAGACCCACGTTGGCCAGGCAAAAGCCGTGTCGCGGAAGAGATTTTTGCTGCTGACGGCCGCTTCGGCGTCGGTGCCGCTCGGATAGGCCGCCAGGATGACGCTGGCCTTCTCGTCATAGCCGTCGCGGACCTGGCTGCTGAATGAGGCAGCTGTGATGCCCGGACGCGCGAACAGGGCGCCTTCGTCGGAGTTCGTGCCGATGAGGATGGGGGTGTCGTTGAACCGGCTGAGCTCGTATTGCTCATACTGGTCCCCCGGCAACACGTAGCCGTCGAATACCGGCCAGAATCGGGCATTGAGCGCGGGGCCGGCTTCCCGTTGGATCATCCCGCCGCCCAGGGTACGGGCCGCCTTGACGTCGTTGGTGCCCAGGCCGCTCAGGAATTGCTCGCCCTGTTTCTCGGCCAGTTTCATGGGGAGGCCGTTCTGACCGCCCTCGTTGGCGTATTTCGGCGGCTGGAAGTTGCCCCCGCTCTCGGAGATGGCGCGCTGGAAAAGTCCTTTGGCCAGAGGCGAGGCACACAGCATGCTCACGGCAATTCCGCCCGCGGACTCTCCGAAGATGGTCACGCGCGAGGTGTCGCCGCCGAAGCTGTCGATGTTCTTCTTCACCCACTGAAGGGCTGCGATCATGTCCAGAAGCCCGTAATTTCCGGCGCCGTGGCCCTCCCTTCCCAACTGCGGAGTGGCGAGGAAGCCGAACGGGCCGACCCGGTAGGCGATGCTGACCAGCACGACGCCTTTCTGGGCGAAATGGGTCCCGTCGTAGAGCGGAATGCTCGTCATGCCGGCGGCGAACGCGCCGCCGTAGATCCAGACCATGACAGGCAGTCTTTCATTGGGTGAGCGGGCGGGGGTCCAGACGTTCAGGTAGAGACAGTCCTCACTCACTGTCGGCGGGGCGCCGAGCATGACGCCCATCGATGGATCCTGCATACATCCTGGCGCGAAGGTGTCAGCGTGCCTGACACCCTGCCAGTTTTTCACTGGTTGCGGCGCGCGCCAGCGGTTTTCACCAGTCGGTGGAGCCGCGAATGGAATGCCTTTGAACGAAACAATGTTGCCGTTGGTCACGCCTTGTACGGTGCCACCGGTAACTTTCACCGTGTCGATTTGCGATTGCCCCCATGCACTACCTGCACCGGCAAGCGCAACCAGACACGCTAGAACCTGCTTCTTCACGTGATAAACCCCCTCTTGTGCACCGCGGGCTGGGCCGCGGAACAAGACTAGATAACATGGGTCGATAATCGGCTGCAATTTAGGACTTTGGACTTGCCAATAGCCGCAAGTTACGCCTGACCGAGCGTTGGACCGGTTCTAGTTGGGGAGTTGGACGATATGTTCAGTGGGTGGACGCGAGGTTCGCCGCCTGGTCCGCCGGGATCGGGGTGCCGCCGAGAGACATGTAGAGGCGGGCGGTGTCGATGAGTCGTTGCGCCCTGGCGCGCGCCAGGCCTAGTTGCGCCTGGGCGGTGGAGCGCTCGGCATCCAGTACGTCCAGGATGCCGGAGTTACCGACGGTAAAGCTGCGTCGGACCAGGTCGCGAGCACTCTGTGCCGTCTGGGCCGCGACAGCTTGAGAGTTGAATTGCTCCTCGTCGTTGGCGAGCGCCTGCATGCCGTCGGCCACTTCACCAAACGAGCGCAGAATGACCTGCCGATAGTCGGCAAGAGCCGCCTGATAGCCGTCAACTGCGGCGCGCTGCTCGGCACGCAACTTCCCTGCATCGTACAGCGGCGCCGTGAGGTTGGCCGCGATGCTCCAGGCGGCTGCCGCGCCCTGGAAAAGATTGCCCGGAGTCAGGGCCTGTTGCGTCAGGGTCCCACCGAGGCTCACGTTTGGATAGAGATTGGCCGTCGCTACGCCGATCGCGGCGCTCGCGGCATGCAACTGCGCTTCCGCGGCGACGATGTCCGGTCTGCGGTGGACCAGCTGCGAGGGCAGGCTGGCGGGGATCTCGGCCGGCAGGGTGAAGTCGCTCAATGTCAGCGCTGGCGGCGCCCATTCAGCGGGTTGTTTGCCGAGCAGGATGGCAAGGGCGTGGCGCGCCGTGCTTTCTTCCTGGCGCAGCTGGGGCAACAGGGTCCTGTCCGTGGCCAGTTGTGTTTGTGCGGTCAACAACTGGGTCCGGGTCGCCAGGCCATCGTCGAGCGCCGTCTGCACCAGGTCCACGTTGCGCTGGTCGTTGGTGATGATGTCCTGGACGACATCGAGCTGTGCCCGGGCCGCAGCGGCCGTCAGGGCCTGTGTCGTGATGTTGGCGGTGAGGGACAGGTACGCGGCGTTCAACTGCTCTTTCTGATAATCGTCGTAGGCGGCTCTTTCCTCGAGCGCCCGCTTGTTGCCGCCGAACAGGTCGAGTGGTGCATTGAGGCTCGGACCCACCGTGTAGTACGTGAACGGCGGAATCACGAAATCGAGCGGACCGAACAGCGACTTGCCGTATTTTTGCCGGCCCACCGTGGTCCCGAACGTCAACGACGGCAGCAGGGCGGCCTGTGCCGCATTGACTTCCTCCCGGGCCTCGGCAACCCGTGCGCGGGCCGCGGCGATGTCCTGGTTGTTGGCGAGGGCTTCCCGGATGAGGCTGTCCAGTGCCGTCGAGTGGAACTGCGTCCACCAGTCGCCTTCGATGCGGGCACCGAGGGTGATGCGTTGGTCCACGGGTGGTGGCGCATCACCGGGGGCCGTGTAACCCTGGCTTTCCGGCACTGGCGGCGGCTTGAAATCGGGACCGACCATGCACCCCGACAATGCCAATGCGCCACCGCACACCCATGACGCGCGCAGGCTCATTCGGCCACCGTGGGTGTGCCGGTGCCGGGTGCCGGCTTGACGTTGCGAATCATGAACAGGAAGGGGATGGTCACGATCGTCAGCACCATCATCAGCTTGAAGTCGTCGAGATAGCCGATCATGGCGCTCTGGTGGGTGATCAGGCCGTTGAGGGCGAGCAGCCCGGCCGTACTGTTGAAATCAATGTGCGCGGCGGCCGGGTTGGACGCGATGTTGTAGGGTGTGATGTGCTCACCCAGTGTGGCATGCAGGCGCTGCGTGTTCTGTGTCAGCAGGAAGGTCACGACCGAAATGCCCACCGAGCTGCCGACGTTGCGCAAAAGATTGAAGAATGACGTGCCCTCGTTACGCAGCCGGGATGGAAGCGTGGTGAAAGCCACCATCGACAGGGGCACGTAAACCAATCCGACGCCCGCACCCTGGATGACGCCCGAGATGATGACGGGCCAGTAACTCATGTCGATGGAGAAGCGCGTCATCTGCCACATCGACCAGGCGGTCAACACCAGCCCGACGGCCATGACCCCACGCGGGTCGAATCGCTTGATGAGCTTGCCGACGAGAATCATGCCGATCAACGTGCCGATACCGCGTGGCATGGTTACGAGGCCGGTCAGAACAACCGGATACTGCAGCAGGTTCTGCAGCATCGGCGGCAGCAGCGCCAGCGTGGCGAACAGCACCACGCCGATCATGAGAATGAAGACGTTCGAGGCAACGAAGTTGCGGTCCTTGAAGAGCGCGGGGTTCAGGAAGGGCTGCGCGCTGCTGAACATGTGGACCACGAAGAGGTAGAAGGACACGCCGCCGATGATGGCCTCGGCCATGATTTCGGGGGAGGAGAACCAGTCCAGCGTCTGACCACGATCGAGCAGGGTCTGGAGACAGCCGATGCCGATGCTCAGAGTGATGAAGCCGAAGAAATCGAATCGCGAGGACTTGGCATTGCGGCTTTCGGGCATGGTGGCCAACAGTCCCGCATAGGCGAGTATGCCGACCGGCAGGTTGATGAAAAACACCCAGCGCCAGCTGTAGTTCTCGGTCAGCCAGCCGCCCAACGCGGGCCCGAGGATGGGTCCCAGGGTGACCCCGATGCCCCAGATGGACATGGCGCGGCCGAATTCCTTGGGCGGATTGATGTCGAACAGCACGGCCTGGGACAGGGGCACGAGCGCCGCACCGCCTACCCCCTGCAGCAGGCGGAAAAAGACGATCTGCGGCAACGTCGTGGCCAGTCCGCATAACACCGAGGCGGCCGTGAACAGCACGATGGAGGTCAGGAAGACCTTGCGCCGCCCGAATTCGCTCGCGAGCCAGCCGGTGAGGGGAATCGTGATGGCGGCGGCGACGATATAGGAAGTCAACACCCAACCCATCTCGTCCTGTGTCGCCGAAAGCGTGCCCTGCACGCGCGGCAGGGCCACATTGGCGATCGTCGTGTCGAGCGCCTGCATGATGGTTGCGAGCATGACGGAGACGGTGATCAGGCCCTTGTTGGGCACCGGCACGAAATGGGGTGTCTCCGACATCGTTACTTCCAGAAGGCCAGCGACCGATGATGCTCGGTGTCGACTTCGGCGATGACACTCATGCCCGCGGCGAGCGGCAGGTCCGACTTGCCGCGATCGATGGAAAGCCGCACCGGCAGCCGCTGCACGACCTTCACCCAGTTGCCGGAGGAGTTCTCGGGCGGTAGCAGCGAGAAGCTCGCGCCTGTGCCTGGACTGGTGCTCTGGACCTTGCCGGTGAATTTCACGCCCGGAAAGGCGTCGATGGTGAACGTGGCCTGCTGTCCGGGGCGCATGTAGGAGAGGTCGGTCTCCTTGAAGTTGGCCTCGACCCACATGTTCTGCTGCGAGACGAGGGCGAACAGGGGCACGACGGCGTTGATGTAGTCACCGACCTGCAACTGCTCGACTTTCGTGACGATGCCGTCGATCGGTGCGTGCACGGTAGCGTACGAGAGGTTGAGTTTCGCGCGATCGAGCGCGGCCTGTGCTTCGCGCACCGCCGGGCGGCTCTCGACCGGCGCCGCGGTATCGCCGCCGAGCTCAGCCAAGGCGCTCGCGGTCTGCTGGCTCGACGCAATCAAGCCCTGACGGGCGACGTCGAGGTCGTGCGCCGCCTGGTCGAGTTGGGCTTTGGAGGTGATCCCGTCCGCGGCGAGCTTTTTCTTGCGGTCGAAATCGTCCTGCCGATAGGCGATGGTGTTGCGTGCGGCGCGCTCGTCGGCCTGGCGCTGGAGATACGCCGCTTCGGCGGACCGCACTCGCAGCTGCGCGCCGGCCAGGCGGGCCTCGGCGTCCTGGATGGCGATCTGGTAGGGGCGGGGATCGATGCGAAACAGGACATCGCCGGCGTGTACCGCCTGGTTGTCGTGTACGTCGATCCCGATCACGCGGCCTGACACGTTGCAGCTGATCTGAACCCGGGCCGCCTGCAGATAGGCATCGTCCGTGGAGGCGTAGCGTCCGCCTGTCAGATAGAACAGGATTCCGGCCACCGCCACGACGGCCGGGCCGCCGATCAGCATCAAACGGCGGTGCCGGGTCATCCAGGTGTTGGGTACGGGAGGAGCTGCCGCCTCAGCCGATTGGGCCATGCAGAATGATTCCAGGGAAGCAGTGCAGCAGAATGGTATAGCGGTTTGCCCCGCCTTTTAGAATACCGGACAATGCGAATAGATTAGTTTATCCAGCCACATAATAGGTGGCATTATGAATCGTACGCAATTCGCTGAATTAAATGCCTTCGTTGCCGTCGCCGAGCGAACCAATTTCGCCCGGGCCGCGGCCCATCTGGGGATTGCGGCCTCGACCATCAGCCAGACGATCCGCTCCCTGGAGGAGCGCCTCGGCATGCGGCTCCTGAACCGCACCACGCGCAGCGTCTCCCTCACCGACGCTGGAGAAAAGCTCCTCCAGCGTATCCGTCCGGCGATCACCGAGTTGGGTGCGGCGGTGGAGGATCTGAACGAATTCCGCGATACGCCCACCGGTACGTTGCGCCTGAGTGTGTCGAGCGTCGCGGCGCGGATCGTGATGGCCCCCCTGATCAAGGATTTTCTTGCCGACTATCCTGCGATCGCTCTCGATATCACGGTGGATGACAGTGACCGTGACATCGTGAGCGGCCGGTTCGATGCGGGGATACGTGTTGGGCGGCGTGTCGCGCGCGACATGCAGGTGGTGCGAGTCACGGAGCCTTCCCGCCTCATTGCGATTGCCTCCCCGGAGTACCTGCAACACGAGCCGGCACCCAAGATTCCGCAGGATCTGCAGCGGCACAACTGCATCGGTTTCCGCAAGGACCATGAGCAGATGTCGTGGGAGTTCGCCAAGGGCAAGAGCAAGTACGAGATGTCGGTCACCGGTACCCTCACGGTGAACAACATGGATCTGGTGGTGCGCGCGGCGTTGGACGGAGTCGGTATCGGCTACACGATCGAGTCCTACGTGGCGGCCCACATCGCGGCGGGCCGGCTCGTGCCGTTGCTGGTGGACTGGTCGGCCGGGCACCACAGCTACTACCTGTACTACCCGGGGCGTCGGCAGTTGCCGGTGCCTTTGAAAATGTTCACCGCATTCCTGCGGCAGCACCGGGCACGTTACACTCACGCCCCTGATTTCATAACCGATGAGCGTGCAGCGTGAAGCGATCCGGACCGGCTCGAATGGTGCTATGCCTGGCGGCGAGTGTGGTGTGCCAGGCGGTGATGGCCAAAGATCTCGTCATTCACGCCGGGACGCTGATCGACGGGATTTCCGAAGCGCCGCGCCGGCAGGTCTCGATCATCGTTCACGATGACAAGATCGTTTCCGTGCAACCCGGGTACCAGCGCCCGCCCGGGGTGGAGGTGATCGACCTGTCCACGCAGACCGTGTTACCCGGATTCATCGACTGCCACGTGCACGTTTCCGCGAAGCTGCCGAGCCGGTTGAACGCCACCGAGGACCGGCTCACCCACAACGACATCGATCGCGCTTTCGATGCCGCCCAGTTCGCACGCAGGATGTTGCAACAGGGCTTCACTACCGCCCGCGATGCCGGTGGCGGCGATGAGACCGTCGCTCTGCGCAACGCCATCGATGCGGGAAAGGTCCCGGGGCCGAGGTTGTATGTGGCACTCGAGCCGCTCGGGCCCACCGCGGGGCACGCGGATCCTCGCAGCGGCCTCGATGCGCAGCTGTGGCGCCCGGACTGGGACAACGGCCGGGTCGATACTCCCGAGCAGGCGCGACAGCGCGTCCGCGAGCACAAGCGCCGTGGCGCCGATCTCATCAAGCTCATGCCCTCCGGCGGAATCGCCTCCACAGGTGATGATCCGCGACAGCAACTCATGACGAACGAGGAGATGCGGGTCGCTGTCGAGACGGCGCACAACCTGGGCATGAAAGTGGCCGCGCACATCTATCCGGCACCCGCCATCGAGAATGCGGTGATGGCCGGTGTGGATTCCGTCGAGCACGGATCGTTTGCCACGGCGCAGACGTTTGCCCTGATGAAGGCGCACGGAACCTATCTCGTGCCCACGCTCACTGTGTACGAAGTGTTTTTCGACGCGGCGCGCGACCATCCCGAGTTGTTGACGCCTGGCACCGCGGCCAAGGAGTTGCACAACGATCCGCTACCGAAGAAGAACCTGCCGCTGGCGGTGCGCTCCGGAGTCAAGATCGCGTATGGCACGGACATCGGTGAGGGCGATCATGCGATGGAGTTCGGGCTGCTCATCCACAACGGCATGAGCCCGATGCAGGCCGTTTTCGCGGCGACGCGCAACGCGGCCGAGTTGCTCGGTGCCGCCGACAAGCTGGGGTCGATACAAGCCGATCGCTATGCCGACATCGTGGCTGTGCCGGGGGATCCGCTGCGTGATGCGGACCAGTTCGAGCATGTCAGCTTTGTCATGAAGGGCGGCGTCGTATACCGGGATCACGGTGCGGCTACCCCGGCCCTGTCGGACTGAAGCCTTCAGGGACGGATGACGGTCTTGCCTTTGGAGTGGCCTTGGCGACTGCGCGCGATTGCGGCAGGCGCCTCGGCGAGCGTGATGACGTTGTCGATGGGCACCGTCAACTTGCCTGCCTCGAGTGTCTCGGCGAGGCGCTCCAGCAGGCTGGAGTTGGCACGGACTTCGAAGTTGCCGCCTTTGATCCCGCGCGCCTGCAAGGCCTTCTCATCAGCGGAAAATACGGTTGTCAGCAGGGTTCCGCCCGGACGGACCAGGCCAGCGAGTGCATTCAGCGCAGCCGTGTTGCTCACGAGGTCGATGACGGCGTCGATCCCTTGCGGATGATTTCCCTTCACATCGGCGATCAGTGCCTCATTTCTCGAGGTGTAGATTTCGCTCGCGCCGAGCCGGCGTAAACGATCGCCCTCGCTCGAGGCGGTTGCCGTGGCCAGCACACGCAATCCT
>DAITMW010000090.1:0-4654 GCA_036834945.1 Steroidobacteraceae bacterium
GTCGGGGCTGAACTGGTGCGAGAAGATCGCCCGGTACGTCGGCTGCGTCCAGGTATGGCTGTCGGTCACCACTCCGTACGGGTACAGGCCGAAGTTGGAGCCGTTCATCAAGCCGCCCAGTTGCGGCCAGGTGAAGCCTGGCACGATGGCGCCGACGGAGGAGGGGAGCTGCTGCACGAAGACCTGCTGGCGGCCGATCCAGTCCTTGCTGTCGCGGGTGACGCGCACGCCGACGGTGAAGGTATCCGCCTCGGTGAATTTGAAGTTGGTCTCGCCGTAGACCGCTTCGGAGCGCTCAGTCTGCTCGTTACATAGGACCTGCGGATTGGCGTTATAGCCGCCAGGTGAGGTTCCCGGGGGTGTCGGGACGCCGAACAGGTCGTAGATGCCGAGCAGCTGCGCGACACAGAACTTGGTGTTGTCGTGCTGATAGAACCCGCCCAGCACGAAGTTCCAGGGGCCGAAGTCCTTGGAGGCGAACCGCACTTCTTCCTGCCAGGTCTTGCGCCGGTCGGAGCGGTTGGCATCGAACACCGCCAGGGGACCCACTACACCGGTGTAGTCCGAAGGCAGGCTGGAGTCCTGCGAGCGGTAGCCCTGCACCCAGGTGAAGGTGCCGGGGTCAAGAGTGTAATCCATGTTGAGGTGCCAGCCGCTGGCGACGACCTGGTGGCCCTTCTGCTCGTCGATGAGATAACCGACGCGGTTGTCGACACCGGCGTTGTTGAGTGGGCTGTTGCCGGTGTATCCGGGCAGGCCGAGCTGGGCGAACACAAAGTAGGGCAAGTTCGAGCCCGGTGCCAGGTTGGTCGGGGTGACATTGACGGCCGCGGGTGTCGGCGAGCGGTCATCGAGCATCTCGTAGGTGAAGAGGGCCTTGAAGTTGTCGGTTGGCTGCCAGAGCAGCTTGGCGCGACCGGTGATGACATTCATGCCGCCGACGCGTGCACCGTCACCGGTATAGGTGACGCCGTTGATGACGTTGCTGGCTCCGTTGCGCATCCAACCGTCCTCGCGCTCGAGGCTGGCAACGACGCGTAGCGCCAGTTGGTTGGAGATGATGGGGACGTTCAGCGCTCCCTGGGCATTGAACTCGTTGTATTTGCCGCCGCCGGCCTGCGCCTGGAACGAGGTCTCATCCAGTACGGGCGCCTTGGTTCTGACGACTACGGCGCCACCGGTGGTGTTCTTGCCGAAGAGAGTGCCCTGCGGACCGCGCAGCACCTCGACCTCCTGGATGTCGAAGGGATCGAGCAACTGGGTCTGCGTGCTCGGCATGACGAAGTCGTCGATGAGAACCGATACCGGCGCCTCGTTGTAAACGATGATGTCGGTGTTGCCTACGCCACGCATTGCGAACGACGCTGCGTTGAAGCCGTTGATCTTGTTGGCGGAGAAGTTCGGGACCAGCGAGGCCAGGTCCTGCAGGGTGCGTGGCTGCAGCGGTTCGATGGCTTGAGCATCGATGGCTGTCACGGCCAGTGGGGTCGTTTGCAGGTTGGATGCACGGCGTGTGGCGGTCACCGTGATCTCTTCGAGGCCGCCGCTTTGAACACTCGTGGAGTCGGCCGGTGTTTCCGCGCGGCTTTGTGTGGCCAACAATGCGGCAGCTATGGCAACCGCGATGAGTATTGTCTTCGTTTCAGTGGGCCTGCCCTGGCGCGCGTCGGCCGATGGCCTCGCGCACTTCGTGATCGTCATACGGCTAGTACCTCCCCCTCAAGAAAGTCGCTCGACAGACGTCTCTAATCCGCAACGTACGCGCGCTTCAGAAAAAAAACAAGCATGATGGTTTTTTTCTGAAAAAAACAGTCACGCCTGTTTATTTTTGGATGAGTACCCTATACTCGGCCTCGGAGGTGGGCGGGCATGGCCAGCGGCATCCGCGACAAAGTGGCGATTCTTGGCATGGGGTGCTCGAAGTTCGGCGAGCGCTGGGATTGCGGCGCGGACGACCTCATGCTCGAGGCTTGCACGGAGGCACTTACCGATGCCGGAATCGAGCGCGATCGGATCGATGCCGCATGGCTCGGCGTGTTTTTCGACGAGCAGAGCACGGGTAAGTCTCCGTTACCGCTGTCGATGGCGCTACGCCTGCCGAATATTCCGGTCACGCGTGTTGAGAACCTCTGCGCGACGGGTACAGAAGCGTTGCGGGGGGCGGTCTATGCGGTCGCCGCAGGGGCCTGCGACATCGCCTTGGCCATGGGCGTCGAGAAGCTGAAGGATACGGGTTATTCCGGTCTTCCCGAGCGCACCAAGGGCACCTTCGAGGATCTTTATCTGCCCGGCAGCACGGCCCCCGGCGCATTCGCGCAGCTCGCAAGCGCTTATGCCGCGCGGCATGGCTACGCGATGGCCGAGTTGCGTCAGGCCATGGCCCACATTTCCTGGAAAAGCCACGAGAATGGGGCGCGTAATCCCAAGGCGCATCTGCGCGGCCGGATTACGCCCTCGCAGGTTCTGGATGCGCCGATGATCTCTTATCCGCTGGGGGTTCTCGACTGTTGCGGTGTCAGCGACGGGGCTGCCTGTGCGATTGTTACCACACCGGAGATCGCCCGCTCGCTGGGCAAGCGCGACCTCGTCACCGTCAAGGCATTACAGCTCGCGCCCAGTAATGGCGTTGAGATGGGCCATCGCTCCTGGGATGGCAGTCATACACTGACGACGCGCCTGGCGGCCCGGCGTGCGTATCAGGAAGCCGGCATTCGCGATCCGCGCGAAGCCCTCGATCTCATCGAGGTGCACGATTGTTTCTCCATCACCGAGCTGGTCGTCATGGAGGACCTGGGCCTCTCCGACGAGGGCAATGCCCCACGGGACATTCTGGCTGGCCGTTACGATCGCGATGGCGCCATTCCGTGCCAGATTGACGGCGGGCTGAAGTGCTTCGGTCATCCGATCGGTGCCACCGGGCTGCGGATGACTTACGAGATCTATCTGCAGCTGTTGGGGCGGGCCGGGGAGCGTCAGTTGTCCGCTCCGGCGCTCGGGTTGGCCCACAATCTGGGAGGTATCCCCAACCGCAACGTCGCCAGTGTGGCCATTTTCGGGCTGGCGAGCTGACCACACGAACTCACAGGCGGATACTCGAGTAATGACTGATACAACCATGGGTGCTCTCGGGAGCGACAATGGCAAGTCCTGGGGAGCCTCGGACGAGGAGCTGGCGCAGAGGCCACTCGCCTACAGAGAGGGTCTGCTGAACGGACAAACCTTCCTCGTCTCCGGCGGCGGTAGCGGCATCGGCCGCGCTATCGCCTATGTCTGCGCCCGGTTGGGCGCGGATGTGATGATTTGCGGGCGGCGCGCAGAGAAGCTCGAGGAGACGGCCAACGGCATCCGGTCGTTGGTGGGGCGCGAAATCGGCACATGCGCGATGACCATTCGCGACCCGGAGGCGGTCGCCAAGTTGATCGATGCGACTTACGAGCGCTTCGGGCGGATCGATACGCTCGTCAACAACGGCGGCGGTCAGTATCCCCAGTCCGCGATCGACTTCAGTGTGAAAGGATGGCTGGCCGTGATCGATACCAACCTCAATGGGACCTGGTACATGATGCAGGCGGCGGCCCAGCGCTGGCGTACGGTCCAGCGGCCGGGAAATATTGTCAACATTGTGGCCAATGTCTGGCGGGGGATGCCGCAGGTGGCGCATACATGCGCGGCTCGTGCGGGCGTGATCTACCTTTCCAAAACGCTCTCGACGGAGTGGGCGCCGCTCGGTATCCGTGTGAACTGTGTGTCGCCGGGCTCTATCGATAGCGAGGGACTGAACGTCTACGAGCGGGCGGACGCGGAGCAGTTTCGCTTCTCCAATCCCATGCGCGAGCTCGGCGATGTGATCGATATCGCTCAGGCCGTGGTGTATCTCTCCGCCCCGACGGGGAAGTTCATTACCGGTGATGTCCTGGTGGTCGACGGCGGTAACAATCAGTTTGGGGACGTCTGGCCTGGCGGCATCCCCGAGTACTTCAAGCAGCAACCTTAAGCAGGGGCGCCCGATGGCTGTCAACTACAAGGTGCAGTGGCCCATGAGCCTGGGTTCGGAGCGTGAGTCGCTCGAAGCCAAGCAGCCTGACATCGACAATGGGCTGGAGGTCGTCGATCCCGCTCGTTACTACTCGCGCGAGTTCATGGAGTTGGAATGGCGGCGTCTTTGGCCTCGCGTCTGGCTGCTGGCCGGGGTGGCGAGCGACATTCCCGAAGACGGTGATTACTTCACATTCGCGGTGGGCGGCGAGGAGTTCATCGTCGTTCGCCAGGTCGACGGCGGGATCAAGGCGTTCTACAACGTCTGTCCGCATCGGGGTAATCGCATAGCCCTGAACGAGCGGGGCACGCTTGCGCGCTTCACCTGTGCGTTTCATGGGTGGCAGTTTGGTTGCAACGGCAAGCTCGAGCGCATCACGGATCAGGAAACGTTCAATCCGAAGCTCATTGCTCACAAGCCTGGGTTGACCGAGGTTCGTTGCGAGTCGCTGGGGGGCATCCTGTTCATCAACATGGATAGTAATGCGCCACCGCTGGCCGACTATCTTGGTTTGCCTGCTGGGTACATCGAGAACTATGAAATCGACAAGATGCACGTCGTGCATCAGGTTCGCAGTGAGTGGCGCGCCAATTGGAAGACGGGCGTGGATGCGTTCTA
>DAITMW010000090.1:4754-9807 GCA_036834945.1 Steroidobacteraceae bacterium
TTCCTGCCGCATGCCACGGATCCGGAGACGTTCTATTACGACACCATGATCCTTTATCGGTATGTGGACGATCCGGATTACTCCGTTCCGGCCTGGATGGGGTTGCCGGCTGGCATCGATGTGACCGGGCAAACGCGGCCGGACGTGATCCATGTGCCCGCCGGACAAAAGCCCAACCTGGGAGAGGTCCTGGACCAGGATTCGGAGTTGCTGCCGATCCAGCAGAAAGGGATCCGTTCACGGGGCTTTCGCGGGCCGCTCTGGAGTGAGCAGGAGCAGCGGGTGCGGCATTTCCACAAGGAGCTCGATCGTTATATCAACGGGTTGAAGTAGCTTGGCCGGGGCACGCAAGACGGTTTACTTCGTGGTCGGAGGGCGTTTCCACGACTTTGACTTCGCGCGATTGGAGATTCTGAAGCTTCTGCATGTGCATGAGCGCATCCGGGTGCGGGTCGCGGAGAATTACGCGGATACTCAGGCTATCGGGGAGGCGGATGCCCTGGTGACGTATACGTGTGATGTGCGGCCCGATGACGGGCAGCAAGAGGCGTTGGCGGACTATGTGTCCCGCGGCGGACGTTGGTTGGCGTTGCATGGGACGAATTCGTTCATTGACTGGTTGCCGGATGGGCGCGTGTCGATTCCGCGTACTGCGCCTCGATTCATGCGGTTGCTCGGTAGTCAGTTCATCGCTCATCCCCCGGTGGGTGAGTTCGAAGTGAAGGTGACGGATCCGGGTCATGCGCTGGTGAGGGGTATCGAACCATTTACGGTCACTGACGAGTTGTATCTTTCGGAGCTTCATGGTGGGTCCCATGAGGTGTTGCTGCATACGCATTACAACGGGAAGGCGCAGCGGGGATTCGCGGACCGCGAGTGGTTCTCCGATGAGCCGCGGCCGGTGCTGTATCTGCATCCTTTTGGGGCCGGCTCCGTGTTGTACTTTACCCTCGGGCACTGCCGCGGTCGGTATGACATGCAGCCTTATATCGAGGAGTACCCGAGCATCGAGCGGGGTAGCTGGCAGTCCCCGGTGTTTTACGAGATTCTGGCGCGCGGCATTCGCTGGGTGGCGCGGATTGAGGACTGACTCGGTCGGGGGATCTCATTCGTGGAACGTCTGTTCGGTCCTGTGATGCAAAACGGCTTCGTAGTCGAGGATCTCGCGGCTGCCATTGATCATTGGACGCGGGTGATGCATGTCGGGCCGTTTTTTGTGTTCGAGCGGGTTGCGTTCGCGGAGTGTTGGTATCGGGGTCGCCCCGCGACGGATATCGACCTGACGGTGGCGATTGCTTATTGGGGGGACATGCAGATCGAGCTCATCGAGCAGCGTAATGATGTGCCATCGATTTATACGGACTTTCGGGTGAGCAAAGGAAGTGGGCTGCAGCACCTGGGGGTCATTACGGAGTCGGTGGAGCGCGATCTGGGGCTGTTGGCCCGGAAGGGGATCCAACCGGTGCAGCATGGGCGGACGGTGGCTGGTATGCGGTTCGCCTATGTCGCTACCGATTTTCATCCCGGTGGGATTGTGGAGTTGATTGAGGCGGGGCGGCAGGGGTTGTCGTTTTTTGAAAAGATGCGGGTTGCGGCCATCGCGTGGGATGGGGGCGAGGCGGTGCGGCGGATCGGTTAGCGAGGGAGCCCCTGGATGAACGCATTCACTGGCGGCCTGACCACTGCGCGAACGGCAATGATGGCGCGGATGATGAACGCCAGGCGCAGATCGACCGGATGATGGATCTCAGTGGACGACGTAAAACCTGCTTGCGGAACAACTGCTCCAGGGAACCGATGGAGCAGTGATGCTCGTCACGTGTGCGTCTTAGGCGTAGTCGCGCGCTCGTGCAATGCGAGCGCGAACGGCACGTAGGGTATCTAGCAGTGCGCGCAGCTCGCGGTCCTCCAGATCGAAAGCCATGAGCAGCAACCACCCGTTGAAGCGTTCTTCGGCAGCGCGCAGAACGGTCTTGCCGTCAGCGGTCATCTCTATTTGCAGAAGCCGACGGTCGTCTCGATTGGGCAGCAAGCGGATCCAGCCGGCTTTCTCCAGATTGACCTCGAGCGAATGCACCGATTGACGCGATCGTCGCAGCTGCCTGGCCAGATCTGAAATTGAAAGCGTGAAGCTCGAGCGCCCTATCACGGCCAAAGCCTTCCAGCGCTCGGCGCTCAGACCGATTTTCTCGCATATCGCAGATTGAGACGCGTTCAGGCACGCGGCGGCGTTGTGAATCTCTTTGACGAACAGCCGGAGATGATGCCGGCGCGCGTACCTTTGCTGGGGTTTCACGAGTCCTTTCCTCCCAAGACTACCAGCGCGCGATACTATCCTTCCTGGGCTTTGTCAGGACCCTGACAAAATTCGGTAGTTTGTCCAATTTCCGACAGTCGGCCTGAAATTGTCAGATCCCTGACAAGGAGTGGGAGGAGATATCTCTACTCCCTATTGCCAAGCGAGGCTGACCCGCTGGCAATTCAAGAGCGCTCGAATGGCCCCAATGTTCCTAACGATTGCCGCGCAGTCTGGCCTCAAATTGTTCAGCGAGGGCCGGATTTGGCGACGCGCCTGGCAAGCTTTGGCCGCCCACCGTGAGGCCCCGCAACGAAGCCAAAAAGGCAGTCTGAGCCGCGCTGAGACCGACTACCCGATGGATGAGATCGGGCCAGTTCGCGAAACGTCCTTTGTTACGTTCGCTGAGGATTTGGCCCGCCGTTGTCGGGCTTACGACGGTCGAGAGATCGACTTCCGTTGCGGAGTTCGCGTCAATGGTCCGAACTGCAGCCCCGGGGCGGCAGAGGGGGTCCTCAGAGCCGGCGGGGGTGTTGAACTGCTCGGGGGTGTTGAACTGCGCGGCAGTGTCAATGTCTCCGAGTGCGTGGCCGCAGGGCAGGTTTTGTCGGTAAAGATAGCCTGTCCACTTGCGTCGGTGCATTTGTTGACAGCGTGCGAAGGAGTACTCGCCATGGCGAGTATGGCTCCCACCAATGAGAATCCACTGTTGAATCCATGGCGCATAGGGAGTGTCTCGGACGCTGAAACAGGCACCGTAGCTCAGGCTACTACACTGAGGGTTTAATGTCGCGTAGGTTGCTTCCGCATGCGACCCTGACCGACCCTCATCCGCGTTTGACGGCTGGCAGTTTCGAGGCAGTCCGGTTGGTCTCGGATTTTGCGATCTGATTTCTGAACGCCGGCAACCAAGTCGTTCCATGCGCACCAGGAACCGCATTCGATGCCCTTCAAGTGCAACCGTGCCTTTTGCGGCGCACCATGAGTCAAGTGGCCGCTCGCTGGCCACGGACGCGCGCTGGGGTTACAGTTAAATCCCTCGGCTCGTCCGTACACTGGTTAGCCAAGGTACCGCGGCACACTCGCTGCCAAGGGGCTGTCCATGAGCTCACCTATCGCTCTATCGAACAAGCCACGGGTGTTCCAGAACCACGCCATGGACTCCACGCGATGGGACACCTTTCGTTTTCGGCCGGATGACATTGTCGTGGGGACCTGGGCAAAGACGGGGACGACATTGGTTCAGCAGGTCGTTGGACAACTCGTCTTTGACGGCGCGGATGATGTCGCGATCGGAGAGATCTCCCCGTGGCTCGATCTGCGCATCGTTCCCCTGCGGGACGTTCTCGAGCTTCTCGAGGCGCAGACCCACCGGCGATTCATCAAGACCCATTTGCCCTTCGATGCGCTGCCGGTCAACGAGCGGGTAAAGTACATCTATGTTGGTCGTGATGTGCGCGATGTCATCTGGTCGGCTCACGCGCATCAGATGAATTTCTCACCGCTCGCGTATGAGCTCTTCAACAACACGCCGGGGCGCGTCGGAGCACCGCTGGAGCCCCCGAACCCGAACATCCGCGAGTACTACCACAGCTGGCTGGAGCGGGACGGTTATCCGGCATGGCCGTTCTGGTCGCACGTTCAGTCCTGGTGGGATGCGCGGCATCTGCCGAATCTCTTGCTCGTTCATTTCGCGACTCTAAAGAGCGACATGGAGGGGGAGATCCGTCGGATCGCAGGATTTTTGGGCATTACGATCAAGGCCGAGTCATGGCCTCGGATCGTGGAGCATTGCGGGTTCGAATACATGAAACGTCACGCGGATAAAGCCGTCGGCGCCGGGGCTGCGCTGTTCAATACGGGAAGTCGGGATTTCATCAACAAAGGGACCAATGGCCGATGGCGGGATGTGTTGACCCCGGCCGAGATCGCGCGAGCGGACGAATGTGCTGCCGAGAACCTGACGGCGGATTGCGCCCGGTGGCTTGCCAAGGGGGAATTGGCGCTCTAGCGCCTGCGATGGTGGTCAGCACGCCGCTGCGCCCGACGTGCGCAAAGACGAACTTTGGATGGAGGTTCAACGTACCGTAGCGTCTGCCTATGGGACGAGGGCAATCTCGGGGCAGTCGGAGGGACACATCGGGTAAGCTATCCGCATGACCCAGTGCTGGTGGCTCTATCTGCTTGTGTGTCGCGATGGCCGGACGTACGCCGGCATCGCGACCGACGTCGCAGCCCGCTTTGCCGCGCACAGCAGCGGCAAAGGGGCGAAATTCACGCGCTCCAATCCTCCTGTTCGGGTGCTTGGCGCCCAAGCCTTCGCCAGCAGGTCCGAGGCGCTCAAGGCGGAGGCGGCGTTGAAGAAACTCGACCGCATGGCCAGGTTGGCCTGGGCCCGGGAGCGTGCGGCGATCGAGCTGCACCAATGCGGGGGATGTAGTTAGAGGGCGGCACGCCTGGAATTCAGCGCGGGTTCCGGGACCCTCCGCGGGTGGGGTCTACCAGGAGCCATGCGGCGGCGCCTGCGAATGCGAAGACACTTCCGATTACGAAAGCTGTCGTCCAGGCCTGTTGGCCTGAGAGCCATGCGACGATGGGCGTAGCGACGAGGCCGCCTATGTTGCCTCCGGTGTTGAGAACGCCTGAAGCTGACATCGTGTCGCCGCGCGCCAGGTGCATTACGGCGGCCCAGTAGGGTCCTTCATTGAGTTCCACGCATGCGAAGCAGAGGGCGAGTGCCGCGACGGCCAGGTAGGG
>DAITMW010000090.1:9907-15286 GCA_036834945.1 Steroidobacteraceae bacterium
CATTGAGTTCCACGCATGCGAAGCAGAGGGCGAGTGCCGCGACGGCCAGGTAGGGATTTGTGGCGTTCACTGCGATCAGCAGCAGGGTTCCGGCTGTTGGCAGGGAGATCAGGGGTACGATGTGCAGACCATACCGCGTGCCGTATTTTACGACGAATGAGCTGCCTAGTTTGCCGCCTATGCCGGCACCCAGGGCGGCTGCGAGGGGCGGGGTGCTGGCAAGCCAGCCTCCCTCCAGTACTGTGAAATGCCGTTCCTGGACCAGGTAGAGAAAGCACCAGTTGCCCAGCAGATAGTAGACGTAGTTCATACACAGGTAGGACGCTGTGAGCGCCAACAGGTCGCGGCTCTTCAGCAGTGCCCACAAGCGTTTCCATGAGATCTTGACGTCAACGCTGCCAAGGGCCTGCGAGTCGAGTTCGGCTAACTCCGCTGTGCTGACGGCGGGATGTTCCGCTGGAGTGTTACGGGCGTAATAGCCCCAGGCTCCGATCAACAGGAGGGCCGGAAGGGTCGTCCAGCCGATGGCTTGCTGCCATCCGAAGGAGGACATGAGCCACGCGACCACTGGAGGCGTCACGGCGGCACCGAGGCCGAGGCCCAGGCTCAATGTGCCTTGTACCAACGGCCATTGTTGGGGTTTGAACCAGGCTGCGACGACGCCTGCCTCCACCGGGAAGAACGGACTCTGGGCCAGGCCGAGCAGCAGCTGGAAGCCGAGGAGGGCGGCGAACAGTGCGGTTCCACCGAGCACGAGGGGGGCGAGGGGCGTGCCCAACGTGGCGACGAAAGCGAGCAGTCCAATCACGACGAGCGTGACCCGGGCGCCCAATCGCTGTCCTAATACTCCACCCGGGAACTGGAGCGCCGCGTAGCCGAGGAGAAAGGCCCATTCCAGCCATCCGATCTGCATCTGGCTCAAGTGCAGCTCCGGCATCATGCGGTAGCTGGCTACCGCCAGGCCGCGTTGCTGTACGTAGGCCATCAAACCGAAGCAGAACAGCAGGGCGAATATTTTCCAACGCACGCGCATGCGCTGTGGCACCCGCACCGACCCTTCGGCGGATCCGACTGTCACAATGAGCCGGCCGCGTCGCCTATGCGCTCGAGCACGTAACGGCGGATGTCGAGGTTGAAATCCTCCATGGGTGCGTAGTAACCGTGTTCGTGTACCCTCGCTGAGAGGCCTTGCTGCACGGCCTCGCAGATTGCCCAGTCCTGACGGTTGACGACATCCCAGAAATCGACCGTATCGGCGGGGTCGAAATCGGATTTGTCCATCTCGAACGGCTCGAACAGGAACTGGCAGGTGATGTCGGTGCGATCGGGTGCGCGCGGGCGCAGAATGAAGACCGCGATGTGGTCGCAGGCGAGGCTGATGAAGAGGTTGGGGTACAGTAGCTCGCCTTTGTGGCGGACCTTCTCATCCTCGTTGAGAGTTGGGAAGGGGCGCCGTGAGGTCGTTCCGGTCTTGGTGAAGGTGTATGCACCGTCGCGATGGAGGATGCCGCGTTCCCAGTCCAGGTTGGCGCCGCCGCGGTCCTTGAATGCTGGCACGATAGCGCACAGCTCGGGGTGGATACCGGCGCAGTGATAGCACTCGTTGTAGTTTTCGCAGATCACTTTCCAGTTCGCGGCGACCTCGTACTCGATTCTGTGTCCGATGCGCAGATCACTCAACGGATAGCGGCTGATGCGCTCCGGAATGCCGCCGGCATGCTCGTCGAATGGTTTTGCCTCTTGCGGTGTGAGATTCAGGAAGACAAAGCCGCCCCAGGTGTGGACTTTTACCGGGTAGAGGCTGAAGAGGGATTTGTCGAAGTTGGGTTCGCCCGACAGGTGAGGTGCCGCGAGGAGCCGTCCGTCGAAGTCATAGGTCCACTGGTGGTAGGGGCATACGATGCGTCCGCTGGACACACCGGCGGCTTCGGGTCGACACAGTCGGGCCCCTCGATGTCGGCAAACGTTGTAGAAGGCGCGAATGTGATTTTCGCGGTTGCGTACGACCAGGATGCTCTCGCCAAGAACATCGCAGACCCGGTGTGGGGCGCCGAATTCCTCTTCCCGGCCGATACAAACCCATTCACGGCAGAATATGCGTTCCTTCTCCAATCCGAATACACGCTCTGTCCGATACCAACTGGACGGTAGGGTGGGTTCCAACCCGGCCAGCGGAGGTGGCAACGTGCTCACAGCGCAGGCGCCCAGATGCTCGGCGCGTTCCGCAGAGGTGTATCGCGGCGAAAACCTCTCATCCGCGGATCAACATCCAGCTCGCGCGCGTAGTGATGGCCGCTGTACACCGCGTGCGCGATCGCGCCAGGGGCCAGGGCATCGCCGATTCGCGTAACGGATGCGATGCCCGCGTCGGCGAGATCGTCAGGTCGGGCGACAAGATCGTGATAAAGGGAGTCGTTCGGGAAACGCGTGCCGACTATGATGAGGGATCCACAGGCGATATCGGTTCTGGTGTCGGTAAACTGACTCACTAAGGTGAGCGTCCCTTGCTGATACTCGCTCACGCGCGACAAGGTGTGGAGGGCGATACCGGCGTTGGCAAAAGCGCGGTGGATCTGGGGTTGCTCGTTGCTCATGATGGCCCAGGCTGAGGCGTGCCCCGCCGGTGTTACGTACGAGACACGGTGCCCGCGTTTTGCAATGAGCTCGGCGAGAGCGCTCCCCATGTAGTAGTTGTCGAAATCGAACACAACGACCGGGTCCTGGAGCGGTACTCCCGCAGCCACATCGTCCGGGGTGTAGACGCCGGGTGCGTCGAGCGTTCCTGCGGGGATCTCCAGAGGTGAATACAACAGGCGCGACCAGTGCGCGCCGGTGGCGATGACCACGTGCTTGTTGCCGAGCTCCAGGATGTCGTCGGCTGCCAGGCAGTTGCCTCGATACAGGTTGAAATTTGTCAGGCGCTCGAGTTGGCCGCGGCGCCAATCCGCGACTCGTCCCCAGGCGGATAATCCCGGCAAGCGCGTTTCAAAACGTAGTCGGCCGCCGATATCGTCCGCCGCCTCGGCGAGCGTCACTTCGTAACCTCGTCGGGCCAGCGTCAGGGCGCATTCGAGGCCCGCCGGGCCGCCGCCAATGACGAGTACGGGTGATGGGCTTGTCGATACGGTAACGCGCTCAGGATGCCACTCTCGGCGCCATTCCTCGCCGATGGTGGGGTTCTGCGTGCACCGTACCGGTACGCTGTCATGCCAGCTCGAAATGCAGATGTTGCAGCCGATGCATTCGCGGATGTCCTGTTCGCGTCCGGTATCGATTTTTTGCGGCAGGAAGGGGTCGGCGATGGAGGGGCGGGCGGCGCCGATGAGATCCAGCACGCCGCGCCTGATCTGGCCGACCATGGTGTCGGGGGAGGTGAAGCGACCGACGCCAACTACCGGGCGCGTCGTGAGCCTTTTGACGAAGTTGATCACGGGCTCGTGGCTGCCTTCGGGCGCGAAGCGGGACGGCGCGCAGTCCGTGGGCGAGGAGTCCATTTTCACGTCCCATAGGTCGGGGACGTTCGCCAACAGCTCAACGACTTCGTGGGCCTCGGACTCCGCGACCTCGCTGCGTCGCGAGCGCAGCTCTTCCAGGCTGATCCGGAGGGCGACCGCGCAATGAGCACCCACCGCTTCTCCTGTGGCTTCGAGCAGCTCCTTCACGAGGCGGACTCGGTTGCGTACCGAGCCGCCATAGGCGTCGGTGCGCCGATTCCATTCGGGTAGCAGGAACTCATAGGGAAGGTATCCCATACCTGCGTAGACATAGACGATGTCGAAGCCTGCGGTACGCGCACGGCGGGCGGCGTCGGTCTGCATACGAATCAGCGCCCGGATATCCGCCACGTCCATGGCTCGTGAGCGTTGATTTCCCATGAAATTTACGTGGGTTGCCATCCACGAGATGCCTGACGGCGATAGGGGCGGGGTGCGATTCGAGCGATTCATCACGGAGCCGCCTCCGTGCCAGAGCTCGATGCCGGCCAGGGCGCCATGCTCGTGGACGGCGTCGGTCATCAAGGCGTGCGAGCGGATGTCGTCCTCGTCCCAGAGGGTGGCGAACGGGAGTGGGGCGTCATCGGAGCTTGGGTCGATGGAGACGTAGCCCGAGCAGACCACGCCCCAGCCGCCTTCGGCTTTGGTGGCTCGGAAGGCTGCCCTCATGTGGGGCATGGAGTTGGTCATGCCGCTGGCGTGTGGGACGGCGTAGAAGCGGTTGCGCGCGGTGACCGGCCCTATTTTTACGGGCTCGAAGAGCACGTTGTAGCGCGGGTTGCGGGACATGGGATACCGCGTTCGTGTTTGCGGGTGAGTATAGCCCGATGAGGGCTGGGCGCCAGAAATAATTGAGCGGTCGTAAAATTAGGGGGACAGGGGTGCGCAGCGAGGGCGGTTGGTGGGAGGGCCCGTTGGGTGGCGAGGCCTGTTAGGCGGCGGGCCGGCGGGCCGTGAAGCATACCAGTGCCACACTAATGGAGCAGGGCGTGCTGCTCGCCTGGTGAGCGGCGCTCAAGGGGCTGTGGCTTCTGCCACGATGGCCTTGCCGTTCAGTTTGCCGTGTGCGGCTGCGGGGGTGCCTGGATTGGCCTCGCTCCATTGCAGCATGAGTTGGCCGGTTGCGTCGTGTGGTCCGCGCAGCTGGAGAACGGCGTGAATCTCTGCGCCATGGTGGGATTGGTTGATGAGCCCTGAGACGCTCAGGTCTTCTGTCCACCGGATGTCTCGAAGTTGCAGGTGATAGCCGGTGGGGGTGGATTGGACTGTGAAGGCGCCCCCGCGCAATCCCACTCCGCTGCCCGTGCCGATTTGCCCGGCGCGGATGAGCACGTCTTCGGCGGTAAACAAGGTAGCAGTCACGATGCGCAAACCGAGGTTGTCGCCGTTGTTTCCAGATAGTGGGCCTGCGGGGGCAACTTCGGCGACATGGCGCGCAAAGGCAGGAATGAGACGGACTGGGGGTACGGTCGACGCGCAGCTCTCATCGCCGGCATCGAGGGTTTCGATGAACCGGCGTACCAGGATGGCCGCGCAGGGGCTGCGGGCATGAGGTAGGGCATTCACGTGGAAGCTGTTGTCGATGACTATCTGGTGCGCTTGGGGAAAGTGAGCGGCGGCGGCGGCGCCGTCCTCGATGGTTGTCATGTTGTCCAGCTCTCCCGAGATCACCAGCACCGGTATGGTTGGATAGGTCGCTGAGACGGGGGCGGGCGGTAATGTGGCGGCTCCAGGTTGTAAGGGCATTGAGCCCGGCGCGAAGGGCAATGTGGCGACTCCTGGGTGTGGGCTCCCCGAGCCTGGGACGAGAGGCAGTCTGACGGTACCTGACTGTGGTGCCGGCCATGACCTGCATTGGTCTATGAAGGCGTAGTCGGGGGGCATG
>DAITMW010000090.1:15386-19094 GCA_036834945.1 Steroidobacteraceae bacterium
CTGTGGTGCCGGCCATGACCTGCATTGGTCTATGAAGGCGTAGTCGGGGGGCATGCGCCGGTATTCATCGATGGTAAACGGGGCGTAGGTGTCGGGGGCTTGTATTTGCCGCCGTTGCAGGGCCAGGTTCCATTCGTGCGTGCGGGCCGCCACGGGTATGTTCATGTCAACAATCTGCGGCGGATCCTGGCAGGAGACGGCGGCTGCGAGGCCAGAGCTGAATTTTGCCGGTGAGTGCGTGGGGTCGCGGGAGTCCACGCTTGTGAGCGTCTCGGCCATCAATCTCAGCATGGGTAAGCGGTCGCCGCTGTTGAATGCGCGCGCGGCGGCGTCCAACTCCTTGACGGTCGCATAGGCGGGTGAGCTGCCAAACATGACTGTTGCGAGTGCACTGGCGTCGGCATGGAACCGGAAGCGGCGCCCATCCGCAGCAGGCACGCTCGCCTCGAAGGGATGCTCGCGTAGACGCGATAGGGTGGTACTGATTCGCTCGAGCGATGAGCCCGGAAGGGTCTTGCAACGCGGGTCGCGCTCGCAGGCCAGGTCGAACTTGGTGCGCATGGCCGGGGCATAGCGCGGATACCAGGCGTAGTCGGGGCCGTCCAATGAGTAGGCGCCGTCCAGTATCAGCGAGCGCAGTTTCGTCGGATGGCGCAGGGCAAAGACTTGTGCGAAGTAGGTGCCATAAGAGTCTCCGTACAGGTCGATCTGTCGGATTGCCAGCGCGTCCAGTAGAGCGGCTAAGTCATCGGCGGCGTGCGTTGTACTGTAGAGCGGCGCCGCGGCGCCAAGCTGGCGGCCGCAGGCTCCGATGTTGGCTTCGTTTAGGGTTGGAGCGTCCTGCAAGGGCTTGCAGTCGATAGCGCCGGAGCGGCCGGTTCCGCGGTTGTCCATGATCAGGACATCGTGGGTCGAGCGGAGGGGTTGGGTCAGTGCCAGGTACTCATCGCGGGACTCCGTGGCCGGGTAGCCTGGACCGCCCTCGGTTGTGACGATGGTGCCTGCGCCTTTGGTGGGTGCGGTGTGGGGGTAGTACTCGAAATAAATCGACAGGCTTCCGCTGGGGTCGAGAGCTCTCGCCAGCGTCCCGCACCAGGGCGCTTTGGTTTCGCATCGATGCAGGGTGAGCTTGCCCACAGGCAATTCGTCGCCACCCGCGAATGCCGCAAGTGTTCGGGTAGTGAGAAAAAGACCTGCAAGCAGCCCTATTCGCCGAGGATGCACGCCGGTATCCACCGAGTAGTTGCTGTCGCCGCCGACTGGATATTGTACGCTCGTCGCGTGGGGATCGGCTTTGCTCCGAGCGGGAGGTTGGCGTGAATACACTTCGCCGTGTTGTGATGACGCTGTCGCTGCTGGGTGTCTCGCTCGCGAGCGCGGGCCCGGCTCCGACGCTGCGAACCCGCAACGTGGTGCTGATTGTCAGTGATGGGTTGCGCTGGCAGGAGGTGTTCACCGGCGCGGACCCGTTGCTGATGAATGAGAAGAACGGGGGTATCTGGGACAAGGAAGAGGATTTGCGCCGTGAGTTCTGGCGGGCCGATCCGCTCGAGCGTCGCAAGATCTTGTTCCCCTTTCTCTGGTCGACCGTCGCCACGCGAGGGCAGATCTTCGGCAACCAGGCGAAGGGGAGCATCGCTCGTGTCACCAACGGGATGGCCTTCTCCTATCCCGGGTATAACGAGATGCTTTCGGGGCATCCGGATGCCCGGATTGATTCGAACGAATTCGGGCCGAATCCCAATATGACGGTGTTTGAGTGGTTGAACGGGCTGCCTGGTTTGCGAGGCGAGGTGAGCGTCTTTGCTACCTGGGAGGTGTTCAAGAGCATCTTCAATGTGCAGCGGAGCAAGCTTCCTCTGCAGGTGGGCTGGAATCCACCGCACCGGAGCACACCGGGCCTGCTGGACCGGTTGTTGGCCACGGCGACGCGATTTGATGCCGAAGATCTGTATGACTCGCTCCTGTACGCCGAATTGACCGACTCCCTGCAAGCGAGTCATCCACGCGTGCTGTTCGTTGGTTTCGGTGAGACTGACAACTGGGCGCACGCCGGGCGGTATGATCTGGTGCTGCACAGTGCCCATGCTTTCGATCGGTATGTTGGCGAGCTGTGGAATGCGTTGCAGGCGCTGCCAGCCTATAAGGATAGTACGACCTTCATTATCACTACGGATCATGGTCGGGGCAGCGGTCCGGTCGACTGGCGTGAGCACGGGGTGGAGCAACCCGGCTCAGAGAATATCTGGGTTGCGGTGTTGGGACCGGATACCGCGCCGCTGGGCGAGCGCGGACGCGGCGCCCCGGTCGCGCAGGCGCAGATAGCCGCAACGGTTGCCGCGCTGTTGGGCAAGGATTATCGCAGTGCGGTGCCCGCTGCGGCGGGGCCGATTGCGGATGTCGTGGAGGGCGCGGGCCGCTCGGTTAGGGAATGACCTCCTTGCCGAATCGGTACGAGAGGTGCAGCCCAAGGACGCGCGGCTCGTTGGTCGTCTGGCGCAGGTCGTAGTTGCCGGTGTTGCTGTAGATGATGGCGTTCTTGTTGGTCAGATTGGTGATGTAGAACTCCGCTCGCCAGCGGTCGCCCTGAGGATTCAGGCCGAGGCGCAGGTTCAGGATGGAGTAGGACGGCTGCAGGATGCGCGGGAAGCCGTTGGATCCCGCGACGTGCAGGTCGTTCCACATGTCACCCTTGTGTGCCATGTCCAATTGCGCGTAGCCGCGCAGCTCCTTCGTCAGCGGATGGTCATAGCGCACGTTCCAGCTGTAGCTCAGATAGGGCACGAAGGGGAGGCGCTCGCCGACGTTGGCCTGGAAGGTCGCATAGCCGCTGTTGATCAGATGCGAGTCGGTGTAGCTTCCGGATGCCTGGAACGACCAGTTCTCGTTCAGCCTGAAATCGATATTGGACTCGACGCCGTAGACGCGTGCATTGCCGACGTTGACATAGAAGCTGCTCGGGGCGCAGATGTCCACGTCGTAGATGATCGTTTGCAGGTCGCGCCAGTTCATGAGATAGGCGGCCCCGTTCCACAGAAGGCGGCCGCCGAGGCTGGTCGATTTCCAACCGATCTCGAAGTTGTTGAGCGTATCGGGCGTGTATTGGTGCGGTACGCCGGAGTCGTAACACGAGGTCGGATATCCCGAGTTCGTGCCGCCGTCGCGGAATCCTTGGGAGAAATCCGCGTACACCATCAGCTTGTCGGTCACCTTGTAGTTGATGCCGGCCCGGCTGTTGACCTTGTGGGATGAGCCGGACGAGTAAGTGGGGGTCGTGGGCGCGTAGGCAAACTGGCCGTAGGGGCTGGAGTAGGAGAAGTTGGAGCTGAAGTGGACTACGCCGGCTTCGATGTTCAGTTTGTCGGTCACGTCGAAGTTGATATTGGCGAATTCGGTGGTTTGCAGGTAATCGGAGATGGTCTGGTACCCATACCACTGCCCGGGCGGGAGCGAGGACGCCGTGGTGCCGTAGTAGGCGAGGTAGTACTGGAACGCGGCGCCTTCGGGCTGCAATCCGGGCTCGTAGAAGGTGCTGCCGGAGTTCTTGTCGCGGGTGCGTTCCCAGTAGTATCCGGCCAGCCAGTGGAACCGCCCTCCGGGCTTGGACACGAGGCGGATTTCCTCCGACCAGCGTTGCGGGTTGGTGTGGTATTCAAAATACTGCAGCGGCACGTTGCAGCCGTCGTAGGTGCCCGATCCGTAGGTGGG
>DAITMW010000090.1:19194-23024 GCA_036834945.1 Steroidobacteraceae bacterium
GCACCCAGGGCGGTCTGACGTTGGTAGGAGTAGGTGAGGGTCGCGCTCCAGCCGTCGTTGATGACTCCTCTGAGTGCGACACGAGCGCCTTCGACATGCTCGCGGTTGTAGTTGCTGCGAGCCCATTCCGCATTGTCCGAAACGGTGCCATTCACCCAGGTTCGCGTGGTGAGCTTGTTGTCGATGAACCCGCCCTGGGAAGCGCTGAAGGCCGACACGCGCAATCCCAGCACGCCGTCGATCAGGGGGGCGTTCAGGAACGCCTCGTAGGTCCAGTTTTCGCGGCCATCGTCGATCTTGCCGCCGTCCAGGTCCCCACCCGCGCTGAATGCGTGCACGTCAGGCTTGTTCGTGATGTAGCGGACGGCGCCGGCCATCGAGCCGGCACCGAAGGTCGTGCCCTGCGGGCCATTCAGGACCTCGATGCGCGCGATGTCATACAGGTGAAGGTCCGGTTGGACCCCGGAGAGGCTCAGGGAAACATCATCGAGAAATACCCCGGTGGAGGAGGTGTTGGCGTAATTAGGATTGCTACCATCCGAAACACCACGCATGAAGAACAGCTGGGTGCCGGGGCCTATGCTGATGAAGGAAATTGAGGGGACTTTCGTTGCGTAGTCGTCGAACTGCGTGATGCCGAGGTTCGTGAGATCCCTCTGGGTGAGGACGTCCACGCTAAGGGGGACGTTCTGGAGATTTTCCTCACGCTTACGGGCCGTGACGATCACTTCCTCGAGCCCACTGGCCGAGGGGCTGTCTGCCGCGGCAACAGCGGCTTGTGATCGGGGCGCCGCAAGGGCTAATGCCGTGGCGACCGCCAGGCCGATCTGAGACCGAGAACCCATCTGAGCCTCCCCGCGCGACTTGTGTCGTCTTGGTAGTCTTGTCAGCGGTCAATGGTCCGTCGGTGACATCCTGCCCTATTGCTTGACGTTTGTACAACTACGAGAAGGGGGTAAAGCGCGTCAAACTGTCGCCGAGGGCGGCCCGCAAGGGCTCGAGCTCCTTTTCGAAGTGGCGCCAGTGACCGATGCTGGAGGCATAGATCGGTTGGCGCACCTGCTCGGCGCTCGCGGTGCGGACGGACCGTCGGGTCCGATGAAATTCGATGCAAGCGCTCTCGAAGGGCAGGCCGCAGTGTTCCAGGAGACGTCGGATGCCGGTCTCGGGGTCGCGGACGAGCTCCTCGTACTGGACGTGGAGGACTTTGCCCGGCAACACGGTATCCCAGTGATCCATCAATGCCAGGTAGCACCGGTAGTAGCGTCCCAGGTCCTCGAGGTCGTAGCTGAACGTCTGGCCTTCGGCAAAGTGCTGCTTGAAGGTGCTGTAGCAGCAATCCATGGGGTGCCGGCGGGCGTCAATGATCGTGGCTCCAGGGAGGATTGCCTGGATCAGGCCGACATGACTGAAATTGTTGGGCAGCTTGTCCGTGAATCGCTCGCGCCCCAGCCGCAACGGCGCTGTTTCTTCGATATAGAGGCGACCGAGCTCACTCGCTCGCTCGGGGGTGATGGTGCGTGCGCTTTGCGGGTATCCGTTCCTGTCTGGGGAGAGGTCGTCCAGTACGCGTACGATGTTGAGGATGTTGGGTAGCTCCATCGTCCCTTCCACGCGGGAATGGCTCGCCAGGATCTGCTCCACCAGTGTGGAGCCAGAGCGGGGCAGGCCAACGATGAAGATGGGGGCGGGACTCGGATGTCCCCACCCGGATCGCTCGCGAAAGAAGCTTGTGTCAAAGACTTCGATGATCCTTGACGTGCGTTTCTCGAACCCCGCCGCGTCGAATGGCGCGTCGAGCCTACGCTGCGCGTTGCCTTGGGCGTAATGCGCAAACGCCTCCGCGTACTCCCCTCGCTGTTCGAGGGCCTTGCCCATCGCAAAATGCACCTGCGCCTGGCTGCCGCGCGGCAGATTCGCATCCTCCAGGAGCTTGCCCATGGCGCTCACCTCCGCATCGCTGAAGGTGTAATTCTTCAGGTCCGCGAGGCTCCAATAGGCTTCCCCCAGAGTGGGATCCAGTGTCAGCGCCGCTTTGTAGGCCGCCTCGCTCTCCGGACGCTTGCCGAGTGTTTTGTGCACATGTCCGATGGACATGAGGAGGCGGGGCTCGCCCGGATTCAGCTGCGCGGCCCGCTCATATGCGGAAAGCGCCCTTTCCTGGCGCAAGAGTCGCGCATCCACGGCGGCGATGGCAACCCATGATTGGGGGTTTTCCGGCTCGATCCGGGTGAGGTAACACGCCCCGGTTCGCGCCTCTTCAAGCCTTCCGAGGGCGAGGAGCGTGGGTGCGAGGCCTCGCCACGCGAGCGGCAGGTGCGGGGATTGTTTCAACGCGTGACGCAGCAGACGCTCCGCATCATTGGGAACGTCGGCTGCGAGGGACAGGGCTGCAAGCCCGCACAGCGCGGCAACATGACTCGGATCCTCCTGGAGGATGACGCGGAAGATCTGCTCCGGGCCCTTGCGGTCACCGGCCAGCATCGCCTGGGTCGCCTGGTCGATTTGTAGCCGTTTGGGGTCGCTGAGCCGGGCGTGCTCGAAAGCGACAGACGCGTCGGGATACTGCTCCAGATCGACCAGTATGTCGCCGTAAGCCAGCCAGGCTCGATGGTGATGGGGCCATTTCTCCAGGACGCGTCGCACCTCCTCTCGCGCCTGCCCGGGACGATGATCGGCTCGATAGGCGCGCGCAAGGTCGACGCGGGCCTGGGCAAATTCCGGCACGCGAGCGAGTACATCCTCGATGATCGCGATGCTGTCGGCGAGTTTGTTCTGAGCCAGTCGGATGAGGCCGAGAAGATAGAGGCCGTCGTTGTTTTGCGGGAAGCGCTCCAACAGCTTTGTGATCCAGCCGTCCGCGGTGTCCACTCGCCCGGCACGCAGCGCGAGTTGTATCTGGCGGAGGCTCTCTTGCAGGCTCACTGGGGGGCCGGCTTCAGATATCTGGCATACCAGGCGATGAAGCGCTCGGCCCGGTCCTTGATGAAACTGGGCCGGGTAAACACATGGTACTCGCCCGGATAGACCACGAGCTCGCTCGGAACACCGAGTGTTCTGAGCGACTGGTACATCTGCTCGCTACCGGCGATGGGAACGTTGAAATCCTTGTCGCCCCCCATGAAAAGCGTCGGCGTACGGATGCGGTCGGCATGAAAGAGGGGGTACGACAACTTCAGGTAGAGCGCCGTGCTCTTCCAGGGTGGTCCGAGCTCGTTGTTATACTGGAATGCGTATTCGTCCATGCCGTACATTCCGATCTGGTCGCCACTGCCGGCGCCGCTGATCGCGGCTTTGAAGCGCTGGTCATGCGCGATCGTATAGTCGGTCAGGATGCCGCCGTAACTCCAACCGCCGATGCCGAGTTGCGTTGAGTCGGCGAGGCCTTGACCCACTACGTAGTCGACCCCCGCGAGCAGGTCCTCCACTTCCAGCCCACCCCAGTCCTTCTCGATGCTGCGGGCAAAGGCGGCCCCACGTCCGGTGCTGCCGCGGTAGTTGACAGCCAGCACCAGGTAACCCTGGCCGGCGAGGAGCTGCCGCTCCAGGGGAGGGCAGTAGGCTTCGGGGATGAGCTCGTGCTCATCCTGTCCGTTCGGGCCACCGTGGATCCACAGGATCAGCGGATACTTGCGACCGGGGTCGTAGCCAGGCGGTTTGACCAACATACCGTGGATTTCCGTGCCGTCCTTGCTCTTGTAGCGGATGTCCTCCACCGCTCCCAACTCGAGCTCCGCGAGCAGCGCCTCGTTGTGGGAGGTGAGCTGGCGCAGGTGGTGATTTTCGAGCGCGAAGACTTCCGATGTCTGCGTGTCGGTGGAGGCGATCAC
>DAITMW010000091.1:0-8274 GCA_036834945.1 Steroidobacteraceae bacterium
ACAACCGGGATCACAACCCGGGGCTCTACCAGCTGAGCTACGCCCACCATCGACCTGCCCGGCGCGGCAATCGGCGTGCCCGCGGCGATGAGGCGGCATAGCTCCTTTAAAAACAAGGACCTATGGGGTCGCCCATCGAAATCCAGCGCGCTTGCGCGTCCCTTTCGCGACGGGGCGCGAAGTATATACGAACTTTCGGCCGGTGCTACCCCCCGGTTAAGCGTTGGTCCGCGCCCCGCCCAGAACCGAGTGGATCTGGGCGACCACCGCGGCCCCCTCGCCCACGGCAGAGGCGACCCGCTTGGTCGACCCCGAGCGTACGTCGCCGATCGCGAACACACGCGGCAGGCTCGTTTCCAGGGGGAGAGCGACCGTGGGTTTATCACCGGCCAGCGCCGCGGCCCCCGTTACGACATACCCCTTGTCATCCAGTGCCACACACGAGTTCAACCATCCCGTATTCGGCTCGGCGCCAATGAACATAAAAACGTGCCGTACCGGGAAATGTCTCATCGCACCCGATTCCCGGTCCGTGAAGGTCGCACCCTCGAGACCGTCCAGGCGAGTGCCGTGCAACTCGGCCAGCTCGTGGCGAACGTGGATGTCGACATTGTCCAGGGCGGCGATACGTTGGATCAGATATCGCGACATGGAAGCTTCCAGCCCCTCGCCTCTGACCATGAGGTAAAGACGCTCCACATGCGGCGCGAGAAACACCGCGGCCTGGCCAGCGGAATTGCCGGCTCCAACCAACACGACGTCCTCGCCGGCGCAGAGCTTCGACTCCACCGGTGATGCCCAATAATGGACGCCGGCACCTTCGAAATCCCGGAGGTTGGCAATGCCTGGCCGCTTGTATTTCGCCCCGGATGCAATCACGACGGTGCGTGCACGCACCCGTTGGCTTTCCGAGAGTGTGAGCTGCAGGGTCGCATCCGGTCGCGACGCCAGCGACCTGACGGCCAGCTCGGAAGCCGCCACCGGGATGGCGACCTCGGCGCCGAATTTCTGCGCCTGGTTGAGCGCGCGGCCTGTCAGGGCCACGCCGGAGATGCCGGTGGGAAAGCCCAGGTAGTTCTCGATGCGAGCGGAAGCCCCCGCCTGGCCTCCGACGGCCTCCCGATCGAGCACGAGAACCGACAGCCCCTCAGAGGCGGCATACACGGCTGTCGCAAGACCAGCCGGTCCCGCGCCGACCACTGCGACGTCATAAATCACGTCGGCCGGCAGTGCAGGATTGATCCCGAGCCACGCGGCGGCCTCTTCGTTCGATGGATGTTTCAACAGGCGGCCACAAGGGCAAATGAGCAGCGGCAGGTCTTCCGCCGGCAGCGCGAGGTCCGCAATGAGCTGCCGGCCGCGATCGCTGCTGCAGTCGATGGCCAGGTGCGGATAGGCGCTGCGCGACAAGAATCCCTGCAGACGCACCAGTGGAGCCGATCCGGCCCTGCCGAGTAATACGGGACCCACACCTGCTTCCAGTAAACCAACTCTGCGGAGGATGAAGGCTCGCATGACCATCTCGCCCAGATCCGCGGAGCCCACGATCAGTGCACGCAGGTCAGCCGAATACAGCGGAAGCGCCCGGCACCCGTCCGGGCCCGCCCTCGTTCCAGTCAATGTTGGACGGCTCGCGAGCTGATGCAGCTCGCCCGTGAACTGCCCGCTTTCGAGCGCTCGCAGCTGCGACTCCTGATCGAAACCGTCGCGGCCAAACATGGTGGCCGTACCCTCGATCAGGAACCAGGCGGGCACGCCAGACTCCCCGACATCAAACAACAGCTCGTCGGGCGCGAAGCTGTGCTCGGTCTCGCGGCCGAAGCGCCTGACAGTCTCGAGCTGCAGAGCATTCAGACGAGGGAAGCGTTGGGCACTCCGGTCGGAAACCGGAAACATGGATTCGATCTGCTGTGGCGTTCTCATGGCGTTCCCCGTCCGATTTCCGCGAGCACACGGGGCGGGCATACTGCACCATCCTCGCACACCGGAGAAAATTCATGAAGCAACCTGAGCTATACGAGCGATTCCGTGCCCTGCATGAGCAGAAGAGCGGCTTTCTCATGCCCAACGCGTGGGATGGAGCTTCCGCGCTGCTGCTGAAACAAGCAGGCTTTCAGGCACTGGGCACTTCGTCGGCGGCGCTCGCCGCGGCGCTCGGCCGCCTGGACGGACGGCATGCCGTCAGCCGCGAAGAGCATCTCGATAACGCCAAGCTGATAGGCAAGCTCACGGATCTCCCCGTGAACGGAGACTTCGAGGACGGCTACGGAGCGACACCTGCCGACGTCGCTGCGACAGTCGAAGTCGCCATTGCATCAGGACTCGCAGGCATAGGAATCGAGGACACGTCCGGAGATCCCTCTCATCCGATCCGCAAGTTCGACGAATCCGTCGAGCGCGTGCGAGCAGCGGCGCAGGTCGCGAAGGGTCGGATCGTTCTAACCGGGCGTACGGATAATTTCCTCCAGGGCCGCATGGATCTCGATGACACCATCAAACGCCTGGTCGCCTTCGCCGAGGTGGGTGCCGATGTCCTGTATGCACCCTACCCGCCCGATATGGACGCCGTAAAAGCGATCGTGAAGGCGGTGGCGCCCAAGCCCGTCAACGTCGTGGTCGGCACGATGAAAGGCGCGCTCGCCTGGAGCGAGCTACAGAAGGCAGGCGTCAAGCGAGTCAGCATGGGCGTAGCGCTCTACAGCCGCGTAATGGGCGACCTCAAGCAAGCGGCGAAACAGCTCGCCGACGGCGATATCGCATCCGCCACCGCGGGAATCAGCTTCAAGGAAATCGCGAAGCTGATTGCGGAAGCACCCAAGTAGACCGGCTCAAGGCTTCGACGGCTCCGGGTAATGGAATGGATCGGTGACTCGCGGCTGCGAAGGTATGGGTTTGCCGGGTAAGGGCGCCTCAGAGTTGGCGGCATCCAACAGCACCGTCGCCAGGATCACGGCGGCCTGGCGTAGATCGTCGGGCCGCAAGTGATCGAAGGTATCCAGATCCGTGTGATGCACCCGGGACTCGTAGTCCAATGGGTCCTGGATGAACTGGAACGCGGGCAGGCCGATGCGGCTCATGAGCTCGTGATCCGTCGATCCCGTCGGCTCGGCCACCACCGATGCCGCGCCCAGGCTCTCGAACGGCGCCAGCCATTCGCGGAAAATGGGAAACACCGCGAAGTTGTTCTCGGCATAGATGCCACGGAACCTGCCTGATCCATTGTCCACGTTGAAATAGCCAACCAACTCCTTGTAGCCCGGCAGGGGCTGGACGGGGTAAGTGTCAATGCCGAAGTAAGCGCCCAGGGCGGCGATCGCCGGGTCGCTCGGCGCCGGCCGCCGGGCCAGGTGCTGCGCGACGTAGGCGCCCGATCCGAGTAACCCTTGCTCTTCACCGGACCAGAGTGCGAAGCGGATGGTCCGCTTCGGTTGAATTCCGAGACTCGCGAGAATGCGAGCGGACTCCATCACTATGGCGCTGCCGGCACCGTTGTCGGCCGCTCCATCTCCAGCCACCCAACTATCGAGGTGCGCGCCCGCCATGACAAAGCCTGCGTGGGAGTCCTTGCCCGCCAGGTCCGCGAAGATGTTATAGGCGTTGTGGTCGGAGTCCTCGAAATGCACGCGGCTGTCGATCTCCAGGCGGACTTCGCCCACCTTCGCCAGCCGCGCGAGCCGCCTGTAGTCTTCCGCACCCAACTCCACGCCGGGCAGTTTCGGAGTAGCACCAACCTGGTAGGAGTAGCCTTCTCCATGCACGATCCGGCCTTCGGTGCGCGACATCTGCGCCCAGGCAAGCGCGCCTTCCTGCACGAGAAACGCGTCCGTTTTGCGCCTGAGCATGCGGCGCTCCAGCCGCTTCTGCACGTCCTCCGGCTCGAAACTAGGCTCCTCGTAGGTGTCCAGTCTCCTCACCTGCTGCTCGCTCAGGCGCTCGAAGGGAGGTTGAGCCGTGTCCTTGGGCGGCTCGGGCCAGGTGATGAGGACGATCTTTCCGGCCAGCTTGCCCTTCCAGGTGTCGAAGTCCTTCTCCGTGCGGATCGGAGCGACAATGATCGGCGCCGTGAGCGGCCCATTCGTGGCAGGCGTCCAGGCGATCGGTATCGAGCGCAGCTCCATGGGCCGCGGCGCTACCAGGCGTACGTGGGCCGACTCGATCCACCAGCCACGACCGAAGTCGAACGCCTCGGCATGCACATTCCGGAGGCCCCACTCCGCGAGCTTGCCTTGCGTCCAACGCTCGGCCACGCGCATGGCCGGCGAGTTCGTCATGCGGCCACCGATCTGGTCGGCAAGATAGGCGGCGGTCTCGACCACTTCACCGTGATTGAACCCCGCGTCCGCGATCCTATTGAGAGTTATGGTATCGACCGGTGCCGCGGCCAGTGCGACCGTCGCACCCAACCACGACGCCAGGAGCAGTCCTGCCGCGCGCATATCTTCCACCCTGATAATTCCTTGTTATGGGGGAATGCTAGCAGGCAGTGCGCTCCTGTTGGAATGGCCATGCGCGCTCAAACCGCGGATCAGCCCGTAAATGATGGGGTATAGTGCCCTCAGCCGGTCCGGAAAACACACAGAACGGTGAGCAGGGAGTCGATTTGAAAGTCTCGTTCGTTGGCCGGTGGGCCCTCATCGCACTGGCCGCCGTCTCTCACGCGTCCGCGCAATCCACAGACGATGCGTACTCCCGCAGTTGCGCGAGCTGCCATGGCCCGGAGCTGCGGGGCGGCGAAACCGGCCCCACGCTCATCGGGAGCGCATTCCAGCAGCGCTGGGGAGCGCAGGCGCCCGAAGAGCTCGAGCGTTTCATACGGCGGACGATGCCGCCGACCAATCCGGGCTCCCTCAGCAATGCCGACTACGCCGCGGCCACCGCGCGCATTCGCTTAGCAAACGGGTGGCCAGTCGCCGTACCGACAACTCCATACGCCGCGGCACCCTCCAGCGCCGGCGAGAAGGTGGCCAGCACGGAGTGGCTGAGCAACAGAGGCGACCTGGCGAGCACGAGCTACTCGCCGCTCGACCAGATCAACCGCGACAACTTCGACAAGCTGCGCATTGCCTGGCGCTGGAAGTCCGACAACTTCGGTCCGACACCGGAGTTTTACTTCCGGGCCACTCCCCTCATGGCGGACGGCGTGCTCTACACGACGGCCGGGCTGCGGCGGGATGTTGTTGCAATCGACCCGGCGACCGGCGAGACACTCTGGATGTACCGCCTGGATGAAGGTGCTCGCGGCACGAGCGCTCCACGCCGAAGCTCCGGGCGCGGTGTTTCCTTCTGGCGCGGTACCAACCCCGGCGAGCCGGACCGTATCTTCACCATCACGCCCGGATTCCAACTCATCGCCCTCGACGCTCACACGGGCCGGCCCGTTCCCGCCTTCGGCCGGGACGGCATCGTCGACCTGAAAGAAGGCCTGCCGCGCGTCAGCGAGCTACCGAAGACACCGCCCGGCTCCAGCTCGCCGCCGGTGATCGTCGGCGATGTTGTAGTCGTCGGCGTGGCTTTCGCGGCGGGAGGCGCCCCGCCTTCCAAGGTAGCCGTCCCGGGTTGGGTGCGCGCTTATGACGCTCATACTGGAGCGCTCAAGTGGACTTTCCACACCGTGCCACAGGCCGGGGATTTCGGCGTCGATACATGGCACGACGACAGTTGGCAGTACACGGGCAATACCGGTTTGTGGACTCCGTTCTCCGCGGACGCCGCGCGTGGCTATGTTTACCTTCCCATAGAGGCGGCTACCGGCGACTTCTATGGTGGCCACCGCCACGGCAACAATCTCTTCTCCGATACTCTGGTCTGCGTCGAAGCCAACACAGGCAGGCGTGTGTGGCACTACCAGATCGTCCATCACGACATCTGGGACTACGATCTGCCGGCCCCGCCGGTGCTCGCCGACATCACGGTCGCTGGAAAAAAGATCGCGGCAGTGGTTCAGGTCACCAAGATGGGCCTCGCGTTCGTCTTCGACCGGATCACCGGCAAACCTGTATGGCCCATCGAGGAGCGGCGCGTGCCGCAGTCGGATGTCCCGGGCGAGAAAACCTCACCGACACAACCCTTCCCCACCCGGCCCGCGCCATTCGAGCCGCAGGGGCTCAGGCGAGAGGACCTCATCGACTTCACGCCCGAATTGAAGCGGCAGGCGCTGGAGATCGTCAGTCACTATCGCTTCGGCCCGCCGTACCTGCCGCCGTCGCTCGTGACAGAGGGTGGGAACCTGGGCAGCCTGCTGCGACCCTCGCTCTCCGGCGGCGCGAACTGGCAGGGCGCGGCGCTCGACCCCGAGACGGGCATCTTCTACGTCAGCTCCATCTCCTCGGTGAGCCCGATCGGTCTGCGCCAGGAGCCGAAAATCTCCGACATGAATTATGTCGGCGCCTACGGCGAAGGGTTTCCCAACGGCTCCCTCGGCGGTCCGTCGGGCCTGCCACTCATCAGGCCACCGTGGGGACGCATCACCGCCATCGATCTCAACACCGGTAACCACCTCTGGATGGTTCCCAACTCGGACACACCGGAGTGGGCGCGCAACAACCCGGCTCTCGCGGGCATCGATCTGCCCCGCACGGGATCATTCGACCAGGTCGGCTTGCTGGTGACGCGCACCTTGTTGATCGCCGGTGAAGGCAGCGGGCTGTGGCGGGCCGGTGGCGGCGGCGACAAGCTGTTCGCCTACGACAAGGCAACAGGAAAGATGCTGCACGAGCTGACCTTGCCCGCGCACCAGTCCGGCATTCCCATGACCTACGCGGTCGACGGCCGCCAGTACATTATTGTGGCGGTGGGAGCCAAGGGCTCACCAGGCGAGTTGATCGCCCTGAGTCTTCCATAGGCGTCCGAACCAGCACGCTCGCGCTTGGACCGACCCGAGCCAAGTGGTAGCTTGGCCGGTATGAGCGAACACGAGCACGAGCACGACCACGACCATCCTCACAAGACGGTCCCTTCCGACCTGGCCCTGCGGGTTGCCGCATTGGAGTCCCTGCTGGTCGAGAAGGGGTTGGTGGATCCGGCCGCGCTCGACCTGCTGGTCGAGACGTATGAGCACCGGATAGGCCCACGCAATGGTGCCAAAGTCGTTGCCCGCGCGTGGGTCGACCCGGCATACAAAGCGCGACTCCTGTCGGATGCCACGGCCGCGATTTCAGAGCTCGGCTTCGGAGGTCTGCAAGGCGAGCACATGGTCGCCGTGGAGAACACGCCGACGGTGCACAACCTGGTGGTTTGTACACTGTGCTCGTGTTATCCGCTTCCCATCCTCGGCCTGCCACCCGTCTGGTACAAATCCGCGCCGTACCGATCGAGGGCCGTGATCGACCCGCGAGGCGTACTCCAGGAATTCGGACTCACGCTGGCACCGGAAGCTGAAATCAGAGTGTGGGACAGCACGGCTGAGATCCGCTACCTCGTCGTACCCGAGCGCCCGTCCGGCACCGAACAGATGAGCGAGGAGCAGCTGGCGTCACTCGTTACACGGGATGCCATGATCGGCGTCGCGAAGGTCAAGTCACCCTCAGCAAAGGAAGGCCCATGAACGGTGTGCATGACATGGGCGGCATGCACGGCATGGGGCCTATCCGTCCAGAGAATGAAGAACCCGTGTTTCACGCCCGTTGGGAAGCTCGCGTGTACGCCATGGTGCGCGCCATGGGAGCGTGGGGCAGATGGAATATCGACGCTTCGCGGCATCAACGGGAATTGATTCCGCCGGCGGACTACCTGCGCATGAGCTACTATGAAAAGTGGCTTGCGGGCCTCACCGAGCTGTTGGTCAAAAGAGGTCTGGTGAGCCGTGAGGAGCTCGAAAGCGGACGCGCCTCGCCCGCGACACCGAAAGCCCAGCCGGCCTTGACGCCCGAAAAAGTGCCGGTGGTGACGGCCAAAGGCTCGCCCGCGAATCGGGAATCACACTCGACAGCCCTGTTCTCAGCAGGCGATGCCGTCAGGACGCGCAACATTCACCCGGAAGGACATACACGCCTGCCGCGCTACGCAAGGGCAAAACGCGGCACCATCGATCGCATTCACGGCGTACACGTTTTTCCGGACAGCAACGCCGCCTTCCGCGGTGAGAATCCGCAGCACCTTTATTCTGTGCGGTTCGCGGCCCGGGAGATCTGGGGCGAGCGGGCCGCGGCGCAGGACGCAGTCTACATCGATCTATGGGAGAGTTACCTTGAGCGGGAGCCAGCAGCCTGAGCCGGTGTTTGCCGAGGCGTGGCAGGCACGCGCCTTCGCGCTGGTGCTGAAACTTTCAGAAAGGAA
>DAITMW010000091.1:8374-18326 GCA_036834945.1 Steroidobacteraceae bacterium
CTGCGGATCGCGAGCTTGCGCTACCAGTTCTTTTACATGGACCGTGGCTCGAAACGCCCCGATCCTCCGCAGCTCTGCCACGCAGTGGTCCGTGCCGCTGTCGCTGAAGCTGCGCGGCGCACGCCGGCGCCACTCATCGCCGGCGGCCGATCATTCGGCGGCCGTATGACATCGCAGGCCCAGGCCGAGAACCCACTCCCCGGCGTGCGCGGACTGGCTTTTCTCGCCTTCCCCCTCCATCCCGCCAAGCGTCCCGCGAGCGATCGCGCGCAACATCTCTTCGCTGTACGCATCCCCATGCTGTTTCTGCAAGGCACCCGCGACGAGCTGGCGGAAATCCAACTTCTGCATGCGCTGCTCGCCAAGCTTGGCAGTAAGACAAACTCCAGGCTCATCGATGCCGCCGATCACTCCTTCCACGTGCCCGCGCGCAGCGGGCGCACTGACGCGTCCGTTCTGACAGAGCTCGCCACAACACTTTCGGATTGGGTTGACTCACTTTTGTAGCCACGGGCGAAAGTCGCGCGGCGGGAACATTCGAACATCGTTTCCGAATGACGACAATCTAGGCTAGTATCAATCGGAAGAACAAGTCGTTCCCAGGACGACACGAGGGAGTAATAATCATGAGCCGTTCTCTGGTCACGGGCGCCGTGCTCGCCGCTCTGGCATTGTCAGGATTGTCATCATCCGGTAACACACTGGCCGCGACGTCGGGTGATGTCGCCAGCCAGGAAGCCACCACCACTTTCAACGTCTACCTGCCGCTGACCCACACGGACGAGCTCGAGGACCTCTTGAGCCAACAGACCGACACCACCTCGATCAACTATCGCAAGTGGCTGACGCCCGCACAATTCAAACAGCGATTCGGTCCCGGCGCGGCGTCCTTCGCGTCTGCGCGGGCGTCACTGGAGAGCGCGGGCTTTACCGTGATCGGCGAGCACACACAGAGCCTGACGGTACAAGGCCCGGTGAGCGCGGCTGCGAAGCTGTTCTCCACCCAACTCGTCACGGCGAAGACCGCTGACGGCAAGACGAAATGGGCGGCGACCCACCACGGCCAGCTCAACCTGCCGCAGCGCCTGGCCGAGCTGGGGGCGATCATCCCCGAATTCGCGCCACATCTGAGCGCGCACGTCCATTCGACGACGGTACGGACGGCGGCCAGTAACAGCGCGCGGCGGCTCGAGGTCGGCGGCGAGATCGCGACGCTCGCCCGGATAGCCAATACCAACAGCTTCTTCTACGCGAATGACATGAAGGAAGCGTACGACGCGCCTTCGTTCCGCGCCAAGGCCACTCCATTGCTCGGGCATCATCCGGTGCAGCTTGCCGGAGTCGGCGCAACCATCGGCATCGTCATCTCGTCGGTCATCAACCCGGTCGACCTCGCGAGGAGCTTCGATTCCACGACAAACGTGGGCACACTCTTCACCGATGTCCAACAGTACTCGAAGGTCGCGAATCTCCCGGTGCCTACCGTGACCTACCACCATGTCAACGGAGGCGCCGGACCGTTCGACAACCTCACGCCCGACGCCTTCGAGGCCTCGCTCGATACGCAGATGTCCCTCGGGACCGCGCCGGGTGCCAAGGAAATCGTCTATGACATGCCCGCCCTCACGGACGCGGATATCATGGCTGCGTATACCCTGGTCGATGACGAAAATGCCGTCGACGTGGTCAGCTCGTCCTTCGGTGAGTGCGAGCTCGACTTCACGGCCGCTGCCAATGGCGGAGTGGACTTCACCTCCGTGCTCCGCAAGTTCCACCAGCTCTTCCAACAGGGCAATGCGCAGGGGATCACCTTCCTGGCGAGCTCCGGCGACAGCGGCGCGCCCGCCTGCATACCGCCCGCCGTCCAATCCAACCCGGTCGCGAACACGAGATTCATAGTCGGCGTGGAAAACCCGGCGGACGATCCAAACGTCACCGCCGTGGGCGGCACAAACCTGCAGACCGTGCCATCCCCGACCGCCGGGGACGTGACCTATGAGAGCGAGAACGCCGACTTCGACCCACGGCTGCCGACTGTCGTGGTGATCAACAATGTGCTCGTGAACGTCGACAACAACACCTGGGGCTCGGGCGGCGGATTCAGCACGCTCTTCGCCAAACCGGCCTACCAGAACCTGGTCAACACCGGCAGCGCGACCCGTCGGGCGGTGCCCGACGTCTCACTCATGATGGGAGGATGCCCCGGCAATGCCGATGTCTCCAAGCTCGACTGCACGACGGTACCGCGTAGCGGGTCCATCGTCTTCGTCGGCGGCTTTCCAACCGTACTGATCGGTACCAGCTCCTCGTCACCGCAATTGGCGGGCGTCCTGGCGATAGCGGTGGCGAGAGTTGGCGGCCGCCTCGGCAACGTCAATCCGGAGATCTACGGTCTGTCCGCGCTGCAGAGCCTCCTGGGCGGCGCCAATGCTCCCGAGCCCTTCCAGTTCTTCCATCGCAACATCTCGGGGAGCAACAACGGCTTTAACGTAAAGCCGGGGCAGGCGTACAGCGAGGTGCTGGGCAACGGTACGCTCAACATCCGCAACTTCCTCGGCCTGCAGGGTGTCCCCGCCGCTGGCGCGCCGGGCACGGCCAGTAATCCCTGAAGACGCTCGGGCGGCGGGTAGAAGGCCCCCGCCGCTCGGGAAATTGGCGCGCCCGACTGGACTCGAACCAGTGACCCCCGGCTTAGAAGGCCGGTGCTCTATCCAGCTGAGCTACGGGCGCGCGACGTTGAGAAAAACGGACCGGAAAACCGGTGCGGACGAGAGTATACAGTGCCGGGATGGATCTTCTGATCGTCCGGCACGCGATTGCCTTCGACCGCAACCCCAGACGCTGGCGCGATGACGGTGAGAGACCGCTATCGCCCGAGGGTATGGCACGCGCGCGCAAGGCGGCGGCGGGACTCAAGCAGATCGCCGAGCGGCCACAGTGCGTGTTAACCAGCCCGCTGGTACGCGCGAAACAGACTGCAACGATCCTGGCCGAATTCGCGGGTTGGCCGAAGGCCACGGAGTGTCCGGCGCTCGCGCCAGATGAGCCGCCTGAGGAAGTCTTCGCAGCCCTTGCGACTCAGAAGGAAAAGATCGTCGCCGTCGTCGGGCATCAGCCGGCATTGGGACGACTCCTCGCAGCGTGCCTCCCCGCGCAGGTGCGTGGTGGCGTGACGCCAGATGCTTTCGAGCTGAAGAAAATGGGAGTGGCACTCGTATCCTTTAGCGGAGCGCCCCGTGTCGGCGGTGGCGTGTTGAGCTGGTTCGTGCCGCCGCGGGTCCTTCGCGCCAGCCAGTGAGCGCCGGCGGCTTTGGAGCGAGCCACGCGCCCTCGCGCGAGCTGCCTGGCCGCAGCGTGCGGCCGGCACGCCTAGTGCGCCCCGGCCGCCGCCTCCGAGCTACCTTCACCACCACCCTTCTGTGGCCGAGCAAACCAGATCAGCACAATCAGCGCGAGAAACAACAGGCCCGACACGTAGAAGATGTCATTGGCCGACAGCATGAACGCCTGCTGATCCACCATGCGATTGAGCACCGCATAGCTCTGATCATTCCCAAAGCCACCGGCGTGCAGGCTGGAGAACGCCTGCGCCGCGACGGGGTCACTCTGTGTCAGATGCTCGACGAGCTGCGCGTGGTGCAACGTCGCGCGGCGGTCCCATACGGTCGTTGTAATAGAGGTGCCGAACGAGCCCGCCGTGATGCGCGCGAAGTTGATCAGGCCCGAGGCCGCCGGAATCCGATCCGGAGGCAAGCCCGACAACCCGAGCGCGATCAATGGAATGAAGAACGTGGCCATGGCGAGGCCCTGGATGAGCGTCGGCACGAGCAACACGCCAATCGTCGCGTTCGTATTGAAGTGCGCGCGCATGAACAGAACGATCGCGAACACGACGAACGCGAAGGTCACGAACACCCGCGGATCGATCTTGTGCGACAGCCGCCCCACGAACGGGGTGGTGAAAATCGCCAGGAAGCCGACCGGGGCCAGCACGAGGCCCGCCAGTGTCGCGGTGTAGCCCATGTATTGCTGTAACCACAGCGGCAGCAACACGACATTGCCGAAGAAAAGCCCGTAGGCAAGCAACATGGCCACGGTGCTGACCGTGAAGTTGCGGCCTTTGAACAGGGTCAGGTCCACGACCGGATGCTCCTCGGTGAGCTCCCAGACGAGGAATAGCGTAAAGCCGACGACCGCGACAATCGCGAGCGTGATGATCTGCCCCGAGTTGAACCAGTCCAGGTCCTTGCCCTTGTCGAGCAACACCTGCATCGAGCCGACCCAGATCACCAGCAGGCCGAGGCCCACCTTGTCGATCGGGATTTTCGCCGTCGGCGTTTCCCGCTTGTGATAGATGATCCACGTGGCGATGCCGGCGACCACACCGACCGGGATGTTGATGTAGAAAATCCACGGCCAGGAGATGTTGTCGGTAATCCAACCGCCGAGGACGGGGCCGACGACCGGTGCGACCAGGGTCGTGATCGACCACATGCCCAATGCCGTTCCGGATTTGGACTTCGGATAACTCGACAGCAGGAGCGACTGCGACAGCGGAATCATGGGGCCCGCGACTGCGCCCTGCATGACACGGAACAGGATGAGCAGCCCGATGTTGGGCGCGAGCGCGCACAGGAACGAGGCGATCACGAAAAGGATCACCGCCGCCATGAACAGTCTGACCTGTCCAAAACGGCGAGTGAGCCAGCCCGTCAGGGGCAGCGAGATGGCGTTGGCGACACCGAAAGACGTGATGACCCAGGTACCCTGGTCCGGTGACACACCCAGATCGCCCGCGATCGCCGGAATCGACACGTTGGCGATCGAGGTGTCGAGAACGTTCATGAACACGGCCAGCGACAGCGCCACCGTGCCGATGGCCAGCTGGGCACCGGTCAGCGGTTGCAGTTCGGCGGGCTTCGCCGGCTGCGGCGGCAGGTTATTTCCGCCGCCGTGGTCGGTTGTCTGGACGTCGGCCATGTGTGCTCGATCCGCTCCGGTGGTCCTTACTGGAACGTGCTGGCAAGCCGATTATTCGAGGTACCGGCGGCCAACTTGCGACCGTCGTCGCCGCGCTGCATCCCGGGCCGTGGGGCACCTGCATCGTTCGCGGCAATGATCTCCTGCACCCGTGCATCGGCCGACTCGTCGTTTGAATGGAATACATCCGTCGAGTAGGCCACGGTGTTGCTGGCGAGCTGGGGCAACCGCACGCCGCTTTCATCCCGCACGTCGACCTCGGCTTTCATGGTCAGACCGATCTGCAACGGGTTCGCCGCAACCTCCTTGGGGTCGAGAGCGACACGCACGGGCACACGCTGCACGATCTTGATCCAGTTACCGGTGGCATTCTGCGCCGGCAGGAGCGCGAAGGCCGAACCGGTACCGGCACCGAAACCAACCACCTTCCCGTGGTAATGAACGCTGCCGCCATACAGGTCGGCAGTCAATGTGACCGGCTGACCCACACGCATCTTGGCCAGCTGCGGCTCCTTGAAATTCGCGTCGACCCAAACCTGGTCGAGCGGCACCACCGCCATCAAGGGCGCGCCAGGACCAACACGCTGACCGAGTTGGACATTCCTGCGTGCGACGAATCCGGACACCGGTGCGGGCAGCGTAGTGCGCTCGTAGTTCAAGTAGGCGTTGCGAACGGCAGCGGCTGCATTGCGCACTTCCGGATGATCCTCGAGCGTCGTGTGATCGACACGCGCACGGTTTGCGGCAAGCTGCTGCTGAGCAGCCAACAACCCACTCTGCGCCGCCTTCACCGCATCCTTCGCATGCTGCAACTCTTCTCCCGAGACCGCACCGGACTTGCCGAGCTGTTCCCGACGAGCGAGGTCTGTCTGTGCCTGGACGAGATCCGTCTGACGCAACTGAACAGCAGCCTCCAACTGCGCGGTGGTTGCAAACAAGTTGCGCACCTCGCGAACAGTCTTCGCCAACTGCGCTTCAGCCTGGTCGAGCGCGACTTTCGCGTCAGCCTGGTCGAGGCGCACCAGAGATTGGCCAGCCTTCACGAACTGCGTGTCATCGGCAGCGATCGACACCACCGTCCCCGAAATCTGCGGGGTGATCTGCACGACGTTGCCGTTCACATAGGCGTCGTCGGTCGACTGGGAGTAACGCAGCACGGTCGCCCAATACACCCCGTAAGCCGCTCCGATGGCGACGAAAGCGCCCGTGACAATGGCGAGCCACAGTGTGCGGCGAGCCTTCAAGGTACTCATAAACACTCCCTTAACACCCGTCTGCCATGGCGGTTAATGCCTAGGCAAACATCATGTCAAAAAAACTCAGGCCGCGTTCTCTAGCATTCGAGAGAGGAACCCCTCCAGCTGACGGGCTTCCGCCTGGGAGAAGCCGCGCAAGAACCGGTTCACCACACCCATCGAGATCTGCCTCATCCGGGGGAAGGCGTTACGGCCCTCTTCCGTGAGCTCGATGTAGACGACGCGACGGTCATCCGGGCGGCGACTGCGACAAATGAGGCCTTTACCTTCGAGCCGGTCGATCATTCGTGTCATCGCACCGGCATCGTACGAAATACCCTTGCACAAATCCGAGGAGGACTTCGCGGTATCGGCCAGCGCGAGCGTGGCAATGACTATGAACTGGGCGGCGCTGATTTCCATCTTCGCCAGCTCCGGATCGGCGGCCAGCGCCCGGTCGAGAGCGTCGAGCATCTCGGTCCGCACGCGATTCAGAAGGTGCCCGACCCCTTTGCGGGGCTGGTAGCTTTCGAGGTCATAGACGTCGCCCAAGCTCACGCTCCTAAGATGGCGCTCCTTCGGGAGCACGGAGGTAAGATACTTGCCTAGGCTGTAGTTGTCAAGGCATTAGCTGCTTATACAGAGCAATGCAGCATTCGCCTATGAACTCTTGCGGCCCACGAAGATGTAATACGGAACGCTCAATCCTGGGATATAGGGGAGCGCTCCCTGCTTCTCCAGTCTCACATGATCCGGAATCGTATCGGTGAGCGCCTGGAGATGATCCGGCGACAACCGCACCCCGTCATGCGCGAACCACCGCCGCCACAGCCAACGCTGCCATGCGGCGTGCCGCACGAGCCCTGGCCGTGGACGGGCACTCGACACGTAGAAATCCACGACACCGAGCGTTCCACCCGGTTTGAGCATCGACACAGCGTTGGCCAATGCCGCCCGCCAGTCGTCGATCATCGTGAGCGCATAGGAGAAGAACACACAATCAACCGGCTCGACGGGACGAAAGCGGGTGACATCCCCCTCCACCAGCTCGACATTCCGATGCACCCGGGCCCGAGGGCGGGCTTGGTCCAACAAGGCCGGGCACAAATCAACCAGCGTGTAGCGTCGCAACCGCTGCATCCGCGGTCCGAACCGATCGATGTTGGAGCCGGTGCCTCCGCCCAGCTCGACGACGGTTCCGTCGTCGGGGGTGATCAGTCGATCAACGAGCTCGGCGCGGCCATGAAGAAGCCGTGCCCGAAAGTCGTCGTAACGGCTCGCTTGAGGTGCGTAGAAAGCCTGCAGACGTTCCGCGGCGCTTCCAGCTCGCGACTGTCCACGTAACATCTGCCATAAAACACGCGAGTCGGCAAACAGGTCACGCGGGGACATCGCAGATATGGAATCCAGCGTAGGTGTGAACTCGATCCTGACGCGACAGCTCGCGCGCCAGATCTTCGTGGAACAACAGGTGCTCGGTCAGCCTCACCCCGTCCACGGAAATCGTGTCGAGATACTCCGGGCGCGCATGCGCGCTACGGAAGATAACTCGAGCACGCGGAGCGGCATGCGCGAGGATCTCGCGCCACTCCTCTACTAACGCCTGCGGATAGTGGCTGGCCATCCAATCCATGTGGTCGAGCAGGACAAACTTCGAGACGCGCTCGTCCGTACCTCGCAGGAACTCGGTGACCGTGGAGGTGTGCGGAACGATACGGTCAATGAGACCGCCCTTGAGCGCTTGGAAATTCTCCTCGCGCAGGTACTCGGGACAACAGGAGCGCGTATAGCGACCGTGCAGGTAGAGTCGCCAGAAGTAGTTGTTCCAAATGGGGAGCTGGCGCAGGACGTACTCCAACGACTCCCGCACGTAGCCCGCGACGCCCCCTGAGTGTTGCGCTTCGATTTCGCGGCGCTGAGGATGCGGAACCCCCAGCAGACTCAAAGTGAATTGGCGCGACAGCGCCCAGCGGAAGGTCGGTCCCCACATCGCGGGGGCGACACGCTCGTCGTAGATCGCGCGTTGCTCGTCGAGTGAGCTTGCGCCAAATAAGGTGCGGATGTGGCTACCGAGTCGCGGGCGGATCGCGAGGTAGCCCTTGAACGCGGTGGCCACCAGGCCCGAGAGGCCGTGGAAATAAAAACTACCGCGTTTGCCCGCAAACCACTCGACGCGCTTATCCCAATAGCCGCGCGCGAAATCCGACAATTGGTCGCGCAGATGGCGACTGTACAAAGTGGGGAAAGCGGGATGGCACCCCTCACCGAACACGCTGAAGAAGTCATTGAACTCGAGGGCGCGGACGCCCGCGACCTTCAGCTCGAGGAGCGCCGTCTGGCGCGGGTTCGCATCGACGGCATGAATACGCTTCGGCGCGAGTATGGCGTAGTCGAGAACGTTACACCCGGCGCTGGTGATGACCATCAGCACGTCTTCAGCGGTCAGGTTGAACGCCTGCCTGTCGACCGCCGGATCTTCCCAGCAGGTGTTATAGACGAGGGAGGTCGCGTAAAGAGTCCGAAACAGACGCTCGTCGAGCCGATCGGACAATGTCGGTGGGGTCTGCAACGTTCAATCTGCCCACGGCCAGTGAATCCTGCGAACGGTACTGACCCCAGGTGAATGATCTGTGACTGAAATGTGACGACTTGAAGACGGTTGCGCGGTCCGCCACGACCGTCACACGGTCGCCTGCCATCGCAGGGATACGACCTTCGGCCAGAAAGGCGTTGCGACGAAGCACACGGGCGGCGCGACGGAGTACGCTTGGCCGACCTGTGCAGGGAACGCCACAACGCCGATACTGCGCTTCAGCCATGAAATTTCTGCCCCTCATCTGGTCAGGCATCTGGCGCAAGCCCGGTCGAACCGTGCTGATCATTTTGCAGGTGGCGGTGGCCTTCATCCTGTTTGGTGTGCTGCAGGGCATGAAGACCGGTGTGGAGGAAGCCATCGCCCGGACGCGCGCGGATCTGCTGCTGGTCTTTCCAAACGTCTTCGGCGAGCCGCCACTGCCCCTTGCCTACCTGGACAGAATCAAGACCCTCCCCGGCGTGAAGTCGGTGAGCTACGCGGACGGCCTGCTCGGAACCTATCAGAAGCCCAACCAACCGGTATTCGTGCTCGGCATCGATCCCGACGATGTCTGGCTGACCCTCGTGCCCGAGATGCTGAAGGTTTCCCCCCAGGACCTGGAGGCCCTGCGCAAGAACCGCAACGGCGTATTGATCAGCCCGGACATCTCGAAGAAATATGGCTGGAAGGTGGGTGATCGCATTCCGCTGACATCCGCGGTGCTGCAGAAAAACGGATCCGGCAACTGGACCTTCGACGCGGTCGGACAGTTCACCGCGCACGAGCCTGGCAGCGGCGGCTACATTGTAGGCAACTACACCTATATCGATGAGGCGCGTGTCGCCAACAAGGGCACCGTCCGGAATTTCTACGTGATCGCTTCGGACCCGAGGCAGGCAGCGAGCGTATCCGAAACCATCGACCACACGTTCGCCAATGCCCCTAGTGAGACCAGCACGGGGACACTCCGTGAGAACGCGCAGCAGGGATTGAAGGCGATCGGCGACCTCGACTTCGTGATCCGCTCCATCGTGTCCGCGGTGTTCGTGGCACTGCTGTTCTCAACAGCCACCATGCTGATGCAGAACATTCGCGAGCGCACGCCCGAGCTGGCGATGTTGAAGACTCTCGGGTTCACCGGTCGCGCTGTTTTCCTTCTCAT
>DAITMW010000091.1:18426-22847 GCA_036834945.1 Steroidobacteraceae bacterium
TACTTGTCGCTGCTCTGGATGAACCTTGCCAGCATCCCGGCGCGACTGGGCCTGATCGCGACGATTGTGATCGGCGTGGGCTGTGCTGTTGGAGTCCTGGTGTCCATGCTGGCGATGGGCGCCGGCGCACAGCGCCAAGTCATGGGAAATGTCAGGCCGGATCGCGTGAATGTTTTCAGCGTCGGGGCGCAGGGTGCGATGCAGAGCAGCATTCCCAGGGACATCGCCGCCCAGATCCGCGATCTCCCCGGCATTCGTCGCAATGCCGCGGGCAAACCGATCGCGATGTCGCAGATCATGGTCTTCATCCAGGCCCGTGACAAAGTATCCGGCGCGAAAATCAACTTCCCCCTGATCGGCGCCACCCAGGAGATGACGGACTACTCGCCGGAGCTGCATCTCACCTCGGGACGCCTGTTTCGACCGGGACTGCGCGAGCTCATCGCGGGCAACGTCTGCGCTCGCAAGTTTGCAGGCTTTGCGCTCGGTGACAAGCGCCCCATGCGCGGCGGTGACTGGACCATCGTCGGGACTTTCGACATGGGCACGACCGAAGGCAGTTGCCTCGTATTCGCCGACACCGAAGTGCTCATGACCGCATTCGGACGCAACACGTTCAACCAGGTGGCCGCCATGCTCGATTCACCCGCGCGCTTCGCGGCGTTTGCGGATGCAGTCAAAACCAACCCGACGATGCATGCGGAAGTCAAAACCGAGGCAGAGGTGATGGAACAGAACATCAGCCAGCTGCGCGGCATGTTGAATTTCGTCAGCTACTTCGTCGGGACCATCATGGCCGTGGCGGCCACCCTGGGGGCTGTGAATTCCTTGTACGCCGTTGTTGATAGCCGCCGTCGCGAGCTCGCGACCCTGCGCGCGCTCGGCTTTCGTGCGGTGCCGGTTGTTGCCTCCATCCTCACCGAATCGATTTTGCTGGCATTGCCGGGTGCATTGCTGGGCGTGGGGCTCGCCTGGGTGTTGTTCAACGGGCTTACCGCGAGCCCCTTCGGCTTCTCCTTTCACCTCGCGGTGACGGCTTCCACAGTGGCTACTGGTGTCACCTGGGCTCTCGTCATGGGTGTGCTGGGAGGTTTCCTGCCCGCCCTGAGAGCCGCACGTGTACCCGTGACAGTGGCGCTACGCGCCATCTGACTGTAGACTCCCTGGTTCTCTCGGGATGTAGCTCAGCCTGGTAGAGCATCTGGTTTGGGACCAGAGGGTCGCAGGTTCGAATCCTGTCATCCCGACCATCCGGCGACCCGCCTGTCGCCGACCGTCATCGAAGCTGCAATTCAGGCCGCGGTGCGACCGGATCCGGGTTGGTATTCGTCTTGATGAGCAGCTGCTCGAATTCCGCCCGCGGGATCGGACGGCTGTGCAGGTATCCCTGTGACTCGTCGCAACCGGCGCGCGCCAGGAAGTCGAGCTGTTTCTGAGTCTCGACACCCTCGGCCACCGTGGTCATATCGAACGCGTGCGCCAGGTCGATGATGGTCTCGACGAGGGTGCCGCTGCGACGGTCATCCGGAAGGCGGCGGGTAAAAACCCTGTCGATTTTGAGCGTATCGATCGGCAACTCCGACAGCCGCGCGAGCGACGAATAACCGGTGCCGAAATCGTCGATCGCGACCCGGATGCCGGCGCCGCGCAGGAATCGCAGCGCCTGCACGCAGGATGAGGAGTCCCCCAACAAGGCGCCTTCGGTGACTTCGATGTCGATGCCCCAACCCGCATCGTTGGCCAGCGTGCCCACCGCGAGGACCACCTCGTGCTCGAAACCCCGGCGACGCAGCTCGGTTGGCGAAACGTTCACCGCCACTCTCACCGGCGGTAGACCGGAGCGGCGCCACTCGCGGCAATCCGCCGCCGCCTGGTTCAAAGCCCACGAGCCGATCGCCGGCATCAGGCCGGCCGACTCGAGAATGGGGAGGAACGACCCGGGAGCCACCAGCCCGCGCTCCGGATCCCGCCAACGCAACAGTGCCTCCGCCGCTTCGATCTTTCCCGTCCGCAGGTGCAGCTTCGGCTGGTAGTGCAACTCGAACTGATTATTACCGAGCGCCGCGCGCAGACGGTGCTCCATCTTGACGCGCGCGGCCAACGCGGAATTCATCTCCAGGCGGTGATGCAGATACTGCTCGCCCTGAGCCTTGGCTTCCTTGAGAGCAGCCTCGGCGTTCTGCACGAGTTGGTCCGGCTCGCGGCCGTTCTCGGGATAGAACGCGAAGCCGCTCTTGGCCGTCACTTCGATATCGCGTCCGTCGATCGGGAAGGGCTGCTCGAAGAGTCGCATGATCTCGCGATGCAGCGTGTGCACCGAGCTCTCGGTAACACTCTCCAACGGAGCCACGATCACGAAGGTCCCACCCGCGAGGTGCGCAAGTCGCTCGGTGTCCGGACAATGAGCCTTGAGCCGCTGGGCAACAGACTGCAGGAGGCGGTCGCCCGTATGCCGGCCATACGAATCATTGATCACGCTCAGGTGATCGAGATCGAACACCTCCACGGCAAAGCGGCCGTTGCCATCGTTACCGCGCGCGAGCAGGCGGCCCAGCCGCTCGCAGAACAAGGTCCGCTTGGCCAGGCCCGTCAGGGGATCGAAAAAGTTCAGGAAGTGGACCGCATCCTGCTTGTCCAGGTACTGCAGGGCGAAGGAGAGATTCGCAGCCACTTCGTGCAGCAACTGCAACTCGTCGCGCCCGATCAGGCCCGCCTCGACCGTGCCCACCATCAACGTGCCGACCGGCGTCTGGTCGATCTGCAAAGGCAGACACGCCAGTGAGCGGATCCCGCAACCCAGCAGAGTCTCGCGGGCTCGGATCGGTTGTGTCGTTCCGGCCAGGTCGTCACAGAATACGGCCTCGCCGCTACGAATGACCCGCCCTGTCAGACTCGTGTCACCCTCTTCAGAGTCGGCTACGGGGAATATTGCGTCGGCCATGACGTCGATCTCCATGCCACCCGTGGCGACACAACGCGCCGTGCGTGTGGCCGGATCGATCATGGCAATCATGGCAACGGAGTAGCCGCCTACCCGATTCGCAAGTCGGCAGACTTCCTGCAGGAGTGCGCTGCGGTCCGGTATGCGCACCACGGCCGCGTTGATGCCCGAGAGCATTTGCAACACGCCCATGATGCGCGCGACGCGGCGTTCCGCCAGTCGATTAGCGCGTCGCAGCTCCGCCTCCGCGAGCGCCCGCTTCACGGCCGGAACCAGGCGCATCGGGTTCGACTTCAACACATAGTCAACCGCGCCGCGACGCAGAGCCTCGATGGCGCGCTCTTCGCCGATCGTCCCCGACAGGAAGATGAAAGGGACATCAGGGGCAACCCGGGCTGCCGTGTCGAGAGCGGCCATCCCGTCGAAGCCCGGAAGACTGAAATCGGACAGGATGAAGCTGGGTGAGCGCTCCTGCAGCGCACTGACGAATTCATCCTCCGAGGTGACGACGCGATAGCGACAGCGGAACCCACCCTGGGTGAGCCGCCAGATGGCCAGCTCCGCATCGGGAACCGAGTCCTCGACCATGAGGACATCGAGATCGATATCCTGGCTCTCTCGCCGCGCGGGAGCGGTTATGACGTCCTGTCCCGGATTCACGCAACCGCGGCCTTCGCCTGCATCGGCAGGCTGAAGTAGAAGGTTGCGCCCTCCTGCGGCCGGCTCTCGGCCCAGGTCCTGCCGCCGTGGCGGCGTACGATCCGATGCACGATCGACAAGCCGATTCCCGTCCCCTCGAATTCGCTCTGCTTGTGCAAGCGTTGGAACACCCCGAACAGGCGGTCCGCGTAGCGCATGTCGAACCCGACACCGTTGTCTTTCACGAAGTAGACCTGCTCACCGTCCTCCTGGCGCGAGCCGATCTCGATGCGGGTTTCCGGACGGCCCGAGGTGAACTTGATGGCGTTGGAAATGAAGTTGGTAAAGACCTGCTCGAGAAGCGCGCCGTCGGCAACACAGTCCGGCAATGCGCCGATCCGCAGCTCGACACTGCGACCCTGCAGTTGCTCGTTGAAGTTGCCGACGATGCGGCGCACGAGCGCCTCGGTTTGCACCGGGCGTGTCTGCAGCGGCTGGCGACTGTAGCGAGCGAACCGCAGCAGAGCGTCGATCAACTCGCTCATGTGCGTCGTGCCGGCGGACACGTTCTCCAGAATACGGCGCCCCTCGGGCGTCAAACCGGCGCCAAACTCATCGATGAACATCTGGCAGAAGCCGTCGACCCTGCGTAACGGTGCGCGCAGATCGTGGGACACCGAATAGGAAAACGCTTCGAGATCCGCGTTCGCCGCCTGCAATTCCTGAGTGCGCTCGTGCACCCGCTGCTCGAGCTGCTGGTTGAGGGTACGCAATTGTCCCAGCAGCGATGCGGCTTCGAACGCCGTCGCCGCGGTACTCGCGAGAATGTCGAGTGCCTTGA
>DAITMW010000092.1:0-1595 GCA_036834945.1 Steroidobacteraceae bacterium
CGGGCACGGCGCATCGCAAATGACGGGTTGATGATCCCAGGCGTTACCGTGAGCTCGAGTCCGGACCTCACCGGCGTCTGGTCGGTTGAGGCGATCGGTCCCAAAACCGATTCCGCGGTCCTAGATCAACCTTACGTTCGTACGGCAGCATTCTATTGAATGAGATACACGCTGTTCGACGAGCGGAAGGACTCCGCCATTCTGGTGGCCCGCATCCTGCTGGTGTTGCTGTTCGTCATTTTCGGCTGGGAAAAGTGGGTTGGCTTTTCCGAAACCGTCGCGGAAATGACGGCGGTAGGACTGCCTGCGCCTGCGCTCGCCGCGGTGATTGCCATCGCCGTAGAACTGGGTCTCGGCATTCTGATCGCGCTCGGCTTCTGGACTCGTCCCGCGGCGCTCCTCGTCGCGCTGTACACGATCGCGGCCGCGCTCATCGCCCACAGGTATTGGACCATGCACGGCGGTGAGCAGCATTCCAACATGATCCACTTCTATAAGAATCTGGGTATTGCGGGCGGGATGTTGCTGTTGGGCATCACGGGGCCGGGGAAGTACTCGATCGACGGCAGGTGATTGCTCGCACCAGGACCGGAGTCCGTGTCGTGACGGCTGAGTCGCCCCGCTGACGGCGGAACTCCCTTTCGTCGCGGTCGTTTTGTGGCAATGAGCAGGCAGTGCCTGCAAACGAGGAGCTGCAACATGACCGACAATCGATGGCGAGACGATGAGCGGCGTTGGAATGAGAGTCGCTACGGTCGCTCGGGCTCCAGCTCGGGCGGGTGGGGACAGGAGGGACAGGGCCGCGATCCCTACGAGAGGTATGAGAGCGGCAGCAGTTCTATGCAGGGTGGCGCCCAGGAGAGGCGCGAGCGTGGCGAGGACTACGGCCGTGAGTTCAGTCAGGACGAGTATCGACAGGGACAGGGACAGGGCCAGGGGCAGCGATACCGCGGTGGTTACGACTATGAGCGCGGTCGCTCCGGCTACGATTATGATCCCTACGGCTTCGGACAGTATGGTCGCGGTTCGCAGTGGCGTAGCAGTCAATACGGTCAGGACTGGAGGGCTCGCGAGGGCATGGGCGCCAACATCGGCCGCGACTGGAGAAGAGAAGGGTCGGGCTACCGCGCCTACGAAGGCGCTTACGGCGGCGCCTATGGTAGCGATCGGGACCAGGATCGCGGCTGGTGGGATCGCACTAGGGATGAGGTGCGCTCGTGGATGGGAGACGATGATGCCGAGCGCCGTCGTCGGATGGACGAGATGCGGCAGCGAAGTTACTACGGACGCGGCCCAAAAGGGTTTTCACGCTCGGACGAGAGGATTCGTGAGGATGTCTGCGAGCGTCTGACATACGATTGGAGCGTGGACGCCTCAGACGTCGAGGTGAACGTCAGCAAGGGCGAAGTCACTCTGACCGGAAGTGTGGAGAGCCGGTACTCCAAGCGGCGCGCCGAAGATTTAGTGGACGATGTTCCGGGCGTGCGGCATGTGCAAAACAGTCTCCGAGTCAAGGAGGCAACGGAGAGCACGATGGGGACGACTGGCACCGGAACTACGGGCACTGGCGCCACAGGCACTGGCGCCACAGGCAC
>DAITMW010000092.1:1695-22720 GCA_036834945.1 Steroidobacteraceae bacterium
GGCACTGGCGCCACAGGCACTGGCGCCACAGGCACAGGGACCACTGCACGGCCGACGCACTAAGCGTCAGGAAATCCGCGAACCCCGCGTACGTTGGCGGGGTCCGCGGAACTGCCAGTGAATGCCTCCGCGGCGGGTGGCGATTAACGCCGCACTTCCCTCATTAAGTTGTATCGCACTCGATACCTTTGGACGTAAGTCCCCCGTAAAGGGTGTCTTCGGGGGGTGACGTCGCAACCCGCCGACAAACGTAACGATCTTTGCGCTTCATACAATGGCCTCGTCGTTCTTCTGCGACGGGACTTTCGAACAGGAAACTGAAGCGTGAATAGGAACTCTCTAGTTGCCCTAGCGGTAGCAACCTTGTTGGTTGCCTGCGGTGGTGGCGGAAGCGGCGGTAGTGGGGGTGCGGGTAGCGGCTCGGCCGACACCAATACGCCGCCGGCGACCACCACGCCACCCACTTCTTCCACCACCCCACCCACTACGACCACCCCCACGGATAACCAGACCGTGGACAACCAGAACGGGCCTGCGCCCGACGGAGAATCGGCGCCTGTCGTGACGCCTCCGACATTGCCGTCTTCCGGACAGACGCAGGTGGCGGCGCCGCCGCCCGCGCAGCAGCTGCCGGCTGGCGTCGACATGAGCAATCCGGGTATCGCGGTAAAACCCGTAGCCGCGACCGCCTCGTCGGCCAGTGGGAACAACACCGCGGCGAAGGCCATCGACGGTGACTCGACCACCCGGTGGGAGAGCGCCCACGATGACAATGAATGGATCCAGTTCGATTTCGGCGCCAAGACCCAGATCGGCTACATGAGGATCGTCTGGGAAAACGCCTACGCGAAGGAGTACTCGCTTCAGGTCTCCGACGACGGGCAGACCTGGTACCAGCTGCGCTACGTCACGGGTGGCAAGGGCGGTACCGAGGAATTCATGAACCTGAATTCCAACGTCCGGTACATCCGCCTGAACGGAGTTCATCGCCAGACGGCCTACGGCTATTCGTTGTTCGAGGCGACGTTCAAATCGCCGGGCAGCGACAACACCCTGGGCGCGAGTGTCACTCCCTCGGCGATCCCGTTCCCTGCCAACGGAAGTCAGCTCGCGTCGCCGCCGGCCGAGACGGCTCCCCTTGAAGGACTGCAGTTCACATTGCCTGATGGAACCCTCGTCACCCGCTGGGGTACGGTGGGTCGTGGTCGTCATGGTCGTGAGCGCGGTGAGGATTGGAACGAGATCGGCTACGGACCCAATGACACGGTCGACGCCGCCGGCAACCCTGTGGACAAGGGACCGGGTGACTATCTCCCGTTCGTGAAGAACTACTTCAAGCCGGCCCGCACGTGGGGTATCGAGATCATCGACAACAGTCGGGTGCCTGGCGTGACCAAGCCGACGTTGCGGATGAACCAGTACTTCAAGGTGGCGCAGAAGGCGGGCGGTGAGTCGTTCTTCCGCGCCTTCGACCGGCCCGGCGTGACGGGGTATGGCTGGATGGCCTCAGGGCAACTGGTGGATCCGTCGCAATACGGTACCCAGATTGCCAGCTGTCCGGTCGTGCCGTATCCGCCAGATGGCAAGCTGGTCAACGACAGCGGGCTCAACAACGGTTGCAGCGTAACGGTCGACAACTACCCGGGGCATGCCGCTCTCAGTCCCGACACCAACGGTGTCCTCGTTCCGAATGGGACGAACGTTCCGTCACGGCCGCTGGTGGTGGGTGATGTCATCGAGGTGTCGACATCGTTCTTCTCCACTCCAGAGGCCATGGCCGTCATCGGCGATCCGGGTGGACTGCGCTACTACACCAACGAATGGACCTACGTGGTGGGCACCGGCTTGGTTCCGCAGTACGGCGTGCAGCCGCGACTGATGAACGCGCCGTTGCCGCCCGAGACCTGGCAAGGCGGTCTCGGCTCGGTGTCGTATGACTACGCCGACAACGCGACGTTCATGTTCCAGCAGCCGCAAAACGACGTCGGCATGCAGAACATGCAACGCTTCGTCATCGGACGCCGCTGGTTCCATACCAACATGACGACGGGCGAGCACACGGAGGCCGGCAACGATGTGAACGTGGACGGAATCGGTCTGCAGGGAACCCTGTTCAACCAGTCGACCTGCTTCGGCTGTCATATCAACAACGGGCGTAGCTTGGCTCCGACAGTGGTAAACCAACGCCTCGATACGCAGGCGGTGTTTACGGCTGATGTCGACGGCAACGGGCAGCAGGTGCCGAATGCGGTGTATGGCGCGGCGGTGCAGATGGACTCGCAGCCCTCGACGAACGGTGTCACGACTTATTGGGGCACCGGCGTGTATGTAGCCGGGTTCGATACCAAGAGCATGACGCTAGCCGACGGCACTGCGGTTCAACTGAGCAAGCCCAGGATAGCGTTCGAAGGTCCGACACCCGCCCGTTATTCGTTGCGGAGCGCGCAGCCGGTGATTGGCATGGGTCTGCTCGAGGCGATTCCCGACGCTGCCATTCTGGCTGGCGTTCGTGCTACCCCCGATGCCGACGGCGTGAAGGGCACCGCGAACTTCGTGTACGACCCGGAGACCAAGGCCGTGCGCCTGGGCCGCTTCGGGTGGAAGGCATCCAAAGTCAGCTTGCGCCATCAGGTCGCTGGCGCGGCGCTGCAGGATATGTCGGTGACTTCGCCGATCTATCCGACTCGCAATTGCATGTACGGCCCCGCCAACTGCAACTCGAGTCAAGCGCAGCCCGGCATTTCGGACGACACGCTGCAAGCGCTGACACGCTACGTCACGCTGCTGGGTGTTCCCGCACAGCGCAGCCTGGTGAGCGGCTTCCCGAAGGGTGTGTCGCCGCTGTCGTACCTGGATGTCAATCCGACACAGGTGGCCGCGGGGGCGAAGGTCTTCGAAACCATCAAGTGCACGAGTTGCCACGTGAAGCAGTGGAAGACGGGTACCGGCTCGGAGATGGCTGAGGTTCGCAATCAGACGATCAGCCCGTACACCGATATGTTGTTGCACGACATGGGGCAGGACCTGGCCGATACCTTCGTTGAGGGTCAGGCTACCGGCAGCATGTGGCGCACCTCGGCGCTGTGGGGCATTGGTTACACCGAGAAGGTGGCCGGTACCGGCATCCAGGTCGGTTACCTGCACGACAGCCGGGCGCACACGCTGACGGAGGCAATCCTCTGGCACGGTGGAGAGGGAGCTGCCAGCCGGCAGCGTTTCCAGGCTCTGAGCACGGACGACCGTACGGCTCTGCTGGCCTTCCTGGGATCACTGTAAGTTGAGGCGTTTGGGCGCTGGCGGGGCTGCGGCCCCGCCGGCGTTCAAAACGCATATGCATATGCTTAACAAGTCTAGCCAGGGCGTTGAGCTGCCTGCTGCGCGGCCTATCATCCACCCTCCCCAAGGCTCGATTGGATACCACCGAAATTGGCTAGCTGGAGAGAACGCCTCGCGGATCGGATGCCTGCCGATCTCGCTCGCGAAATCGAAGTCTTCGAGACGCAGCTCGAGCTGAAAAAGCAGGGCAAGATCGAGGACAAGCTGTTCGCGGAGACCCGGCTACGCCGCGGCTCCTATGGCCAGCGTTACGACAACGGTCAGCGGCACGACGGCCTGACCCAGCGCCAGCTCCCGTTTCCCACCCAGGCCACCAAGGGCGTGGACACCGTGTGGGACGCGCCGGGCATGCAGCGCATCAAAATCCCTTTCGGTGGCCTGAACCCCGATCAGATGGACGTCCTCGCCGACGTGGCTGAGGAATATTCCGACGCTATCTGCCACATCACCACGCGTCAGGACGTGCAGCTGCATTACGTCCACATCGCCGATGCTCCCGATGTGATGCGGCGGCTCGCTGCTGTAGGCATTACCACCCGCGAGGCCTGCGGCAACTCGGTGCGCAATGTCACCGCATGCCCGCTGGCCGGCGTCTGCCGAGGCGAGGCCTTCGACACCACCCCGTATGCCAAGGCCATGGCGTACCACCTGCTGGGTCACCCTGACACGCAGGACATGGGGCGTAAATTCAAGGTCGCCTTCTCCGGCTGCAAAACCAGCAGCTGCGGCCTGACCAACATTCACGATCTCGGTTTCATCGCCAAGACCTGGCAATCGAACGGCGCAACGCGGCGCGGTTTCGAAGTAGTGATCGGCGGCGGTCTGGGCGCTGTGCCCTATGACGCCAAGCTCTTCGACGCCACCGTTCCCGAGGAAGAGATCCTGCCGCTGGCCCAGGCGACTTGCCGTGTGTTTGCCCGTTTGGGTGAGAAGCGCAATCGCGGCCGCGCTCGCATGAAGTTCCTGGTCGAAAAGCTCGGTCTCGAGGAGTTCCGCCGCCTGGTCCTCGAGGAGCGCAAGGTGCTGCGCCCTGATCCGCGTTGGACGGAATACCTCAAGGACGTGGAGCGCTACCGGGAGTCACCCGCCAAGCCGTCCTCCAGCCTGGACCTCGCCAAGCTCGACCCGGAGTTCGAGGCCTGGCGCGCGACCAACGTGTACCCCCAGAGACAGGATGGGTACGTTGTCGCCACGATTACCCTGCCGTTGGGCGACCTCACCTCCTGGCAGATGCGGCAACTGGCCGACGTCGCGCGCAAGTTCGTGGGCGATACCGTTCGGACGACCACCGAGCAGAACCTGGTTTTGCGCTGGGTATCCGAGGCTGATCTGCCCGCGCTCTACGCGGAGCTGAAGCGGTTGGATCTGGCCTTGGGCGGTGCCGGGAAGATCGAGGATGTGGTTTCCTGCCCCGGTACTGACACATGCAAGCTCGGTATCGCGGCCTCCCGCGGTCTCGCCGCGGAACTCCACGAGCGGTTTGTGGATCGACAGAAGAGCGGCGCGATCGACCCGGCCGTGCGCGATCTGCACATCAAGATGTCAGGCTGCTTCAATTCGTGCGGCCAGCATCATCTTGCCGACATCGGCTTCTACGGCGTCTCGCGCAAGATCGGTGGCGCGACCGTTCCGCACTTCCGCGTGTTGATGGGAGGCGAGTGGGCCAACAATGGAGCCACCTACGGCCTCACCATAGGCGCCGTGCCGTCCAAACGTATTCCTGAGTTCATCGATCACGTGACTCAGCGGTATCTGTCCGAGCGCCAGGAAGGCGAGCGCTTCAAGGATTTCGTCGCGCGCATCGGCAAGAAGGCACTCAAGCAGATGGTGGATGCCTTCTCCGCGGTTCCTCCTTATTCCGTCGACCGGACTCTCTACTCCGACTGGCGGGATCCGCGCGAATTCACGACTAACGACATCACGACCGGAGAGTGTGCCGGCGAGGTCGTGCCACAGATCGAGTTCGATCTGCAGGCGGCCGAGCAACGTAACTTCGAGGCCCAGGTCTACCTGGAGCAGAACGAGATTCAGAAGGCAGACGAGGCGGCGTACCAGTCCATGCTCATCGCCGCGAAGGGCCTGGTGCACACGCAGCTGTGGGACATCACCGACGACCCTGACCAGATCGTGTCTGAGTTCAAGACGCGCTTCTACGACACGCAGCTGTTCCAGTCACCGGACGCGGGGCAGTACGCCGGCGGCAAGTTCGCCCTGTACTTACTCAATCGTCATGCGGACAAGAACCGCGTGTTCGCGGCCGAACAAGCTCGCCACCTCGTGGAGGAGGCTCAGCTGTTCATCGAGGCGGCATACGGTTACTACCAGCGAATGAGCGAGCAGCAGGCGCGGGCGAAACCCACCATCGAGCTTCCTGAACCTGCCGAAGCGATGGCCTGACGTCCATGGACCTGCACAAGTTTGGCATCAAGTTCTTCGCACGCGACGCGGAGCGGGTCGATATCCTCAAGCTCATCCCGATCTATCATCGTTGGATTCAACAGAGTGCGCTCGAGGACCTGCTGATCGACGTCGCGGACTACAGCCACGTTCCGACTGGCCCGGGAGTCATGCTCATTGCCCATGAAGGCAACTACGCGTTGGACGAGACGGGTCACGAACGCGGCGTTGTGTACTACAGCAAGCAACCGCTCAGCGGCGATCTGTCCGAGCGGCTCGCCCGGGTCGCTCACAAAGCCCTGAGGGCCGCGGAGCTCATGAGCGCGGACGCGGAGCTCGAGGGCGCGCTCCAGGTGCCGGGCAATCGCTTGCAGTTTTTCGCCAACGATCGGCTGGCGGCCCCCAACACGGATGCGGCCTATGCCGAGCTCGAACCGGCCTTCAAGGCGTTCCTCGACCGGCTGTATGCGGGTGCCCCCTATACGCTGGCGCGGGAGACGGACCCCAGGGAGCGGCTGACCGTCGAAGTGCGCGCCGAAGGCGAAGTGGCCCTGAAGACCCTGCTCGAGCGGCTGCGACCTTAAACCCTGGTCGCGAGCCGGCCCCTTTTGACCGAGCGCTTCGCGCTCATGGTCAACTGGTCGAGCTTCGATCTGTACCGTCTGCCCTAGTGCCCTGCGAACGAGAAGCCTTTTTGGATCTGCGCCCACACCCGGGTCGTATCCGAGTGCAGTAGCGACGACGTCGCTCCGACATGCGTGGCGGCTTGCAAGCTGAAGGTCCATTCGTGGGGGCCGTCCCAGTGCAGGCCGAGACCCGCATCCGACAGGGTGGCGGAGTTGGTGCCGGGGACGAACGGGTCCTTGTAGACCTGGATATGGCCGCTGTCCACGAAGAGGCTGGCGATCCAGGCGCCGCGAACGGGAATGGGGATCAGGCGGCGCCACTCGAGCGTGACCAGCTCTCCCTGGGCTCCTGTAAGCGCTCCCACGTCATACCCGCGTGCGTTGCTCGGTCCGCCGAGATAAAACTGATCCGAGGGGTCGAGATTCTTGCTGGCGAGCTGCCCCGTAAAGGCGAGATACAACCCATTCACCGGATCGAGCTGCTGCAGGCGTGACAGCGTCAGGTTGTAGTGCTCGCTGCGGCCTTGCGTCTGGGCGCTGACGAGGTCTGTGAACCGGGCGATGTCGTCGTCGAAGCCCACCTGGCCGACGGTGGCACTCAGACTGAAGTTGCTGACGCCGTAATTATCGCGACGGTCACCCGCCAGGACGGCCGTGAAGCCATTCGTATGGCGATCGGTGTGGATCGAGGCCAGGTCGATCTCGTCGTGCAGCTGTTTGTGGTCGAACTGCAGCTGTCCGTAGAGATTTCCGCCGGTTTGCCGGATGAACGGATGCGTCAGGTTGATGCTGTCGACCTGGGCGGTTCCGTGAGCGTCGAGGTCGGCGAGGCTTCCCCCGAGCTTGTAGTGCAATCCGGAGGCGGAGACCCCGAGCGTCGTTCCCTGGCCGTTGAGCAGGTACTTGTATCCGATCTGCCCATAAGTCATGCCGGAGCCGGATGTGAGGGCGTTGAGGTCGAGCTTGTCGCCCTGGTGGAAAAGGCTGTTGACGTCGAATGTGACCGTGCCGCGCGTGCGACCGGTATAGAGGTTGCCGAAGTCATCGATGGCGGCGAAGCCGGTATATCGCGGGGCCGATGTTGCGTCGACCTGCAGGTCCGAGGTGCCGGGCGCGGAGCCGGGCCTGAGGGTCGAATTGACGATGACACCGGGGACGTCCGACAGCAGCAGCAACGACCGGTCCAACGTGTTACCGGTGACCACCGAGCCGGCATTCAACGGCGCCAAGGTCGCGTTCAGCGGCCGGTCGGATGTCGTGGACTGGTTGTTCAGGGTGACGTGGCCGTAACGTGCTTCGACCACAGCGAGGGTGATCTCGCCGTCCTGTACGCTTTGCGCCGGTATGTAGGCTCGGGCCAGGGGATATCCCTTGTCATGGTACAGGTCCGTGATGAGCTGGGTCAGCCGTTGCAGATCCTCCAGGGTGACCGTCTTTCCTTCTGTTGGCACGACCAATGCGTGCAACGCGCTCTCCGGAAGCAGTGTGTTGCCGGTGATGCGTATGTGCTTCACCGGGATGGGCGTTGTCGACGTTGCACGCGTGTGCCCGGGCTGCTCGACCGACAGTGAAGGTTTGTCGGCGGGCTGCGGGGCAGGGGGCAGCGTCAGCTGTTGTAATAACTGACCGCCGCCGGGAGTCCCGACGGGAGGCGCGGTCTGGGCGGACGCATCATACGAGACCCCTGCGAGGGCCATGCCGATCGCAGCCGTGAGATTGATATATTTCATTGCGCGGGCATCCGTACGCCGCCATCCACAACCTGCAAGGCAAGGCCTGACTCGAAGTCCACGCGGGCTGCGTTCGCCTCCACAGGCCGGTGCAGACGCTTCTTGTTGCCGGTGAGCTGGCCTGGGGAATCGGCGGGGGCTACGCCATATGGGGTGGCGATCGCATCGGGCGAGAGTTCGAGGTATCCCACCGCGACCGCGGTGTCCTGTACTCCCGTGCCGGACTTGATGTCCGCCGTGGTGGTCGCGGTATCACTGGCGAGTGCATAGTTTCCTGCGTCCGCGCCGGCGATCCTGATCCCAGTAGCCGTAACTGTCTTGTCATCTCCGACGAGCGCGCTCGAGAAGCTCGCGCTGCCGTTGGTGAAGGTGACGTCGTCACCGCTCACGATTCCATTGCTTGCCAAGGTCACTTTGTCGCCTGTGTTGCCGTCGTAGACTTTGTTTGTTCCGGTCGCCGCTACCGTAATGGTCTTGGCCGTCACGTCGGCGACCAGACCGGTCGGCTGCGTCAAGACATAGTTCCCAGCATCCGCTCCGCTGATGGTCATGGCGGTCGAGACGGCCTTGGCGGTCCCGGCGTTCTTGCTCGCGAAGGTGCCACCCTTATCGTTGTCCAGCGTCACCGAGTCCCCGCTCACGACGCCCGAGAGCGTCGCGCCTGAAAGCAGATCAGCCACGGTGCCATCGTAAGTTCGGTTCGTGGTCTGTGTGCCTGTGACAGTCAGTGGCGCGGGGGTGATGTTGGCAGTCGATACCGCCCGGGAGTTGTAGGAGTAGTTGCCGGCGTCCGCGCCAGTGCCACTGATGCCCGTCACGGTCACGTTCTTTCCGTTTCCGACGTTCTTGTCGTCAAACGTGGCCGACGTGCCATTGAAGCTGACGACATCTCCCTGCAGGATGCCGCTCGCCGTCAGAGTGGTGCCGGGGGCATTGGTGTTACCGTCATAAACTTTGTCCTGGGCGCTGGCTGCGACCGTGACCGCCTTCGGGGTAATGTTCGCAGCGGTCGTCGTCGTAGTGTTGTAGGAATAGTTTCCCGCGTCGGCGCCACTGAGCGTAATACCGGTGACGCTGACCGACTTGGCGTTACCGACATTCTTGTCGACGAACATCGCGGACGCGTCCGCTGTTAAAACCGCGTCACCGGCTATCAGGCCGGTCGTGGCCAATGTCACCTGATCGTCGCGGTCTCCGTCATAGACTTTGTCGATGCCTATCGCGACGACCGTAACGCTTCGTTGTGTGATGTTCGCGTGGAGACCCGTCGGCTGCGCTAAGGTGTAGTTGCCCGCGTCGCCGCCGCCAACTGTCATCGCAGTTGTGACTGCCTTCCCTGTACCGACATTCTTATCAGAGAAGATTCCCGTTGCGCTGTTCCCAAGCGTAACGTCGTCCGTGCCGATGACACCGGACAAGGTCGCCCCTGTCAGAGCCGCGATCGTGGTGCCGTCGTAGATCTTATCGCTGGCCAGGGCGCCGATGATATTCAGAGGCGCTGGGGTGATCTTTACCCAGTCAATACCGCCGCTCAGCGTGTAATTGCTCGCCAGCGCGCCACCGTTGCCACTCAGGCTGAAGCCGGTCAAGTCCGCGAAACCCTGCGCCGGATTGACATTCTTGCTGTTGAGACCGCCCGTGCCGCCCAGGGTGAGCGTTTCACCATTCACACCATTCAGTACACCGGCATTGCCGAAGAGGGCGGCGGCGGCGTTCGTTGTGCCGTCATACTGCCGGGTGCCGGTGAGGTTCAGGACGGCTTGCGAGATGTTCGCGGTGAGGCCGGTGGGTTGCACCAATGTGTAGTTGCCTATGTCGCCGCCACTAATAGTCATAGCGGTGGTTACCGACTTGCCTGAGCCGGCATTGGCGTCGATGAAGGACCCTGTAGTGTAGTTGCGGAGCGTCACGTCGTCGTTGCCCAGGATGCCGTTCAGTGTGGCTCCGGTCAGCGCGGCTACGGTGTTGCCGTCGTACGTTTTGCTGCTCGCCTGTGTATTGACGACGGTCAGCGGGGCCGGCGTGATGTCAGCCGCCGCGCTGGCTGAATGGTTGAACGCATAGTTGCCGACGTCATTGCCGCTGGCCACGATGCCGCCGACCAGAACCGTCTTGCCAGCGCCGACATTCTTGTCTCCGAAGACCGAGCTGCCGGCGGAGAAGGTCACGTCATCCCCAAGGACAACCTGGCCAGAGGTCAGGGTGACCGCGTCGTAGGTGGTCGCGTCGTAGACCTTGTTGGTGCCGGTGGCCGTGACCGTGATTGACTTCGGGGTGATATTGGCTGTAGTGGTAGCGGTGCTATTGTCGATGACATAGTTCGCTGCATCCGTACCGCCGCTGATCGAAATACCACTAACGGTGATGGACTTTCCGTTGGCGACATTCTTGTCCACGAAAGCCTCGGACATATGCGCGAAGGTGATCGAATCTCCGCCAAGCACGCCTGTACTGCCGAGCGTGAGGCCCGGGTCGAGAGTGTTGCCGTCGTAGACCTTGTTGGCGCCATTGGCGGCCACAGTAATGTGCAACGGCGTGATGTTGACCTCGTCGACTCCGCCGACCAGGGTGTAATTGCTGGCCAGACCGCCATGGGTTCCGTCGGCCAGCGACAGCGTACCTGGCGAGCTGAAAGGCTGCGCGCTATTGACGTTCTTGCTGGCGAGGACGCCCGAGCCCGTCAGAACGAGCGTTTCCGTGCCGATACCGGTCACCAGGGCTCCGCCCGGAGCGAACAGCGAGGCGGCTGCATCGACGTCATTGTCATAGACACGTGTGCCGCTCAGATTGATGACCAGCGGATTGATATTCGCGCTGGTCGTGGCCGTCGTGTTGGACAGGGTGTAGTTGCCGGCACCTGTGCCGGTTGCGTGGATTCCCTGTACATCGATGGCGATCCCGGTGGCGGCATTCTTGTCGGCGAACGTCGCGGAGGTGTCGGCGAAGGTGATGCTGTCCCCGGGAGCCAGTTGGCTGCTGCTGAGGTTTACGCTGGCAACGGTCGTGCCGTCATAGGACTTGTCGACGCCGGTGGCGGTAACGGTAATGGACTTGGAAGAGATGGTTCCCAGCAGGGTCGGCTGAGTGAGCGTGTAGTTGCCGGCGTCCGTGTCGCTGATGGTCATGGCCGTCGTGACGGTCTTGTTGGTGCCGACGTTCTTGTCGCTGAAGGTGCCTGTCGTGGCGTTGCCCAGTGAGACATGGTCTCCGGAGAGAACGCCCTGGAGTGTGGCGCCGGTGAGATCGGCCGTCGTGGTTCCGTCGTAGGTCTTCGGAGTCACCGCTGTATTGATGACCGTCAGAGGGGCAGGGGTGATGTTCACCCAGTCGGTTCCGCCCACGAGCGTATAGTTGCTGGCGAGGCCTCCGTTGGCGCCGTCGCTGAGGGTGAGCGTATTGAGCGAAGAGAACGTCTGCTGTGAATTGACGTTCTTGCTCGTGAGTGTGCCGGTCCCCGAGAGTATCAGCGTCTGGCCGGCGACGCCCGTCAGAGTCCCGCTGCTGCCGAAGAGGCTGGAGTCCGCGTTGGTCGTCGTGTCGTAGACACGCGTGCCCTGGAGGTTGAGCACCCGGGGTGTAATGTCTGCCGTTGTCGTGGCAGTCGCATTGTCGAGGATGTAGTTGCCCGCATCCGCACCGCTCTTGCCGATGTTGATGACCGAGACCGCTTTGCCGGTGCCGACATCCGCCGTATCAAAATTGGCTGTGCCGGTGAATGAGACTACATCGCCGCCGATAACACCGGAGCTGGCCAGGATGGGGTTGTCGCTCGTCGTAGCGTCGTACACCTTGTTCCGGCCTGTGGCCGTGACAGTGATGTGATCGGCGGTGATCGAGCCCTGGACATTGCTGGGTTGCACCAGCGTGTAGTTTCCGGCGTCCGCTCCCGTGACCGTCATTGCGGTAATGATGGTCTTGTTCGTGCCGACGTTTTTGTCGGTGAAGTTGCCGGCGGTGTCGTTGGCCAGGTTGACCGTATCGCCGCCCAGAACACCGTTCAGGGTGGCTCCGCTGATCGCGGCCGATGTCGTCCCGTCGTAGGTCTTCGAGGATCCGGTCGTACCGGTGACCGTCAATGTGGCCGGTGTGATCTTGACCCAGTCGGTTCCACCCACGAGCGTATAGTTGCTCGCCAGCGCGGCCCCGTTCGCGTTCAGAGTCAGGTTTCCCAGGGACGCGAAATTCTGCGTACCGACGTTCTTACTCAATAGCGTGCCGCTGCCGGATACTGTAAGGGTATCGCCATTCAGCCCGGTCAACGTACCAAAGAGGGTGCCGTTGGCATCCGTCGTCGTGTCGTAAACGCGCGTTCCGGTGAGATTGAGAACCTTCGGCGTTATGGTGCCCAGCGTGCCGGTCGCCGAGGAAGGCATTGCGTAGTTCGCGAGGTTCGTACCGGCGTTCGGTACGAAGTCGGAAATGACGAGCGTGGACTCGAGACCAATGTGATTCCCGGCGTTCGCGCTCAGGTAATTTGCCGTGGCCGATTGCGGTACGGACGCGCCCTGGCCCGCCGCGAAGCCGGTGAGTTGATAGTCGGCATCCGTCAGGGTGGCGGAGTTGCTGCCGTCATACTGCTTGGTCGGGTTACCGATGATCGTGGCCGTGATGACTGCCGGGTTGATGGTTGCAGTAAGCCCGGTCGGCTGGCTCAGGGAATAGTCGAAGGCCTTGGTGCCACTCAGCGTGAACCCGCCGGCGCTCACCGGAATGCCGGTTGCAGCGTTCGCGGAAACGAACGTCCCGGTGGCTCCCGAGCTGTCGAGCCCGACGTCATCGGAGCCGAATACTCCCTGCAGCGAGGCCGAGCCCGTCGATAGGGTGGCCTGCGTCGTGCCGTCATAGGACTTCGCGTTTGCCGTGACCTGCTGGATTGTGAGCGATGCCGGAGTGATGTTGGCGCGAAGGCCTGTCACGGGCTGCAGGGCGTAGTTTGATGCGCCCGACCCCGAAATCGAGAAGCCGCTGGTGCTAACCGAAATGCCGTTGCCCACGTCGGCTTGCGCGAAACTCCCGCTCGTCGTCGTGTTCAACGTCACGAGGGCGGACTCGCCGGTCACGAGCCCCCCGAGTCCGGCATTTGAGATGTTCAGGGTCGCGCCGGTCGTTCCGTTATACGCCCGGTTGTTCGCCGCGACACCGATAACGTACAGGGGTGCCGGGGTGATCTGGCCAGGTCCGGTAGCGGATGTCGCCAGGATGTAGTTCGACATCAGTGTGCCGGCGTCCGGCGTGTAGGCTGATGCCGTCAGATCGGCTGTGAGGGTATGTGAGCCAACGTCCTTGCTGTCGTAGTTGATGAGAGAGGAGGGGGTGATGACCGCGCCTTGCCCCGCCACGAATCCGGTTACCTGGTAGTTCGAAGGCGACAGCGCGGTGGTCGTCGTTCCGTCATAGACCTTTGTGGGGTTGCCGACGATCGACACCGCGAGTGGCGCCGGGGTGATCGTGCCCGAGCCATAGACGGCGCTCGGCAGAGTGTAGTTGGAGAGATTCGTCCCACCGTTGGGTATGAAGTCTCCCGCACTCAGTTGTGCCGTAACCGCCTGGGTGCCGACATTGGCACTGGAGTACTGTCCCGTGGTCTGTGTGACGGTCGCTCCCTGGCCGGCCACGAACCCTGTGAGCTGAAAGTTCGCGGGGTTGAGGTGAGCGACCGTGGTGCCGTCGTAAACCTTGGTCGGGTTGCCGACGATGGAACCGTAGATGTAGTTGACCCCGAGCTGCTGCGGCTGAATCGTGCCCGCCCCTGAAATCGTCGTCGGCAGGATGTAGTTGGAGAGGAGTGTGCCGCTACCCGCGGTAAAGTTTGCCGCGCTGACGGACGCCGTAACCGTTTCAGGACCCGCATCGGGCGCGCCATAGCTGGCATTCGGCTGGGTAACCGTGGCGCTCTCACTGCCTACGAACCCGGTGACGACGTAGTCGGCGCTGGTGACGGTCGCCGTCGTGTTGCCGTCATAGGTCTTGGTCGGGTTGTTGGTGATGTAAGCGCTGAGGGCGATCGGGTTGATGGTGCCCGTGCTCCCGGTCACTGTATGCGGGAAGCTGTAGTTGGACATCAGGGTACCCGAGGCGGGCGTGAAGTCAGAAGCCTCGAGGGTTGCGGTGACCGCGATGTTCGAGCCCGCATTCGCAGTCCCGTATTGGGCCAGCGCATTCTGCGTGATCGAGGCGCTCTGGGTGCCCACGAAACCCGTGATCGTGAAGTCCGTGCCCTCCACCGTCGCTGTCCGGGTGCCGTTGTAGGGTTTGACCTGGTTTCCGCCGAGGGTAACGGTCAGCGGCTTCGGGGTGATGTTGGCCGAGAGGCCGGTGGGTTGGGCCAGTGAATAGTTGCTAGCTGCGGTGCCAGTGAGCGTCACTCCGGTGACACTCACCGCAATGCCGCTCGCCGCGTCGGAAGAGGCGAATGTCCCGGTTGCGCCTGCCGACGAGAAAGCTACGTTTGCGGCATCGGTCGCCAGGACGTTGTTCAGTACTGCATGGCTGAAGTCCAGCAGGTCGCTGGTATTGCCGTCGTAGATCTTGTTCGTGCCGGCGACGCTGCTCAGCGTGAGGCCTTTCGTCCCGATGTTGGCTTTCAGGTCGCCGGGGGCGATCAGCGTGTAGTCGGCTGCCTTGGCGCCGGTGAGCTGAAAGCTCCCGGGCGTGACCGTCACGGCGAGATTGTTCCCGGCGTTCGATTGCGAGAAGGTCGCGGCTGCGGCGCTTTTATCGAGGGAGACACTCCCCACATCCGGCGCGATGACACCGAAAATGCCCGCATTGCCCGTGTTGAGCGCGGCGGCGTTGGTGCCGTCGTAGGTCTTGTCCATGGCCAGCAGCCCCGTCAGGTTGACGGGCGCGGGGTTGATGACGCCGGGACCGGTGGCCGTCGTCGGGAGAATATAGTTTGCGAGGTTGGTGCCCGAGCCTGCTGTGAAGTTCGTGGAGCCGAACGTCGCATTGATGACCGCGTTTGGACTGGCGTCCGCCGAAGCGAAGCCGACCGAGCTCGGCTGGCTGACCGTGGCGCTCTGTCCCGTCACGAAACCGGAAAAGCTGTAATTCCCGGAATTGAGCGTCGCGGTGGTCGTGCCGTCGTACGTCTTGGTCGGCGTGCCGATAATCGTAGCGGTGAGCTGTTTCGGAGAGATCGTACCGATGGCGGCCGTGACGGAGGAAGCGCTCAGGCCGTAGCCGTATACCGGGATGCTTCCATTCGCGACGACGAGAGTCGATGCATCGGTCGAAGAGGTTACGTTGATACCGCTTCCCGCATCCGCGGAGGCGTATGTTCCGCCCGCGGAGGTCACCGTATCTCCGTTGAGAAGACCGCTCGCCGTCATGTTCGATCCGGCGATTGTCGCGGTCGTCGTACCGTCGTAGGTCTTTGTAACAGGCCCGGTGAGAGCGGTGACCGACAGGGTGGGCGAGACGCTATATAAGAAGCCGCTGCCGGTTGTGGGTGTGGGTGTTGTGCCAGCACCGGCGGCATACTGGATGAAGTCGGGTGTCAAGCCACCGGTCGTATCCAGGGTCGGATTCGTGGAGTACACCAGCCAGCGAGCGCCACTCCCTGCACTGACTGCGTTCGCACCGGCGTTGTTGACGAAGTTTCCGGAGGTGGTGAGCTTAACCCCCGCCTGACCTGATACCGTGCTATTGAGCGTCACATTGCCGGTGGCAGCGCTCATGACGACTTGTCCCGCGCCGCTCACGGGGGCGCTGACGTTGATTCCATGGAAGGCATCGAGGGTCAGGGTGGCCGCTGGATTGTTCCAGGTGATGCCGGCTTCGACATTGATATCGCCCAAGCCGGAGCTCTGTTGGCCCACGCCGGTGGCTCCGCTGGACGTGGTCTGCTCTGTGACGTTTGTCCCGCTATTGAGAGACTGTGCGATCGTGCTGGCGGCGCCGGTATCGATCGTCAGATCCGTCGGGTCGACCAGCCACGTCCCGCTGTGTCCGGCAGGTGCATTGGCGTGTACGTTTGCGCCTGCAGCAATGTTCACCTTGGCACCGGACGTCTCAATGGATCCGCCGTCGCCGCCACGCGGCGCGCTGGCGTCAAGGGTGCCATCCACATTGACTGTGCCAGCACCTCCGGCCAGCAAAACGATCGTGCCGTTGCGGTTCTCAACGGTCTCGGCCTGCACGAAACCTGTATTGTTGACCACGCTCGCGAGCACTGCGTCCTTGGCGCCGGCGGTCATGAAGACCTGTCCGCCGTTAGCCTGGATGAGCTGGCGGTTCTCCACGAGGTCGTTCAGCTGGCTCGCGTCGACCTGCAAGTGAACCAGGTGGTTACCGTTGAAAGTGAGAGTCTGTGCGCTGCCGGCACCGAGAGCCACGGTCCCCAGCTGTGCGCTGATGACTCCCAGGTTGGAGACCCGGTGGCCGAGCAGGGCGACGTAGCCTCCGCTGGCCGCGGTGATCGTGCCTTGGTTGACGACTGATCCCTGGCTCGTGCCACTGAATTTCTGGGAGCCGGACGAGTTATCGCCGACCGTGTCGAGCGTCGAGGCCACCAGGCCGCCGACGTTGACCTGCGAGTGCGCACCGAACAGGACACCATTGGGATTGATCAGCCAGACCTGGCCGTTGGAGTGCAGGTGACCGAGTATCTCGCTGGCGGAAGCACTGAAAATGCGATTCACGGCCAGGGCGCTCGCATTCGGCTGGACGAAGCTCACAGTCTCCTGGGCGCCGACGTCGAAGCTCTGCCAGCCCAGCGACAGATTCTGACTATTCTGCTGGATGGTCGTGGTGCTGCCGGACTGCGTGATCTGCCCGGAGCCCGCCGTGATCGTGCCTCCCGTCGGAGCGGCTAGCGCGCTGCAAGCGTAGCCGAGTGACAAACCCAGGCTGGTGGCAGCCAGCAGGTGGGCACGTACGGCGGATCGCCTGCGTGAGCCATGTCCACGAGTTGCTCTACGCGAGAGCTCCGATGTGACGATCCATTGTGCGAGCGAGCGGTTCCAGCGTAGGCGATAGATGTGATTCATGCCTGAATCGCCGGCAAGGCCGGCTCCCTGATGAGTTGGTTTTGCCAAACCCGGCGATGCGGGATATGACCGCGAGGCAAGTGACTCGCGTATGGCGCCGCTATGTTTGCCTACTGGCAGACTTTAGTCCGTGACGGGTCGCACGAGTCCGAGATTCAGCTGTACTTCATTAACGACAACTTCGCGAGACCGGAATACGGCCGTCGCGGCCGGCCGGCGTGACCGGCCATCCGTCGCCAACTCGATCCACTCCGGCCCGACGGTGGCGCTGGGGCTCGTCGTCGCCAATTCGCCGGCCCGGGAGCCAGCCCAAGATCAACCCAAGACAGCCCAGGAGCCGGCATAGGAGCCAGCCCGGGAGCCAGTCCCGGCCCAGGAGCCAGTCCAGGAGCCGGCCCAGCCAGAGTGCCGGCCCCCTGGAAAATGGCCGCCGGATCTGAACTTCGCCACGCCCGGCCACATTTTGGTGCACAATCGAACAGCAAAGCATGCTTTGCGTATTTCCGGGGTGGCGGAGGTTCACAGATCCGTGGGAGTGGTCGAGGGCAGCAGCGGACAGGCGAGGCGGTCCCGGACCTGGGGCATTGCCCTCCTGATTTGTGCCGGGGTCCTGCCGGCCGCGTCGATGGCCGCCGGGGCCGTCGCGGCCACAGGCACGGAGGACGCGGCCACCCAGAAGTGGGCCTTCTTCGACAAGTACTGCAGCAAGTGTCACAACGTCGTCGATTGGGCGGGCGGTATCGCCTTCGAATCGATGTCGCCCCACGAGATCCCGGCTGATGCCGAGACCTGGGAAAAGGCCATCCGCAAGCTACGCGGCCGCCTGATGCCCCCCGCGGGCAACCCGCAGCCGGACAACGAGTCCGTGAAGTCGATGGTCTCCTTCCTGGAGACCACCATTGATGCGTCATCGCGGGGTCGCTCGGATCCGGGTCGCGTCGGGCTGCATCGCCTGAACCGCAGGGAATACGCCAACGCCGTGCGCGATCTGTTGGATGTCGACATCGATCCGATGGATACATTGCCGCGCGATGACAGTCGGGATGGCTTCGACTCCGTGGCCAGCGCGTTGCAGGTATCGCCGGCGTTCATGGAGCAATACCTCACGGCCGCCCGCAAAGTCGCCATCCAGGCTCTCGGGGATGCGCATGCGCGTCCCAACGGGGTGACCTACACCGCTGAGCCGAACTCGACGCAGTTCTTCCATACCGAGGGTCTGCCGCTCGGCACGCGCGGTGGCCTGGTAGTGACGCACGATTTCCCCGCCGATGGCGAGTACGTGATCAACATCGCCAACATGGCGCAGGCGATCTGGGTCTATAACATGGAGTTCGAGAATCACCTGGTGGTGACGCTCGACCGACGCAAGATCTACGAGACCTCCATCGGCGGCGAGGAGGACATGAAGGCGATCGATCAGCGCCAGGATCCCGCGGTCGACGCCATCAACAAGCGGCTCAAGGATATCCACTTCACCGCTACGGCCGGACCGCACAAGGTCGCCGTGGCCTTCGTGCAGCGCAGTTTCGCGGAAAGCGAGAATCGACTGCAGTCGAACGTTCCGGGTGGTGGCGAGGATCGCATACTACGCGTGACGTCATTCGAAGTTCGCGGTCCGCTGAAGGCCACCGGCTTGAGCGAGACACCGTCCCGCAGGCGGATCTTCTCGTGCTATCCGCAAAGTGAGTCCGAGGACGACGCCTGTGCCCGGCAGATTCTCGGGCGCATTGAAGGGGCGGCCTTCAGGCGTCCCGTCACTGCCGCCGACATGCAGGATCTCATGAAGTTTTATGCCGCGGGCAAACGCAATGGCGGCTTCGAGGGCGGCATCCGCCACGGACTGACCGCGATCCTCGCCGACCCGGACTTCCTCTATCGAAGCGAGCATCCCACCGAGGGATTACAGGCCACAGCGAATGGTGTTTATCGCGTGAGCGATCTCGCCTTGGCCTCACGTCTGTCGTTCTTCCTCTGGAGCAGCATTCCAGACCAGCAATTGCTCGCGGCCGCCGAGCGTGGCGAGTTGCATTCGAGGCCTGGCCTCGAGACCCAGGTGAAGCGGATGTTGGCGGACCCGCGTGCCCAGTCCCTGGCGTCGAGCTTCGCCTTCCAATGGTTGAACATGGCGAAACTCGGTGAGATCCAACCGGACGTGGCGATCTTCCCCGGCTTGAACGGCGACATCCGCGCTGACTTCAGAGAAGAGCTGCGTCTGTTCGTGGACAGCGTGTTCCGCGAGAATCACAGCGTGTTGGACCTGCTGGACGGGGACTACACCTTCCTCAACGAGCGCCTGGCCCTTCATTACGGCATTCTCGACATCAAGGGCGATCGGTTCCGCCGTGTCAAGCTGACGGACTCGAATCGCTTCGGGTTGCTCGGCAAGGGGGCGATTCTAATGGTGTCCTCCTATCCGACTCGGACGGCTCCCGTGCTGCGGGGCGCTTTCATCCTGGAGCGCCTGATGGGCACGCCGCCGGCCGCACCACCGCCCAATGTCGCGACGTTGAAAGAGAACCAGGAGGGCAAGAAGGCCCTCACGATGCGTGAGTTGATGGCCCGGCATCGCAGCAATCCCAGCTGCAACGCCTGTCACGGCCTGCTCGACCCGCTGGGTTTCGCGCTCGAGAATTTTGACGCCGTGGGTCAATACCGGACCCAGGACCGGTTCGCCGGGACCGATATCGATGCCAGTGGGACTCTGCCCGATGGCACGGCGTTGCGCGGACCGGATGACCTGCGGCAGGCGCTGATGCAACACTCCGACCAGTTCGTGCAGACCCTGACCGAGAAGCTGTTGGTCTATGCGCTCGGCCGCAGTCTCGACTACAAGGACATGCCCATGGTGCGCGCCATAGCGCGCGACAGTGCCTCCCAGGGTTACAAGTTCGAGCCGCTCGTCATGGATATCGTCACGAGCGATGCCTTCCAGTACCAGAGGCCGGATGCCCCGGCTTTGCAACAGGCGCCCCAAGAGGCTGCGCTCGTGGCACCCGCGACGCATTAGGAACACTCCGATGTTCATTACGCGCAAACATCTCTCCAGGCGTGCGGTGCTCAAGGGTGCCGGTGTAGCCATCAGCTTGCCGCTGCTCGATGCCATGATCCCCGCGGCAACGGCACTGGCAGCGACACCCGCCGCTCCGAAGTCACGCATTGCGTTCGTCTATTTCCCACATGGCGCGGTCATGGACCGGTGGCAGCCGCAGGAAGTTGGCACGCAGTTCGAGTTTCCGCAGATTCTCAAGCCTCTCGAACCCTACAAGTCCTACACGACCGTCGTGACCGGCCTGCGCAACAAGGAGGCCGAGAGCTCCGATCCGCACGGCATCATCGCCGGCACCTGGTTGTCATGTGTCGGGCCGAAGGATCGCGATGGGAAAGGTGACCGCGGCATCACAGCGGACCAACTCGCGGCCCGTGCGATAGGGCAGGAGACACCGCTACCCTCTATCGAGCTCGCGGGTGAGAGTGCCGGCGGCGTTGCATGTGCTCCCGGCGTTGGTTGTGGATTCGCCAGCACGGTTGCCTTCCGCACGCCCGGCCAACCCCTGCCGATGGAGAACAATCCCCGCAAGGTGTTCTATCAGCTCTTCGGTCAGGGCGATACGGACGCGGAACGCGCCGAGATCGTTCAGGAGACCGGCAGTATTCTCGATCACGTCATGGACAAGGCGCATCGCATGAGCGGTGAGCTGGGTCCCGGCGACCGGACGGCGCTCGCCGACTACCTCGACTCCGTCCGTGAGATTGAGCGTCGCATCCAGAAAGTGCGCGACGCGAGTGCTTCGCAGACTCACCTTCCGGATGCGCCGTCGGGCGAGAAGGAGGATTTCGGCGAACAGCTCAAGGTGATGTTCGAGCTCATGACGCTCGCCTGGCAGACCGACAAGACGCGGGTCATCACCTTCATGATGGCCAAGGAAGTCAGCATGCGGACCTACAA
>DAITMW010000093.1:0-22641 GCA_036834945.1 Steroidobacteraceae bacterium
CCCGCGAAGCGGGTCAGCGCCCCGCGAAGCTGGCCGTCCACCGAGCACCAGACGCCACAGGAGTGCGTCTGAGTCCCCGAAGCCGAAGGCCCCCCGCTCAAGAGCTTCGCAGTTGCCCGAGGCCGTCGCTCTGCCCCTGCGCCTCGTCCTCTTCCGCAGCCACTCCGGCCTGCTGCGCCTTCAGGCCGTGAAAGGCCAGGTGAACCGCCTTCTCCAGCTTGGCCGAGGCCGCGTGAATAGCCTCGGTGAGCGTCAGAGCTTCGTGGACCACGCCAATCGGCTTGAGGCCGCCAGCGTGAGCTTCCATGCGGCAGCACATATCGCGCTCCCCGTGCTTGTGGGGAATTCGCTGGCTGAGGTGAACCTCGACGCGGGTAATCTGCGCCTGGTAGCGATCCAGTGAGCCTTCCACCACGCCCTCGACGCGAACCATCAATTCTTCGCTGCCATCAATATGATCGTCGACGTCGACGCGGATCTGCATCTTGGTGTGGCTCAAAGTCGCTGGCTGACCGATGGCAAAAATGTCGCAAAGAACATGCCCCGGAACTATCCCCCGTTCGGCGGACGGCTTCTGCCTCCTTTGCATAGATAAACGCAGCAGTTGCAAAGAAGAGCACAACGCTTCGGCGCAATTCAGCGCCCGCCTGCCGCCGGCTGCCGAGCTACCGCCGCCAGCTCCTCAATCGTCGCGGCATCGGCCAAGCGCGAGGTGCCAGGACGTAGATCCCGTGGAAGCTCAATTGGGCCATACCGCACACGAAGCAAGCGGCTCACCTCGAGTCCGACCGCATGCCACAGGCGCCGCACCTCCCGATTCCGTCCTTCGTGGAGCACAACGCGGAACGTCGTATTCACGCCTTCGGATTGCTCGCCATCACTCACCTCCTGAGTGACCCGATCGAAGCGCGCCGGGCCGTCATCGAGCTCCACACCCTCCAGCAACTTTCTAATCAGCCCCGGCTGCGGCCGCCCACGTACGCGCACCAGGTATTCGCGCTCGATTTCACTCGAGGGATGCATGAGCCGATGGGCGAGCTCGCCATCCGTCGTGAACAACAACAGACCGGAGGTGTTCACATCCAATCGTCCGACGGTGATCCAACGGCCGTTCCCGGGTTGCGGCAAGCGTTCGAAGACGGTCGGCCGCCCTTGCGGATCACTCCGCGTCGTCACTTCTCCCACAGGCTTGTGATAGAGCAGAAGCTCACGGGACGTGAGCTGCGCCGGATTCAGATCGAGCTTGCGTCCATCCAGGCATACCTCGTCGCCAGGGGCGGCGCGGTCGCCCAGCTGAGCGACCCGGCCCGCGATCGTCACACGTCCGTCGCGAATCCATTGCTCCACGCTGCGGCGCGAACCGAGTCCGGCCGCGGCCAGCAATTTCTGCAATCTGATCATCCGATCATCTTCGGGAGCGGGTGGCAAGCGGAGCTCGACGGCGCTGCGGTGTTGGGGTTGGCGATTGGCGGCCGGTGCCGCATACTGGCTCAATCGCTGCTGGCCCGCATTATAACCGCTGGGCCTTTGCAGATTTCATTCAATACGCAACAGCCTGCCGACAGTAGGTTGACGACCTCAAACAAGCGCGGAAGGTCACCATGATCTACGACAACATACTCGGCACGATCGGCAGAACCCCCATCGTGCGCATCCAGCGTCTCGCACCCAAGAACGTCACGATGTATGTGAAGTGCGAGTTCTTCAACCCGATGAGCTCCGTGAAGGATCGTCTTGCGATCGGCATCATCGAGGACGCTGAGCGCCGGGGGCTTTTGAAGCCGGGCCAGACGGTGTGCGAAGCCACCTCGGGCAACACAGGCATCGCGCTGGCAATGGTCTGCGCCGCCAAGGGCTATCCGTTCGTGGCGATCATGGCGGAACCGTTTTCGGTCGAGCGCCGCAAGATCATGCGCATGCTCGGCGCCAAGGTCATTCTCACGCCCGCCGCGGAACGCGGTACGGGCATGGTGAAGAAAGCCGCGGAGCTGGCGCAGAAGCATGGTTGGTTCCTCGCGCGCCAGTTCGAGAACGAGGCCAACCCGGCCTACCACCGCAGCACGACCGGCCCTGAGATCCTCGAGGACTTCGCCGGCAAGCGCCTCGATTTCTTCGTGACGGGCTGGGGCACCGGCGGCACCCTGACAGGCGCGGGACAGATGATCCGCCTGGCCCGACCCGACGTGCGCATCATCGGTACGGAGCCGGCGGGCGCGGCGCTGTTGTCGGGCAAGCCCTGGGCTCCTCATAAGATCCAGGGGTGGACTCCTGACTTTGTGCCTGCGGTGCTCAGCCGCGAGGTACCCCATCGCCTGGTGCCGGTCACCGATGTCGAGGCGATCGAAGCCGCTCGTGCTCTGGCACGCAGCGAAGGCATCTTCTGCGGTATCTCCTCGGGCGGAACGTTTGCCGCGGCCACGAAGATTGCCGCGGAAGCACCCGAGGGATCCGTCATCCTGGCCATGCTTCCCGACACGGGCGAGCGCTATCTCTCGACCCCGTTGTTTGAAGGCATTCCCGAAGGTAGTGATCCAGAGCCTTGAGAACCGCATCATCCACGCCCGTGACTGAAGCGGGTGCGCGCAAGTACGCGCCCCTGCCGGATCCATTCCCAATGTGGCGCGGCGGCGCGCTGCACGGCGCACGCATCGCGTATGAAACGTGGGGCACACTGAACGAGGCACGTAACAACGCTTTGTTGTTGTTTACGGGCCTGTCGCCCTCGGCGCACGCCGCTTCCTCGCCGGAGGACCCGAGCGACGGCTGGTGGGAGAGGATGGTCGGTCCCGGTCTGGCGATCGACACGGACCGGTTCTTCGTGATCTGTGTGAACTCCCTTGGAAGTTGTTTCGGCTCGACGGGACCGGCTTCCAACAATCCTGAGACGGGCCAACCCTACCGCCTGACGTTCCCCGACCTGTCAGTCGAAGACATCGCCCGTGCCGGCTTCGAGACCATACACTCGTTGGGGATCGAACGCCTCGACACCGTCATGGGCCCATCGCTCGGTGGGATGGTCGTGCTCGCATTCGCGGCACAGTTTCCAGGGGCGGCACGACGGCTCGTGAGCATCTCGGGAACCGCCGCCGCCTCGCCGTTCGCCATCGCGTTACGCTCGATTCAACGTGAGGCCATCACGGGCGATCCCGATTGGAAGCAAGGCCAATACACAGCCGAGAAGCCGCCGCGCTCCGGCCAACGACTCGCCCGTAAGTTAGGCACCGTCACGTATCGTTCGGCCGCCGAATGGCAGCAACGTTTCGATCGACAGCCGATCCGCGCGGATTTCAAGAACGCCGTGCCGTTCTCCTCCGAGTTCGCGGTGCAAGGGTACCTGGAAGCCCAGGCAATGAAGTTTGTCACGGCTTTCGATGCCAACTGTTATCTGTACCTGTCGCGCGCCATGGACCGCTTCGACCTGAGCAAGCACGGCGGGCACGAGGATGTCCTGCAACAGGCGCGGCTCGAGCAGGCGTTGGTGATCGGTGTCGAATCGGATCTGCTGTTCTCGATCGCCGAGCAGCGCTCGGTGGCACGCGACCTGGCAAACGCCGGTGTGGTGACGTTCTTCAGGCCGCTCAGCTGTATCGAGGGACACGACTCGTTCCTCATCGACATCGAGCGCTTCGGACGCGAGATCCGCAGCTTCCTCGACGGGCGCAGCTCCGCGAACCTGTCCGGCCTCTGATCCCCGACGGTCGCATCCCCGCGAACCTGCCCGACTCTCAACCCTCCACCGCCGCATCCCCGCGAACCTGCCCGACTCTCAACCCTCCACCGCCGCATCCCCTGCGAACCTGCTCGACCCTCAACCCTCCGCCGCATCGCCTGCGATGACGGGCAAGATCGGCGGCAACGGACAGTGCAACAAGGCGCAGATCGTGCGCAGCAGCTCGGCCTCCTCGTCCATGAGCATCTCGTCATTGGCCACGGTCTTCACCAGGCCCTCGATGACCGCCTTCTTCGCGAAGGGATGCAGATCCTCGAGTCGCGGCAGCGCCGCACTCAACTTCTGCTGCCAGTCCGCCACCGGCGCGTACGGTGGCCGCCGCATCGGCAGAACGGTGGAGATTCCAACTTCATAGGCCTCACGGGCGGCGCGCTCGTCCTGTGCGCCGATCTGCGCGAGAATCGCGAAGAGCAGGGCTATCTCGTTGGTTTCGGCCTCGAGGGTGAGCTTGCCGTGCGGGACCGTTGCGCCGAGCTCATCGTTCAACAGGGTTTCCAACAACTTGGCCAGGCAGAACTCGAAGACGTCGATGCGCGAGTCAGCATGGATGAGCTCGTTGACCAACCGGGCGAGACTCTTGCGCTGCGGAACGGTCGAGCGTCGCAGCGCTGGGAATGCGCGTTGCAACAACGGCAGGCGCAACATCGGATCGAGCTCGCGCACAACGGGAATGACGCGTTGTATGAGGTCGATGCTGGCGGCGTTGGTCGACTTCGTCAGAAACTCCAGTTGGCGGTCCCGTACCGCTGGTTCGCTGCTGACGAGCAGTGCGAGCACCAGCGCCTGCGCTCCTCCCGGAGACTCACTCAGCTCACGGGCCGCCGGCGGTAGCGCGAGGCGAACGGCTTGCGCACGCTCGATGTGGCTGGTGTCAGGTTCGCCAACCTGGGCGACCGCTCGCGACGCATCGCCAACGCTGACCGTGCCGCGCGAAATTTGACCGAAACCCGCGAGACCGCCGCCGGCAAAAGGACCACGGGCAGCAACAGTCCCGCCAACTCCGTCCTGCCCCGCGAACTCCGCCAGCGAAGGCTCCTGGCTCGACTCTGCGGCAACGCGCTCCAACTCACGCGGATCGAAGTGCGGATCGAGCTCGCGGATGCGCTCGAGAATCGGCGGGTGCGTTGCGAACACTCGCGACAGCGCGTCGGCAAAAAACATGTGCGCCGTCTGCTCGCCATCCGCCGCAACGAGCGCGGACCCTTCCGGCAGCGCGGCAATCTTGACCAGCGCCCCCTTGAGTCCCTGCGGATTGCGCGTGAACTGCACCCCCGATGCATCCGCGAGCCGCTCGCGCTGGCGTGAGACCGCCGCCTGCAGAATCCGTCCCGCCAGCATTCCGACATAACCCAACACGATGATGGCGAAGCCGAGCGCAATGAACGCAACATTGGAGTCACGGCGATCGCTGCGGGGCGAGAACTGCACGATCAACCGCCCGATCAGCCCGATCACGAACAGCCCGAACACCCACCCCATGAGCTGCACGTTGAGGCGCATGTCGCCGTTGAGAATGTGACTGAACTCGTGCCCGATCACTCCCTGGAGCTCGTCACGGCTGAGCCGATCGAGCGCTCCCTGGGTCACCGTCACCGCCGCGTTGGCTGCTGTGTGCCCGGCGGCGAATGCGTTGATCCCGGGCTCCTGCTCGAGGACGTACACCTCCGGCATCGGAACACCGGATGCGATCGCCATCTCCTCCACGATATTGAGCAACCGCTTGCGTTTCAGATCGGTCGTGTCCCCCGTGATCAGAACGCCGCCAAGGGATCGTGCTACGACCCCACCACCGCCGCGCAGCTGAATGGACTTGTACAGACTCGCTATACCCAACACGCCCATCACCAGGAGCGTGCAAAAGGCGGCTTCCACGGGATTGGCCGCTACGTAGTCCAGAGCGTTGAAGCCGGCGTAACTGGTGCGGCCTGCCAAAAACGTAAACAGCACGACATCGAGGGCGAGCGCGACGGCGAGCAAGGCGAGGATGAAGGCAAGAACCAGCCAACGGCTCTGCCCCCGCGCGGCTGCCTGGCGAGAATAAAAATCCACTGCGACGACTTACCGCCGCCGGGACGTCAGGTGAAGCTCACCTTCGGTGCTTCACGCGCTTCGGGCTTGGCGATGTCGAGCAACTGGGCCGGCTGGAAGCCGAACATGTTCGCCGCGATGCTGCTCGGGAAAGTCTCGCGGTCGTTGTTGTAGGTCATCACCGCATCGTTGTAGGCCTGCCGGGCGAACGCGACCTTGTTCTCCGTGGAGGTCAACTCCTCGGAAAGCTGCATCATCGTGGTGTTGGCCTTGAGGTCCGGGTAGGCTTCGGCGACCGCCATCAGGCGCCCGAGCGCGCCACCGAGCTGCTGATCCGCACCGGACAGCTGCTGCACCGCCGCCGCGTTGGCGGGATCGGCCGCGGCGGCCTTCAAACCTTCGTAGGCCGAGTTGCGTGCACGGATCACCGCCTCGAGCGTTTCACGCTCGTGCTTGATGTACCCCTTGGCGATCTCGACGAGATTGGGAATGAGATCGTAGCGTCGCGTGAGCTGCACATCGATCTGCGCGAAGGCATTTCGGAAGGCGTTGCGCGCCGTCACCAGGCGGTTGTACATCGCGATGAAAACGAGCGCGAGCCCGATGATCAGCAGCAGGACGATCCAACCCATGGCAACCCCCCGAAACGCACCCTCAGGCGACGGCGGCGGGTAGCAGACGGCCTTCTGCGTCCCGCGCGCGGCCCAAGCTTGAGCCAATAATGTGACAGTATTCCATGACGATGGCGCCAGATGCCATGTGAATCGTATTTATATGACGGCCGGGCCCGTCAAAAACCGGCCCACGCGACGTAATCCGGGGACTTGGTCCGTCCCTGGCGCACTCGTCACAATTCCGCCATGCAATTAAGTTGAGTGGATATCCAACTGCCCGGAGACGTTGGCATAATCATCACCGTCCGCGTAGAAACTAGAAACGAATTAGAAGACCGCGAGGCTTGATTTCAGTGGAACGCCGCCTGCATACGAGGCACCGTGCTAGGACAATCGTCTATATCATGGTTCCAGGAGGCCGCCGTAAGCTCTGTAAGGCGGTCAATCTCAGCGCTACCGGCGTCTTCATAGAGACCACCAACCTGGGTTTGCGCAAAGGCCAGCAGGTCATCCTCGCCTTCGCGATCAACCTCGGCGCAATCACCAAGCTCCATCGTCGAACGGCCGTCGTCGCCCACGTTTCCCGTGGCGGAACGGGCCTGATGATGGAGAGCTACAGCGCCCGCTCGAGCTGAGGCCGCCTTTCCGCGGCCATTGGCGTATGCTCCGACCCAAGAAAGAAGGGTCGTCCCATGAGTCATAGCCTGTCCCGTCGGCGCTTGCTGCAGAACCTCAGCATAGGCGTTCCTCTTCTGCACCTCGGGGCCGCCCTGGCTGCCGACGCACCGCTGCTGAGCCCCGATGCGAAGGAAGCAAAGGCGGTCAAGTACGTCGAGGACGCTTCCCAGGCAAAGGCCCGGGCTCCGGGCAGCACTTGCGCGAACTGCGGCCTGTATCAGGGTCATGCCGGAGCTCCCACAGGCCCCTGCCAGATCTTCGCCGGTAAAACGGTGAAGGCCGGCGGCTGGTGCTCGTCGTGGGCGCCCCAGATGTAGGCGGCGACACCGCCTTCAGGTCTCGTGCCCGCTGAGCCGCTTTCCTTACGCAGAATCCTGCTTTCTATCGAGAGCTTTCTGCGTGTTGAGAAGGCCGGTGGCATCGCACTGCTCGCCGCCACCGCGATCGCGCTGGTCCTGGCCAACTCCCCATGGCAGGCAGCCTACGAGGGGCTGTGGCAAATCCGTCCCGTCGGGTCACCGACCTTGGAGTTCTGGATCAACGATGGGCTGATGACGCTCTTCTTTCTGGTCGTCGGCCTGGAGATCCGGCACGAGATCCATGCAGGCACCTTGTCCAATCCGCGAATCGCGACCCTCCCGGTCCTGATGGCCGTGGGGGGCGTGGCCGCTCCCGCACTCATCTACCTGTTCCTGAATTCTGATGGACTCGCACGCCGCGGTTGGGCAGTACCCACCGCGACGGACATCGCTTTTGCCGTTGGTGTCCTATCGCTGGTGGCGAAGCACGCGCCACCGGCTCTGCGCATGCTGTTGCTGACGCTTGCGATCGTCGACGACATCATTGCCATCATCATCATTGCAACGTTCTATTCCGACGGCATCGCGCTGCCGGGGGTCGCGCTGGTGGGGTGCGGGATCGTCGTAGCGTGGCTCATGCGGCGATTTGCGGTACGCCATCCGATCGCATATGTCCTACCCGGCATCGTGCTTTGGTTTGGGATGCTTCGCGCCGGCGTACATCCGACCCTGGCAGGAGTTGCATTGGGCCTGTTGGCACCGCCCACGAATTCCTCGAGTCGGCTGCTACGTTCTCTGCACCTGCTGGTGGTCTACGTGATCATGCCGCTCTTCGCGCTAGCGAATGCGGGCGTGAGTTTTCAGGGAGTATCTCTCGGTGCAGGTACCCAGCTCGGCGTGACGTTGGGCATTGTTTGTGGCCTCGTACTCGGCAAACCTGTGGGCATTCTGCTCGCGGCAGCAGTGGCTACAAGGTCCAGGGTCGCTTCATTACCAGAAGGCATCGAGTGGCCGCACCTGGTAGTCCTCGGGTGCCTCGGTGGCATCGGGTTCACCATGTCCCTCTTCATCGCCAACCTTGCATTTCCCGATCCAGGTCTGTTGGCCACCAGTAAGTGCGCGGTGTTGCTCGCGTCTGTGCTCGCGGCGGTCGTCAGCTCGATCGTGGGTCGGCTCTTCAGCTCGGCTCAGTGACCATCAAAGAAGGACTTCACCGCAAATAGACAAAATGGCGGCACGAGACCGGCGTGATAGTCCGCCAGTACCGACATCGCTCCGCCGTCGGTCGCGCCGCCGACGACCGCGGCTGCGGCAACCGCTGCCTTCGCGGCCGCGAAGCCATTCTTTTCCGCCGCGTACGGATCGCTCGTAGTGACCCCCGAGTCGACATCCAGAAGGGTTACAGGAGCACCCGGGGCGGCGGTCGCCCAATAATTCTGGATGAGCTGGGTGTTCAAATAGAACACGGTGGGATCATTGTCCCCGGCGCACAGCAGCACCGGGGCGGTGGGAGACCAGTTTCTCAGGTCGTTGGTCTTCAACGCCTGCCGTAGCCCGGTCGTCGGAGAGGCCGCGGGCACGCCGGAGCCCACTGTCGGGAAGCCTCCATCGGGATTCGTGGTGGCATCCTGGAGGTACGTCAGTCGATAGGTGTTGGTCACCAGAGCATTCGCTCCGAACCCTAATGCAAACACCGGCGCCAGATTGGTCGGGGTGGTCGCCGGGGTCATCGCGGCGTACTGGGGAGCGGGCGGAGTGCTGTTGAACAATGCGTTCTGGGGCAGCTGCCCCTGGTTGTAGATCGTACCGATCGGCGTGGCGTTCGGGACGAGCGCATCGGCCGTCGGGGCGTACTGCGATGCGTAGATATCCGTGGGCGCGGTGTAAATGTTCGAGTACGAGTGCTGATAACTCGTGATCAACAGATTGAAATTGAGCGGCCCGCTCGTGTTGACCTCACCTTCGAAGATCGCGTCACCGAAAGCAGCCAACGCGTAGGGCCCGGACATCGGCGCCGCCGCGGTCACGGTCGTACCGGCCGCCTGCATCGCCTTGTGCGTGGCCATTGCCACAAAGCCGCCCTGCGAGTATCCGGTGATGAACAGCTTCCCGCTCTCACTGGTGTTGACCGTCTTGAACGCGCTACGCGCCGCGGCCAGGGCATCGATCATGTCCTTGGATTGCTGATCGGCGTTCAGGTAAGGGTGATACGTCAGGGTCGACGTGTCGTAGCCGGCATAGTTCGGTGCCACGACGATATAGCCCTGCGAGGCGAAAACCGATGCCATGAGCAACGCCTCGCTATTGTTCGCGAGCGCCGCCATGTTGAAGGTCTTCGAAGGGTTCGTGCCATGGGCGTACATCACAATCGGACGCGCGCCCGAACACGTAGAGTCGGTTCCGCTCGGAACCATCAGTGCACTGGACGCTTGGGTCGCTTCGCCGGCGCCACCTACGGTCTGGTAATCGTAGTGGTAGACGTTCACTGTGCACGTCGGCGAAATGGTCAGCTGCAACAGCAGTTTGCCAAGCGGATCGCCGCTGAGCTGGGACAGAAGATCCGAGGGTGAGTACGTTCCCGTCTGCATCGGGGAACCGACGAGCGACCCGCGCCCGGACGGATTCGAGGGGGTGAGCGAGCCATCGTTATCGTGGCCGTTGCAAGCGGCCAGCACGCTCATCGCAGCCAGTACGGGCAAGAGACGCTTTATAAGGAACATCGAGAGACCTCAAACCGCCGGCTGTCGCAGCCTGCTCACTTGAGGAATTCACGACGACGCGGAAAGTTCGCTTTCCCGCGACTTTGTACCGTGCTCGCGCGAGTGTGGACCCTTGGCTGTGACGTGGCCCCAGCAGCGCACTGCGCGCCATGGAGCCACGCCACCTGAGCGAAATTACTTCGCAGCGTCCTTGGCTTTCGCCTTCGCCGCCGCGCAATCCGCTTTGCTCATCTCCAGAAAGCCCTTGCCCTTGCAGGAGTTCTGCCCCTTGCAGGAGTTGTTGGCGCCCTTGCAAGCGGACTGACCCTTGCAGGAATTCACGCCGGTGCAATGAACGTTGGCGTCAGCCGCGGCCGCGGTGCCGACGAACGCCGTGCCGAAGAGCATCGCCGCGGCAGTCGCGATGGCGACGCCAGTATTGTTTTTACGCATTGACCAAGTCCTCGTTGGATATAACTGAGGGCCGAGGTACGCAACCATTGCTACCGGCCCGCTGGAGTAGACCGGGGGTGTGCGCCGAATGTCACACCGCCTGGTCAAATTCAAAACGACAGGTTATGTAAGACGAGTGTCAGCCACAGCCGCCCGTCTCCCCGCGGTGCTGCCACCGGCATTACGGTCGTACCAACGTTGAATGAGGTAATCGAGCGACAGGACCCCGGGCCCCGCGATAGCCAGCCACAAAAAGAGCGCGAGATATTCAAACTCGTCGAATCCCAGAAGTGTCTCCAGAGAATCAACCTCGCCCCAGCGCGCCGCTTTGATCGCCACGATCATGGTCACACCGAGCGCGCCAGCCGAGATCCGCGTCATCAGCCCGAGCAGCAGAAACAGGCCGCCGAAGAGCTCGATGCAAGAGGTGAGCGGGGTGAGGAAGTGTGGGAAGGGAATTCCCCAGCCGATGAAGTTCTCGGTGATCTGCGGCAGGTTGTTGAGCTTGCCCCAGCCGCTCCACAAAAACACCCAACCGACGGTGATCCGCGCGAACAGCGGCGCGAGCCATGTCAGGTGAACCGCGACACCGCGGGGCCAGTCAATGAGATAACGGACGAGGAATTTCATGATCGCTCCAAACCGAATACGTTGGGACGTGGACCGCCCCCTGCCCGATCCGGGCCGGAGGTTCCGGGCTGCCATCACTGACCGGTTCGCCTCGATTCTTATTGCACGGACGCACCAGCGCCATACCGACGGGAGCGTCCGGCGGCCCCCATGCGGTATCCTTGGCCTTTACGGCCGCACGCTCGACCGGGACACTTCCCAGGCTCATCCACTCTCCATGCTGCGATCAGGGAATTTAAGGCGATAATGAGGGGTATGCGCAATTCCGGGCCAGAAACCCCGGTCTCCTCTCATGACGGGTCACCCGTTGGTGCCGCGGCGGGAGACCCCATCGTTACCTTGTTCGAGTCCATGCGCCCGGATCTGCTGCGCTTTGCCCATTGGCTGGCGCGCGATCGGGCCATCGCCGAGGACATCGTTCAGGAGGCGCTGCTGCGTGCCTGGCGGTCCCGCGATGCACTGAAGGAGCAGGCCGCGGCACGGGCCTGGCTGTTGACCATCGTGCGGCGCGAGCACGCGCGCCTTTACGAGCGTAAGCGCTTGGAGCTGGTGGCCTTGGACGACGGAGTGGAGCCTGAAGGCATGCCGTCCCCGCCGGGACCTGACAGCGAGCTGGACTCGCTGCGCGGCGCCATTCTCAAATTACCATTGGAATACCGCGAACCGCTGATCATGCAGGTGCTGGGAGGATTTTCTACCGCCGAGATCGCGCAGGAACTTAGCCTGTCCTCCACGGCTGTCCTGACCCGGCTCTTCCGCGCTCGCAACAAGTTGCGCAGCCTGTACGGCCTGACGCCCGCGCCGGATGATGCGGACGGCGGGGGTGTGGCATGAATCACAAGGAAGCGCGCCTGTTGATTGGCGCCGAGCCGGATTCTCCCCCCTCCCCGGAACTGGCCTCCCATCTGGCGAATTGCGCCGAGTGCGCGCAGTTCCAGCGGGAGATGGTGACACTCGACGCCAACATCCGGCGAGCCCTGGAACAGGGACCGGCGCTGGCTGCGGCCGTGCCGGCTGCGTCGGTTACTCCGATCAACCAGGCCCGTACCGTCCGGAAGGAAAAACCGGCCAACGTCTGGTCCGGGTGGGCCTTGGCTGCCAGTGTCGCGCTTGCCTCCGTACTCGTCATCTGGGCCCTGCGCCCGAGCGATACCTTGGCGCACGACATCGTCGCGCACGTCGAATTCGAATCGAACAGCTGGTCGAGCAAGGAGTCTGTTTCGTCCACCGCCGTGGCCGACATCCTCGCCAAAGCCGGTGTCGCGCTCGACATGAGCTCCGACAAAGTCATGTACGCCCGCACTTGCCCATTCCGCGGCCACCTCGTTCCGCATCTCGTCGTGCACACACCACGCGGACCGGTAACGGTCCTCATATTGCGCAACGAGAAGGTTACTCAGAAGACAAACTTCCATGAGGATGGCATGACCGGAGTCATCACCCCGGCCCCTCACGGAAGTATCGCGGTGCTCGCTCTAGGAAACGAGAGCGTCGCTGCCGTCGCCGATGAAGTCCAACAATCGGTGCGGTGGCTCCCGGAGCGTTAAGTGGTTAACGGCAATGGCGCGGCGACCGACCGGACCAGCGCCGGATAGTAGTAGAGCAACGACCCGGTACGCGCAACGTAGTGGACGTAAAACGCCGCCCATAATCCGGTGTTACCGAACGGCAGCAACAGCCACCACGCCACGAGAAAGATCGCCAGCGAGACGATCATGGCGTTCCTCATGTCCGCGGTGCGTGTGGCGCCGATAAAGATCCCATCGAGTTGAAACGCCCAGACACCCAGCAGAGGTGCCGCAGCAGCCCAAGGCAGATAGGCTCGCGCGGCGGCGCGTGCGGTTGTATCGACCGTAAGGGCGTTGATGAACGACTGCCCCAATAAAAACAACATTAGCGTGAGTATCACGGCAATACCTGCCGCCCAGACCGTCGTGATCCGGGCCGCAGCTGTCAGACCCACGCGTTGTGCCGCACCTACCGCCCGACCGACGAGAGCCTCGGCGGCGAACGCGAATCCATCGAGAAAAAACGCGCAGACCTCGATGAACTGCATCAGGATCGAGTTACCCGCGAGAATCGCGTTCCCCTGGCGCGCGCCTTGAGAGAGGAACCAGCCGAACGCCGCCATCAGCGCCAGCGATCGGATCATGATGTCGCTATTCACCAGGAAGGCGCGTTTGAGCTGTGCCTGGGACAGGACACGCTGCAGCGACCAGTGACCGCCGAGCCGCCGCACATATCTCACGGCGATGACCACACCCACGATCGCGGCAAGGTATTCAGCCAACACAGTTCCCAGTGCGACTCCGGGCACACCCCAGCCGAATCCGAGGACGAAGGCCGTATCGAGCACCACGTTGGTGAGATTCAGGACCAGTTGCAGGACGAGCCCGATGTTGGTGCGACCCAGGCCGATGAACCAACCCAGCAGCGCATAGTTCGCCAGGGTGGCCGGCCCCGACCAGATCCGCACGTTGAAGTAACCACGCGCCAGTTGCTCGACATCGGGGCTTGCCCCAACGGCCGCGAATGCGACCTCGCGAATCGGCCATTGAAACAAAATCAGGCCCACACCTGCGGCCGCGGCGATGAGCAGCGCGCGCCCCAAACCCGCGGCGACCTCGTCGTTGTCCCCGGCCCCAAATGCCTGCGCAGTGAGTCCGGTAGTCCCCATGCGCAGAAAGCCGAACCCCCAGAAAGCGAACGTAAAGATGAGAGCGCCAACGGCGACAGCCCCGATGTACAACGGACTCGGGAAGCGTCCCACGATTGCGGTGTTCACGATGCCGATGAGAGGCGTCGAGACGTTCGAGATGACGATCGGAACGGCTATCGCGAGAACCTCGCGATGCGTCAGGGGCGCTCTGCCCCGGCTCATGTGGGCTCCAGCTCTATCACCCCGCTCGGATCGAAAGAAGGATTCGGCTCATGCGGAAGGTAGCCGCGCGGATTGCATACCACGCGGGTTCCATTCACGGTTAATCAACCGATTCATGCGTATGGCCGTGCACCCAGAGTGTCACCGGAGCGCGCACCAGGTGATCCAGGTCGCTCGCGAAACACGGGTTGTATCGGGTCCCCTCGTATTTCGGATGGATACTGAGGCGGTGCGGCAGGTGATGGGTGACCACCACCGTCGGCCCGACGAAAGGCTCGGCTAGCTGCTCCTCGAGCCACTGTGCCCGAGTGAGGTGCATCTGGCGCACCAGCTCGGGCCTGAAGCGGCTGCCATTGGACCATTTGATCATGCGGAAGTCGTTGATTTCTTCGGCGGCGTCCGCCATCGCCCGGTCGAGATCAGCCGGCTCGGATCCGTACAACGCGTAGTCGGTCCACAACGTCGCGCCGAGAAAGCGAGTTCCGCCTACGACACATCCATCGCCGTCGAGAAAGTGGACTTCGTGACGCTGCGCTTGCGCGCGCAGCTCCTCCAGCGCATCCGGTAACTGTGTCCCGTAGAACTCGTGGTTGCCGGGCACGTAGATGATGGGCGTTTGATTAAATTTTTGTCTGGCCCATGCAATACCCTCGGGCCCGACTGCGATATCACCCGCCAGCACAACGGCATCCGCATCGGCCGCCGGCGGCGTCCAGTCGGAGAATTCCAGGTGCAGGTCGGAGAAGATTCTGAAGCGCGAAATCGGCATGGCGCAGCTAGCGTACCTCGTAAATTCTTCACAGAGAGTTACAAAAAAACTTCAAGCACGCGACCGTATGTGCGAACGTAAGGGTCCTCCGCGCGGTCAATCATAAGCCGCTGAACCCAAAGGAGAGCTGCGCCTTGGACCCAGTCGTCTGATGAATCGTTATTGTCCCGGAGGTCGCGCTTGCGAACACAGTGTTGCGGCGACCAGACACAGGGAGTCCAAGATCACATTGCGACCGCTCATCTACCTGGCCCTGCTCCTGGGGGTCGTCGGACCACGCCTGGCCTGGTCACAGACCCCATCACCGCTGCAGGAATGGCAATACTCCGGCGGAATCGTCCTGGAACAACTCTTCCAACCCCATCTGCCAGATTGGCGCGTCGTCCTCGGCGTTGCGGCCGACCTCGAGCCGGTCTACCAGGGAGCCCGCGCCTACCGCGTTTACGGCGGCCCGGTCATCAACATCCGTTACAAGGATCTCGCCTTCTTCTCTCTCGGCGAAGGTCTCGGCATCAACATCCTGCGCGGCCGCTACTATCGGGTCGGCGTGTCACTCGGATTCGACACGGGCCGCCGTGTTCCGGACGACTACCCCAACTTGCACGGTTTGGGAGACATCTCGCCCGCACCTTACGTCAAGCTGTTCGGGTCCTACGTCTTGTCGAAAGACTTCCCACTGGTGATCCAGTTCGATGCGCGGCAGATCTTCGCCGGGGGCGCGAACGGCACACTCGGCGACCTCGAGGCCTACCTGCCCCTGCCCGGCAGCTCGAAGACATTCTTCATGTTTGCCGGCCCCTCCATTACCTGGGCGAGCCACCGCTACCTGCAGAAGGTCTTCGGCGTCAACCAGACGCAGTCACTGGCCTCCGGCGATCCGATCTTCAACGTCCACGGCGGCACCAACTCCGTGGGATTTGGATTCAGCGCGACCAAATTCGTCACCGAGCACTGGCTGCTCAACATAGACCTGGCCGTCAGCCAGTTACGTGGTAGTGCCGCTAACAGCCCCATCACCGAATCCCGCACGCAGAAAGCGTTGGCGATGTCGATCAATTATCATTTCTGAAACACACCCAGCCTGAATCGAGGATCCCACCATGCCGAGCGCTCCAGGCTCCGGACCCACGCCGCACGCACCAGTTCAGATCGAATGGGTCGGTGGCCTCCAATTCGACGCCGGGCGCCCTGACGGCCCGAAGGTGCGCATCGATGCCGACACGCGCACCGCACCCGGCCCCTTCGACATGCTCCTCGCCGCCGTCGCCGCCTGCGCGGCCACTGACGTCGTGGAGATCATGAAGAAGCAGCGCACCCCTATCTCGGCCCTGAGCGTCAGAGTCGAGGCCACCCGGGTGGCCGAGGTCCCTCGCCGCTTGGCTTCCGCGGTTCTGCATTTCACTTTGCACGCTCCCGGTACAACACCAGAGAAGGCAGCTCGGGCAGTCGAGCTGTCGGTTACAAAGTACTGCAGCGTCCGCTCCTCGCTGATTGCCGACGCACCGGTGACGTGGACCATCGAACTGCAGAACTGACCGGGCTCTCTCGTTGAGAACTTGAGCGGACCTGCTACGATCGCATCCCTGGTCGGGGCCTAGGTCAGCGCGGGACAGGACGCACGCGGCTCACTACGCCTCCAGCGTACTTGATTCCAGTAGCGTCATGAAACCTATTGCGCGACAGTCGCCAACAGGTCCCTGGTACGGTGTCGTACGCTACGCCGGCGTTGTTCTGTTGGTCTGTTTCCTGGCAGTCACCGCGGCGCGCGCGGTTGATCCGCACCGCTTCATATCCCAGTACGCGCATAGCGCCTGGACCACCCAGGACGGCTATCTGCACGGCACCGCGTCGTCGTTTGCGCAAACGACCAACGGCTACATGTGGATCGGTACCGCCGCCGGCCTGCTCCGCTTCGACGGAGTACGGTTTTCAACGTGGGCACCGCCTGGTGAAAAGCCGGTGTCGTTTGCCTCCTCCGAGATCACGGCCTTGCTCGCAGACCGCGACGGGAGCCTCTGGATCTCGGTACGCGCCGGCCCAACCAAACAATACCTCAGCCATTGGACGGACCATGGGATTGTCAATTACAAGATCAATGGGTTGGCGAACTCATCCCTCCTTCAAACCCGCGACGGGACCGTCTGGACTTCCAGGCCCTTCTGCCAGGTCACCCGCGGCGGCCTGAGCTGCCCCGGGCCGGCGCACGGAATTCCCGGTAACACGGGCGAAGCCCTGGCCGAGGATGGCGCGGGCAACATCTGGCTGGGCCAGGACACGCGACTCATCCGCTGGAGCCACGGGTCGTCCACTGTCTATACGCCGCCCAGCTTGCAGGCCAACAACGGCATGTCGGGCGTAACCTCCATCGTGCCTGCCCCCGATGGCACGGTATGGGCCGGATTGTATGCACGCGGCCCAGGCGGCGGTTTACAACACTTCGTACAGGGAGGGTGGCGGGACGCCGAGATTCCCGGATTCGACGGCAGCAGCGTTGAAGTAACCGACCTGCTGTCGGACAGCCACGGCGCCCTGTGGATCGGCACCAACGACGACGGCCTCTATCGCATCTACGAAGGCCGGGTCGATCACTATCGCAGCAAGGACGGCCTCTCGGGCGACTACGTACTCAGGCTCTACGAAGATCGTGAAGGCAACCTTTGGGCCGGAACCACCAAAGGTGTCGATCGCTTTCGCGACAACCGTATCGCAACATACTCCATGGCCGAAGGCCTCTGTACCACGGAAGTTGACGCAGTCCTCGCTTCGCACGACGGTACCCTTCTGATCGGCGGCGCCGATGCACTGAGCATCCTTCGGGAGGGCCGGATCTCTTGCATCAAGGCAGGCAAGGGACTGCCCGGCCTCCAGGTGACCTCCCTGTTCGAGGACCATGCGCACCAGCTATGGATCGGCATCAACGACACGATGACGATCTACGAGAACGGCCGCTTCACCCCCATCACCCGCCCTGACGGCAAACCCCTCGGACTCGTCGTCTCGATCACCGAGGATAGCGAACACAACATCTGGGTCGTCACCGGAGGCGACCACCGCGCGTTACTGAGGATCAGGGATCGCAAACTCCAGGAAGAGCTCACGGAGCCCCGGATCCCGGTGCCCCACACGGTCACTGCCGACCCGGCGGGAGGTGTCTGGCTGGGACTCATGAGCGGCGGCCTGGCCCGCTATCACAGCGGGCACGTGGACACCTACCGCCTCGCGAGCTTGGATTCCGTGGTAATGCAACTCGCCGTCCAACCCGATGGCGGCATCCTGGCGGCCACCGCATCGGGCCTCGTCGGCTGGAAACAAGGCAAGTTTCTGATCATGACCGCCCGGAACGGCCTTCCCTGCGACCAGGTCAGCACCTTCATCACGGACCACTCCGGCGCCCTATGGCTGTACATGCGCTGCGGCCTGGTGCGCATCGCACCCGGAGAGCTGCAACGTTGGTGGCGACAGCCGCAGACAACCCTGCAGCTGCGCGTTTTCGACACCCTGGACGGAATGCAACCCGGCGCCGCGCCGTTCCAAGGCAGCGCCCGAACGCCAGACGGACACCTATGGTTCGCCAACAACGCGGTATTGCAGACGATCGATCCCGACCACCTCTCCAGCGGCGCACCCACCCCGCTGGTTCACGTGGAGCAAATCAGCTCCGACCAACGAACCTATCGGATAGATGAGCCTCTCAACCTTCCCCCCAACACACACCGCCTGGGAATCGACTACACCGCCCCCACCTTCGCCATTCCACAGCGAGTGCACTTCCGTTACATGCTGGAAGGATACGACACCGACTGGCAGGATGCCGGAACGCGACGCCAGGCGTTCTACACTGACCTTCGGCCTCGCAAATACCGCTTTCGCGTCACGGCATCCAACGAGGACGGCGTGTGGAGCGAGCAGGGCGCTGTCGTCGAATTCAGCATCACACCAGCCTGGTACCAGACAAGAGGGTTCCTGGCCGGCTGTATCGCCGTGGCGCTGCTGCTCACCTGGGCCCTGTATCGCTTGAGAATGCGACAGGTGGCACGTGCGCTGAACGCGCGTTTCGACGAGCGCCTGGCAGAACGCACGCGCATCGCGCGCGAGCTCCATGACACCCTCATGCAAACGATTCAAGCTAGCGCGCTGCTCGCCGACAACACTCTGTACGAAGTTCATGACGTCGCGCGGACCCGCCTCGCGGTAGAGAAGTTGACCGCCTGGCTGCGACGAGCGGTGGAGGAAGGCCGGGCGGCACTCGAGTCTTTGTACGCCTCGACCATCCAGACCAACGACCTCGCCGAAGCGCTGCGAGCAGCAACAGAAGAGCGGGCGCTCCTCGACCATCGGATGATTGTCTACTTCTCGAAGGTCGGCGAAAGCCGGGACCTCCACCCCCTCGTCCGCGACGAGGTCTACAAGATCGCGGAGGAAGCCATCCGCAACGCCCTTGCGCACTCCCACGGCACTCGCCTGGAAGTCGAATTGCGGTACAGCCAGGACGTCGCCGTACGTGTCAGCGACGATGGAGTCGGCATTGAATCCACGCTCATTACTCAGGGTAAGAAGGGCCACTTCGGGTTGCAGGGAATGCGCGAGCGCGCCGCCCGAATGGGCGGCACGCTCACGATCCGCACTGCCGTCAACTCAGGTACCGACATCGAGATAGTCGTGCCGGGTCGCGTGGCGTTCAGGGCGCAGCGTATGAGCGCGCTTGTGCGAATGAAGGCCCGTCTACGCGCGCGGACGCATGCCTGAAAAACGCCGCCCTACATCTCACCACCCAGAGCACGCAGACGCGCCTGGGTCACTTCGAGCTCGCGCGTGAGCTCACCACCGCTCTTGCGGAGTGCCGCCTCCGCCTGTGCGCTGCCTGACGGGCTCGCCAGACGGCAACTCCGCAGGAGCCTATGTCATACGACCCGGCTTCACCGTGACCCTTGCCGATGACCTTGCGACTCGGTGGCGGCGGTGCTCATTCCAACCGACAGCGGCTGTTCCATCAGCCGCGATTGCCATGGACTCGAAGAACAACATCGGCCAAGTGACACCCACTGACGCTCGGTTCGACGCACACCTGGCCAGGCCCAACGCCTCAACGCCCAGATCAATGCATTGGTGAACAAACCGGACTGATGAAGGGCAAGGGCGGCATTTTCCCTCTTACGCCACCATGGACTCCCAACGAGACCAATCCTCGGCGGGCGCGTACGCGCTGTAGTATGATCAGAATGCGCGCCGATCCTGGCGCACCCGCCCGCATCCCAGCGGCAGGCGACTCTGCACCCCGTCGTTCTACAGCAGCACCCAGGAGCTTCCGTGCCCAAACAGAATTACCATCAAGCGAGAAAGCAAAAGGAATTGGCCAGAAAGACGCGTCAGCAGGAAAAGCAGCAACGGCGAGTCGCTCGCCAGGTCCCATCCGATGCCGACGCAGAGCAGACACCGGCGCAACCCGCCGCTCCCCAGGAGCCGGTGCGCGAGGGCGGAGCTTGAAAGCCGGGCCGCCTCACGCGGCCGTTCGCCAGGAGCGCACTGAGCAACTGCGTCGCGACAGGGCGGCAGCGCAGGCGCTACGCTCGGCCTTTCCCGCCGTCCAACAGCTGCGCCTCGACATGCAGTTCGAGGGCAGCACAGCAAACATTCCAACGGCCCAGTCCCACGTGTTATATCCGCCAGCGCCGGCGTTCTTCACCTTCCCATGCCCCTACGCCGACTGCGACGGACAGTTTGATCTCACCGCAGCGGTCAATGCCGCTCTCGCCGAACCGTCACATGAGGCGCAAGGCGCCCTCGAGTGCTCCGGCACCCGTGTGGGTGAGCGTGCCTCGAGACAGCCTTGCCGGCTGCGTCTCGTGCATCGAATCGCCGCGGTATATCACCCGGACCGCTGACACTCTCACCGCAGCCGAGCGGGCGCGGCGAGCCGACGAACTTCCTCGCGCCGTGTGAAGTCGATCATGAAATGATCGCCGTCGAATTCCACCACTCTGCCGATCAGGTCCGGACGGACATGATAGCCGTGAGCCGTTCCCCTCCTCGTATCCGCCGCGGACGCCACAACCATGCGCACCGGGAGCCCGCCATCGCGAGCAAGAGTCAGGTGTTGACCGAGAAGAGCGACCCCCTCGGAGCCCTCCGGCTCTCGCGAGAGTCGATCTTCGTACCGAAGCACACCGCGGGTTGGATGTCGAAAATACTGCTGCGAGCAGTTGAGCACCATGGCTCCATCAGCGGCCATCGCTGAAAGGCCGCGCAACCGACTGCTCGGCGCCGCACCGAAGCGGCTAAATGCGTCGATGAGGGTGAGATTCATCCGGGAACCTGACACTCATGCTCCCAGATTTCGAAGCACACGCGATGAAATCTGACAGCCTCGGAAGTGACCCCGAGAGCGAAGTCCACGGAATATGACGCCTGCGCCGACGTAATTCGCTCCCCACAACCGGCGCAGAGACCTCCGCCGGCGTATTCACCTAGGCGCCTCCAGGGCGCACCACGCGGGAGAACCTGTGCTTTTAATCGCGTCCGGACAGCGAGCGTCACGGCAACATGATTCATGAGGGATTCCTCGCTCCGCCGCTAACCTCGTGGAGCCTTGACGTTGCGCTTTCCCGAGCAATAACGCAAATCTTCCTCAGCCCGGTTTCGTCCATTCATCTGCAAACGTGCAGCGCTCACGGTCCCGCCCCGGTGGCACAACAGCGCATGCCATTCATGACTTTGTACCGATTCCCAGCGGAGCGCCGTTAGCTTGCCCGAAAGTTCGGCGTCACCTCGTAAACTCCTGTAGTATGGCCGTCGGCTCGTACTCTTTCGGCTTGTCTGCCCTTGGCCTCCAGGCACCGTCCCAGGTGCCATCGATGACCAATGTCTGCCACCCTCGCAAAGCTCCGCGAACCAGGAGGCAGGACGTAACTGCCGGACTTCCTAATTTTCTGTGAGATTCAGCAGTGACCAAACTATACGTTGGTAACCTACCGTTTACCGCGACCGATGACGCCGTGCGCGCCTTGTTCTCCAAGCACGGCACCGTGGAGAAAGTCTCCATGATCACCGACCGCGAGACAGGCCGCCCGCGCGGCTTCGGCTTCGTGGAGATGTCCAATGCCGATGCCGCCCGCGCCATGCAGGCGTTGAATGGCGCCGACTTCGACGGCCGCCCACTCAAGGTCAACGAGGCCCAGGACCGAGACCGCTCCGGCGGCGGCGGCCAGCGCAGTGGCGGCTCGCGTCGCTACTGACTTGCGATCACAGCGCGCCCGACCGCGACAGGGTCGGGCGCACTTTGGCTCGAAGTTGAGATCCCAGATTGATCTTTCTCAATTTTCGCCCACTGCAGAACGGCTCGATGGTCCTGGTACGAGGCGCGTACTTCAGGATCTGCTCAGACGGAACACTTCGCGGACCCGATAACACGATCTCCGCCCGTTACTCAGACGGTCTATGGCATCTTGGCCAGACGCGCCATGTCTCATTCGAGTGTGCCGGGCCAGTCTATCTGCGCGTCACCAACAGCGATGGCCGGCGCGACTGCACCGGACCCTACGCCGCCCTCAGGGCGGCTGATGGCGCTATCTACACGCAGGACAGTTTGCTCGGCGTTCACGCCGCTCACGCTCAATTCGCCGCGGAGTCGGGCGATGTGTGGCATGAGGTTTCGTTTGTGAGCTCGCGATGACGTCGTGCGGGTGATCCACTCGAGCAGCGAGCCACGACTCGTCGGGCTTCGAATGCGACATTCGCGCAAAACGAGTTCTCGCTGGCGGCGTTAGTCGTCCAGGTCGATCAGCGCAGCCGCGACTTCTCTGTCGAAAACCCAGGGTCTGCAACGGGCGGTGTTGGTTTCGATGTACCCCTCGGGGAGAGGGG
>DAITMW010000094.1:0-17662 GCA_036834945.1 Steroidobacteraceae bacterium
TCCAGGTTGAAGCAGTTGCGGATGTCGCCGCTGAAAGTCGACAGCTCGTAGTCGTAGCCGCCCTCCGGGGTCGCATGTAACTTAACATCGCCGCTCACGGTCTGCGCATCGACGTCGGCGTCCTTCGACAGTTTTCCCAGGATATACATCCGACCGGACGTCGTGCGCACGCGCAGTGAGCGACCGGGATCCGTTTGTACGTCGAGGTCCCCGCTGACAGTAGTGGCCTCCAGGTCGCCGGCGCCGTGCTCGACGCGGATGCTTCCGCTGATGCTCGTTACGTGCACAGAGGCGGGTTTACCGTCGCCGCGCAGGAAAACGCTGCCGCTCACGGTCTTCGCTTCGACGTCCGACTGCGAGAAGTCGGCTTTGATGGAGCCACTCACGGTCTTCAAACGCTGGGCGCCGGTGATTCCCTTGGAGCTCACGTCGGCGCTCACTGAAGTGACATCGAGCTCGCTCCCCTTGGGGATCTTGATGGTCAGGTCCGCCTCGCCGCCACTGAACGACATGCCGTGCATGCGGACATTGACGATCGTCCTGCCGTGATCGCTGCGCACGTCGACGTTGTTGACGTCGCTCGACAGGTTGGCGTGCACACTGACCTGGGGCTGGTCCCAGCCCGATACGTCGATCCGCCCGGAGAAGTTGGAGACTTCGACGGTGCCGCGTGGCTCGGCGCTGACCTGCTGATCGGAGTTGCGGTCCGAGGCTTGCACTACCGTGCAGGCAGCCAGGGCGGCCACGGTGGTTGCTACCAGTAATGACGTGCGCATCGTCAAATCCCCTTGCCAGTGTCGCTGGCCTCGTGCACGGTTGTGAGGACGCGCATCTCATCTTGATATGTATTCAACAGTAGCTCCTGTAGCAGCGCGTTCGTCGGGTCCTTGCCGAGCGCGGCCTCCAGGTCCTGCATGGACTTGTGGATCGTGGCGAGACTCGAGATCACTTTCGCGCGCGAGTCAGGCGGTAGCGAGGCGAGCTTCGCCTCGAGGTTCTTCACCAGCGCGGCGCGCTGTTCGCGGAATTTCGGGTCGGACAGGTACGCGGCTTGTACGAATGCGGCGGCGTTACCGGGCTGGGCGGCGGCATTGGGTTGCGTGGCGGCGTTGGGCTGGGTCGCGGCGTTAGGTTGCGTGGCGGTGTTGGGCTGTGTCGCGGTGTTGTTGTTCGCCAGGGTGTTGTTCGCGGAACGCTGTGCCGGGCCCACCGTGGGCAGAACGTTCCGGCCGATCCAGACGCCCACCGCGAGGGTGCCGATCATCGCGGCCACCGCCAGCCAGCGCAGTTGTGCCGGGCGGCGGCGTCCGGCGGTGGATTGCTCCGCGGCCGGCTTGCCAGCCCCGGGCTTGCCGGCTGCCTGGCGCTGCTCGTTGATCTGCGCCTCGATACCGGCCCACAGGTCGCGCGGCGGCTCGACCGCCCGCGCCAGGTCTCGCAGCGACGTCACTTTCTTACCGTTGCCATGTCCGTCATGGCCGTTCGCGTTGGTCATGTCAGCGAACCTCCACACCCAATCGCTCTCTCAACAAGCTGCGCGCCCGGTGTAACTGCGCTTTGCAGGTACCTTCCGCCACGCCGAGCATCTCCGCCGCCTCGATATGCGAGTAACCATAGATGGCATGCAGGACCAGCACATCCCGGGCGCCGTCCGGCAACCGCTCGATGGCCGCTTCGATCTCGTTTACTTCCAAGGGCGTTTCCAAGGTCCAGTCACTTTCCACCGCCTCGTCATCATCCTCCAGGGGGGACTCGACGACGGGCGTCGCCTTCCGACGCTTCGCCAACGCGACATTTACCGCAATCCGGTGTAGCCACGTAGCGAGCGAGCTGCGGGTCTCGAAGCGTGCCAGGGCCTTCCAGGCATTGATGAAGGTTTCCTGGGCACAGTCCTCGGCCACGGCCGGGTCCCGCGTCATCCGCAGGCACAGGCCGTATACCCGACCCACATGCTCGCGATAGAGCCTTTCGAACGCCCGCACGTCCCCGGCACAGGCGCGCTGCACGAGCGCCCCTTCCCAATCGACCCGGGTGTCCTCAGGCTCAATCTGCGTCATCTGTAGGCTTAGAGACCGGAAAGGCCCCTGGCGTTTAAGGCGAGGCCGCGGCCGGGGGCGAGCTCTGGTTTCCGTACCAGTTTATGGCGTACTGCAGGAGCTGGGCATTGGTGGCCAGATTGAGCTTGCGCTTGAGGCTCTGGCGGTGGGTCTCCACCGTCTTGACGGACAATCCCAGGCCGTCCGCGGCCTCCCGCGAGGAGAGGCCCCGGCCAATGAGGCTCAAAACCTGCAGCTCGCGGTTGCTGAGCCGCTCGATCGGGTCGCTGGTGACCCCGTTTGCGGCGTCGGTACGCCCCTTGCCCATGCTTCCAGCGAGGGCCTCCGAAACATAGATGCCGCCGCTCAGGACTCGCCGCAGTGCGACCAGCAGCTGGTCGGAGGCCGCTTGCTTCATGATGTAGCCGCAGGCGCCGGCGGCGAGCAGGCGTTCCCCATAGATGAGCTCATCGTGCATGGACAACACGAGCATGGGCAGCTCGGGCCGCTGGGCATGGACGTCGCGTACGAGCTCGAGACCGTCCCCCTGCGCGAGCGAAATGTCGACGATGACGACGTCCGGCGCCAGGGCGCGGATAGCGGCTCGGGCTTCCCGCTCCGTTTGCACTTCTCCGCACACGACCAGGTCGGATTCGGTTTCGATCATGCGGCGCAGACCCTGCCGGACGATCGGGTGGTCATCAACAATCAGAACGCGGCGTTGTACTCTCATGGGATTCAGACCGTGGGATCCAGCGGACAGGTGCAATGAACCGAGGCACCGCCGTTACCGGCCTCGATCGAGAGGTCTCCCCCGATCATCTGCGCACGATAGCGCATGATCTTCAAACCGAGGCCCTCCGGTCGGTCAGGGGGGGTTACCGTGAATCCCCGGCCGTTGTCGTCGACCCGCAGGTGCAGCTCGCCATCGGCGATATCCAGGCTGATGGAGACTTCTGTAGCCCCGCTGTGGCGCACGACATTGGTCAGGGCTTCCTGCACGATCCGGTAAACGTGCGCTCCGGCGGTTTCGCTGACACGCAGCGGCTCTTCGAAATTGAGGTGGCAATCCACGTCGACGCCGAAACGCTCACTGATCCTGGCCGCCAGCGTTTGAATCGCCACTCCGAGACTGCCTCCGCCGCTTGCCACGGGGGAAAGCCCACGAGCCAGGGTGCGCGTGTTTTCGATCGCGTTGTTGACGAGGCCGATGACCTCCTCCACGTCCCGGTGGGCGGCCGAGCCCTCCTTGCGCAACTGCGAAACCACTCCCTTGAGCATCAGGGCGATTCCGGTCAGGTCCTGGCCAAGTCCATCGTGCAGATCGCTGCCGATGCGCTGTTGCTCGCGGTTGGCGATTTCGATGATTTCGCGTTCCAACTGCTTACGCTCGGTGACGTCATTCAGCACCGCGAGCCAATGCTCGGAGCCATTCATCATGAGCGGGGTGACGACGCAGGCCGCGACGAAACGCGTACCGTCCTTGCGCGCGCATTCGAACTCGATCGGCCCGGTCTCGCCCGTCTCCCGTGAGGCGCGGGCGAGTCGCCGCCGTTGCACGGTGAGCATGCTGAAAAGGGGTTCGATCGAGGCGCCGAGCAGCTCGGTCGGGCCGTAACCAAACATGCGGTCGAAGGTGGGGTTGGTCAGTCTGATCGCATGGTTGACGGGGTCGATCAGGACGACTCCCTCCTGCATGGTCTCGAGAATCCGCACTTGCGTACGTAACTCGTTTTCTGCGCGCTTTCTCTCCGTCACATCCGTAACAGCGACCGTCAGGGAGCGCACCGTGCCGCTTTCGATGACCGGCATGACCCGGTGCTCGAAGTTTCCCGGTAGGCCATCGGGGCCGGGCTTGCGCAGTTCCAGACGCGCCGGAGCGCCGGTGGCCAGGACGGTGCGGTAGATGTCCTCCATGCTCGCCCGGATCTCCCGCGGCACGAAATCCATAAAGTAGCGGCCAAGGACGGCCTCGGGTCGATTCTGGCCGAACGGCCGGTTCATGAATTGGATATGCAGGCTTTCGTTGAGCAGAAACAACCAATCCGGAGTGTTCTCGGTGACGGCGCGCAGCACCGCCTCCGATTTCCGCACCGCGTCTTCGGCGACCTTGCGGGTCGTGATGTCGTAAGCCGAGCCGACGACGCCCGTGACGGCATCGGTCCTGGGATCTCGCACCGGTTGCAAACTCATCTGCAACCATTTGCGCTCGCCGGAAGTGGAGGTGACGCGCAGCTCACCGCTTTGCGGCTCCCCTACCCGCAGTCGGGCCTGCCGGGCATGCGCTACCGGTTTCCAATCATCATCAATGAGCGCATCCCAGCCGCCGAGGCGCTCCACATCCTGGAGCGTGCAGCCCAGAACAGCTTCAACACCATCGCTGGCCCAGACGGCGTCGGGGTAGCCGACCTCGTTGAAGCGGTATTCGAAAATGAATCCGGGGGCCATCGAGGCCAATGTCCGGTAGCGGAATTCCCTCCAGACCAGGTCGTCCCTTCCATTGGGTTGCATGTCTGATCCACCCGCGTACTGCACTGCGCTGGAATCTGCACTCATCGCCGGCGGACCTCAAGAGACCCTGATATCGGGTGGGGAGGCGGATGAGACGTTCGCGTCGCCCAACGGCGACAGATTTTGCCGGAACTCACGGGCTGTTCGGGCGCTCATCTAAAGGAGAGATCGAGTTTCGGGAAGGGCGAGAGAGATGATTATGACAAGAACGAGCTGGCCTGTGTGGCGACCCCCGGATGAGAAGCTGGAGACCCTGGATTCCATCGCCGCGGCAATCGCATCGCACTGGAACGCCGCCAAGGCGTATCACGAGCGGCTTTTCTGGCCGGACGCGGCGAGTTGGTTGGAATCGGCCTACCACTTCACCAGGGGTGGCAGGCTCATCAGGTAGGCCTCGGGGTCCGCGTCTGTACTGAATCCAAACCGGGTGCCACGGTCGTAGACGAGGTTGAACTCCACGTAGCGGCCCCGCTTGATCAACAGCCGCTCGCGCGCCGCCTCATCGTAAGGCATGTCCTTCCGCCGTGTGACGATCGGCGGATACACGCGCAAGAACGCTTCACCCACCGCCTTCACGAAGGTGAAATCGGCTTCACGATCGCCGCTGGCGAGGTCGTCGAAAAAGATCCCGCCGACACCGCGCGGCTCCTGCCTGTGCGGCAGGTAGAAGTACCGGTCGCACCACGCCTTGAACTCGGCGTAGGCATCCGGTCGGTAGGAATCGCAGGCCTCGCGCAACGCCGCATGAAACGCGGCGGTGTCCTCTTCGAACGGGAATGTTGGGGTCAGGTCCGATCCGCCGCCGAACCACGCCTTGCTCGTGGACAGGTAGCGCAGGTTCATGTGCACGATCGGGACATACGGGTTGCGCATGTGCGCCACGAGGGAGATGCCGGTGGCGACAAAGCGCCCATTGGACTCCTGGGCGCCGGCCACCTGGCTTCGGGCCTGAGGTGAGAATTCGCCCCAGACGTGGCTCACGTTGACACCCACCTTCTCGAACACGTCGCCGCGCATGAGACGGGATTCGCCGCCGCCCTGGAGGCGGTGGCCCTCGGGCTTGCTCCAACGGCGGGCTTCGAACCGCGCATTGGGCTCGAAGGCCTCGAAGGCCGCGCAGATGCGGCCCTGGAGGTCACGGAAATAGGTCGCTGCGGTGGGTGCGAAATCAACAGTCATGTGTCAACTCGGCTACAGGCGGGTGCGCTCGTGCACGTAATCGACGAGACGGGCCACGGAGTCGGGGTCCGTCTCCGGCCAGATGCCGTGTCCGAGGTTGAAGATGTGGCCAGGAGCGGGGCCCGCGGCATCCAACACCGCGTCGATGTGACGCTCGAGCTCCTTCGGCGGCGCGAATAGCGCGGCCGGGTCGAGATTGCCCTGTACGGCCTTCGTCGGTCCCAACACGCGCCGCACCGCTCCCAACGGCGAGCGCCAGTCGACTCCGATGACATCGACGTCCAGGTCGGCGACGGATTCCATCAATGCCGACCCCTGGTTGACATAGTAAATCAACGGCACGCCGGTGCCGCGCAGCGCGGCCATGGTCCGGCGCACCGCCCGTAACGCGAAGCGGTTGAATTCCGCGGGTGCCAGCAGTCCCGCCCACGATTCGAACAGCATCAGGGCCTGGGCTCCGGCCGCGGCCTGCGCCTTCAGATAGAGCGCCATGGCGTCGGCGAGCTTGTCCAACAGGCGCTCGGCGGAGCCGGGATGCGAGTAAAGGAACGAGCGCGCGGCGCCGAATTCCTTCGACGGTCGCCCGCAGACGAGATAACACATCAGCGTGAACGGTCCACCCGCGAAGCCGATGAGCGGCACGCCGCGGGGCAGTTCGGGGCGGATGAGCTTGATCGACTCCAGTACAAAAGGGACGTCGCGCTCAGGAACGAGTTCGGCGAGTGCGTCGATCTGCGCATCCGTGCGAATCGGCTCCGCTACGACGGGTCCGGGCTCGAATGTGAGATCGACTCCCATTCCCTGTACCGGCGTCATGATGTCGCTGAACAGGATGGCCGCGTCGAGCTCGAAGCGGCGCAACGGCTGCAGAGTGACTTCAGCAGCGAACTCAGGCGTCCGGGTGAGCGTGACAAAGTCGCCCTTCGAGCGCAAAGCACGATACTCCGGCAGGTAGCGGCCGGCCTGTCGCATGACCCAGATAGGCGTGTGGGGTACCGGCTGCCGACGGCAGGCCGCCAGGAAGGCGGGGTTGGTTCCAACCTGTTGCACGCTCATTCGCTCAACCAGCGCGCCATGTCGGGCGCCCAGTAGGTGATGATCAGATCGGCGCCGGCGCGGTGTATTCCCGTCAGCGTCTCGAACACGGCGGCCTTCTCGTCGATCCAGCCGCGCTCGGCGGCGGCCTTGATGAGACTGAACTCGCCCGAGACCTGGTAGGCGACTACCGGGACGGTCACGGCATCGCGTACCTGACGAATGATGTCGAGGTACGGGCCGGCAGGCTTCACCATGACGAGATCCGCGCCCTCCTCAACATCCAACAACACCTCGCGTAAGGCTTCGCGCGCGTTGGCAGGGTCCATCTGGTAGGAGCGACGGTCACCGAATGCGGGGGCGGACTCGGCTGCTTCCCGAAACGGTCCGTAGAAAGAAGACGCGTATTTCGCCGCATACGAAACAATCGGGGTCGTGACGTGGCCTTCGCGGTCCAACAGCTCGCGCATTACGGCGATGCGGCCGTCCATCATGTCGCTCGGGGCGACGGCATCGGCTCCGGCGCGAGCGTAGTTCAGGGCGACCTGCGCGAGTGTCTGTACCGAGGAGTCGTTCTCGATCGCGCCTTTAGGTGTGACGTGACCACAATGGCCGTGGTCGGTCGAGCCGCATAGACAGACGTCTGCCCAGACCAGGAGTTGGGGGCAGGCGTCCTTGATCGCGGCGATGGCTTGTGCGGCGAGACCCTTCGGGTCCAGCGCGCTACTCGCCTTCGCATCCTTTTCGGAGGGTGCCGCGAAGAGGAGCACAGCCGGAACACCGGCTGCCATAGCGGCCTTGGCGTCCTTCACCGCCTCGTCGACCGAGAGTTGGGAAATCCCGGGCATGCTCTGCACGGGATGCCGTACCCCGCGGCCAGGCACCAGAAAGAGCGGATAAATCAGTGCGTCCGGCGAGAGCCGGGTCTCGCGGACCATGCGTCGCCAAGCATCGGACTGGCGCGTCCGGCGTGGGCGGTGTTGAGGGAATCCCATCAGCGTTCTCCGTTTTCGGTTAGCGAGGCCGACCCATCGCGGGCCCAGCCTCGCTCTTTTGCAAGAGTCGATGTGTAGCGTGTGCGAGTCCCTGCAGCGTTGCCGATTCCGCCAACGCCGGAGTATGGCCGCGGTCAGTGAGCGCGCGGGCGGTCGTCGGTCCAATCGCAACAGCGGTCGCGCCGGACAGAAGGCGGTCAAAATCACTCTTGCCGAGTGCGTGTTCCAACTCGTCGACTGCAGAGGGACTAGCAAAGGTGACCGCGCCGATGCCCCCGCGTGAGATCCATGCGCGGCAGTCTTCTACGTCTAATGCGGCAGAGGATTCGGTGCGGTAAGCCTCAACCTGCACAACCTCAGCGCCTAGTTGGGTCAGGCCGGCGGCTATCGTGGGGAGGGCGCGCGCGCTAGCGGGAAACAGCACGCGCAAGCCTTGTACAGCAGCGGTGGACGCGAAGGCCTCCACCAATGCGGCGGCATTGGACTCGGTCGGGAGAAGATCCACGGGCCACCCGCGCTGGCGCAAGACTTGGGCCGTTGCCTGTCCGACTGCTGCGATCCTGACACCCGCAGGCGCTGTTGGCAGGATCCGTGTGACCGCCGCGACGGCATGGCGGCTCGCGAAAACAAACCAGTCAAAGGAGGTTGCCCGATTGAGCTCCTTCTCGAGGGGTTCCGTCTCGGCCATCTCGACCGTGACGGCCGGCCACAACAGGACAGGCAGGCCGAGGTTGCGCAATTCCGAGCTCAGCGGGCCATCAGCCGCTTCCGAGCGGGTGACAACGACTTTGGGCGGCTCGGTTGGCTCCGGAGTACTCACGGCTCCTCCGCAGAGCGACGCAGGTCGCGCTCTTCAGCGATGAGTCGCGCGGCGCCCTTGGCCATCAGCTCATCCGCGACCCGTCTCCCTAAGTCTGCCGCCTCCTCGAGAGTGGCTTTGGCCTCACCGCGAGCCGTCAGCATTTCGGTACCATCGAGCGCGCAAACACCCGCGTAAAGACGCAGCGTGTCGCCCGTGACGCTTCCGAGGGCTCCCAGCGGCACCTGGCATCCGCCTTCCAACCGTCGCAGCAGCGCACGCTCCGCTGTAGTGGCTAATCGCGCTGCCTTGTCATCCAACGGTTTCAGCCAGCGCAGCGTCTCAGCGTCGTCAGACCGACAGCAAACGCCGATCACACCCTGCGATACCGCCGAAGGAAACGTCTCCGTCGCGAGCAACTCCGAGACGTGTTTCTCCAGGCCGAGGCGCTTCAAACCAGCGGCCGCCAGAATGATGGCGTCGTAGTCGCCCTTCTGCAGGCGGTCGACGCGCGTCGGTACGTTGCCCCGCAATTCAAGGAGGGTCAGATCCGGACGTGCCTTCTTCAGAAACGCGCGACGCCGCAAGCTGCTGGTCCCGACGCGGGCGCCCGATGGGAGATCCGCCAGGCCTGCACCAGTCCGGCTCAACAGGGCATCGCGCGGATCTTCACGCGTCAGGGTCGCAGCGAGCTCGAGACCTTTTTCCAGCACCGTCGACAGGTCCTTGAGACTGTGCACGGCAAGGTCGACCTCGCCGGCCAGCAGCGCCCGATCAATCTCCTTCGTGAAAAACGCCTTCCCTTTCAGGGCCCATAGAGGAACGTCCGTCCTGACATCCCCTTCGGTTTTGATATGGACGAGCTCGACGGCGGGAGCGCCGCTGAGCCCCTTGATCAGACTTTCGACATGCCGCGCCTGCCACAGCGCCAGGGCGGAGGCCCGGGTGCCAATGCGCAATACGCGGGATGACGGGTTGCTGCTGCTCATGGCTCGCCCTCCGTCATGAATTTATAGCCCACGCCCCACACCGTCAGGAAATGCCTCGGGTTGGCGGGGTCGCGCTCGAAGCGCTTGCGCAACCTCAGGATGAAGTTATCCACGGTGCGAGTCGAAGGAAACACGTCATAACCCCAAACGCGCTCGAGCAGGTCCTCGCGCGAGACGATCTCGCCCGGATGCTCGGCCAACACCTTGAGAATCATCGCCTCTTTCTCGGTGAGCTCCTGGGCTACACCGTTCCAGGAGCGTGCGCGGAAGGCGCGGAAATCAATTTCGTTGCCGCCGAAACTCAACACCGCGGTCGCCGCGGTCGCGGAAGCATTCCGGTACCAGTCCCAACGCCGCAGGATCGCCCGGACCCGTAGCAGAAACTCCTGCAGGTGGAACGGCTTGGCCAGGTAGTCGTCGCCGCCGGATTCGAGACCGCGCACGCGATCCGCAGGATCACCTCGCGCGGTCAGAAACAACACCGGCGTGTTATTTCCCTGCGCGCGCAGTGTGCGGCAAACGGTAAATCCATCGATCTCCGGCAACATGACGTCCAGGACGATGAGTCCAACGTGCTCCGTGCCGAGCCAGTCGAGCGCCTGGCGGCCGTCCGTCACCGAGTGGGTTTCGTAACCTTCGGCGCGCAGATTCTCAACTACGCCCGCCGCGAGATGCGGATCGTCTTCGACGACCAGGACGCGATTCGCCTGCGGCGGTAACGCGGCGGACGCTTGGGCCGGATCGTTCACGATTGCTCCGCCTGCGCGACCGGCCATGTCAGGATGAATTGCGCGCCCTGCCCTACGCCATCGCTATGGGCGCTCACCCGGCCACCGGCGAGCTGCATGAGGCGCCGCACGATGAAGAGGCCCAGCCCGGTTCCGTAGTAACTACTGCCACCTCCGGGATGCAGACGCGTGAACTTCTCGAACAGTCTCGTCCCATCGACCGGTCTGAAACCCACTCCACTGTCCTTTACAGCCAGCTCGATCTCGTTTTCGGTGCGCCTGGCGACGAAGGTAATGGTGCCGCCGCCGACCGGAGTAATGGCCGCGATCGCGTTCTCGAGCAGATTCCGCACGACCACATCCAGGGCGAGTGGATCGGTGAGGACGTACAGGCCACGAGCGATGTCGGTCGTGATCGTGATGTTGTCCTTGTGCGCTCGCTCTTCGAAGTGCGCCACCACGCGAGTTACAGCGCCCGCGAGGTCGAGAGGCTCGCGGCGCAGGTCGACGCGACCCCGCTCGAGACGCACGCTCTCCAGGATCTGCGTCACCATGGCCTCCATGCGTCCCAGATCCGACAGCATCCTGTCAATGAGCGTACGCGCCTGGTCAGGCGAGAGCGTCCGCAGCGCCATGGTCTCGAGAGACAGCTGCAGGCTCGCCAACGGCGTCTTGAACTGGTGTGACACCAGGGCCAGGAAGTTGTCCTGCTCCTGGATCACCCTGGCCTCGGCGCGTAGCTGACGAGCGATGACGAAGATGCAGGCACCCAGGGCCAGCAGAAAGAACGCACCTTCCCAGGCGTACTGGTTGATGCGGCGATGGGCCTGGGCTTGCAGCGCCTGGTCGACAGTCTGTGCAAGCACCGCCCGGCCACCCGCGGTGGTGATGGCAGGGAGCAGTGTATGGACCCGCTCCGCCGGCATACCCGTGTCCAACATCGCCTGCGCGGCCGCTATCTGTTCCGCGTACAGAGCGCGCTCTTCGCGAACCTTCTCCATCGCGCTCGTGCTCTGGTCGAACAGCCACCAACCCGCCTGCACCGCGGCGACGACCACCAGTGCGAGGGTTGTGAGCTGAAAGACACGTGTTCCTTTCATGGCGGCGATGGCAGTTGCTCAGCTCAGCGGATGACGGCGAACGATTCGCGCAGGGCCTGCGTGAAGCGCTGTAGATCGGCGCTCGTGTGAGCCAGCGAGAGGAAGCAGGCTTCGTAGGCCGAGGGCGGCAAATAAACGCCTCGCTCCAACATCGCATGGAACAGCGCGCTGAAGCGCTTCGACGCTACCTCGGTCAATGGAGCCGCCGTACGCGGCACGCCCTTCTCATGGAATGACATCCAGAAGAGAGAGCCGGCACGGGTCAGGTGCACCGGGAATCCGGCATCGGCCAGGACGGGCTTCAGCAGTCCTTCGAGCTCGGCGCCCAGGGTTTCGAGTTTCTGCCAACCGTTGTCCTTGAGGAGGATGTCGAGAGTCGCGATGCCGGAGGCCATGGCGACCGGGTTCCCGGAAAGTGTGCCGGCCTGGTAAGTGTCGCCATCGGGTGCGAGGCGCGACATGATCTTGCGCGGTCCGCCGAACGCTCCGACAGGCATACCGCCACCGATTACTTTCCCGAACGTTGCGAGATCTGGGGTAATGCCGGTGATCTCAGCTACGCCGCCGCGTGCGAGTCGGAACCCGGAGATAACCTCGTCGAATATCAACAGCGTGCCGTGCTGGCTCGTGATGCGGCGAAGGCTGTCGAGGAATTCCTTCCGTTGCAGCAGCAAGCCATGGTTGGCCGGTACCGGCTCGATGATCACCGCGGCTATCCGCGAGCCTTCTTTGGCGAACAACGCCTCGACGGCGGATTCGTCATCGAGGGGTAACACGCGAGTACATGCAGTGAAGGCTTCGGGTACGCCCGCGGAAGAGGGGCGGCCGAAGGTTGCGAGACCGGAGCCCGCGGCAACCAACAGATGATCGGCGTGGCCGTGGTAGCAACCCGAGAATTTTACGATCAGGTCGCGTCCAGTGAATGCGCGAGCCAGGCGTATCGCGCTCATGACGGCTTCGGTGCCTGACGAGACGAAACGCACCTGCTCGAGCGCCGAGTAAGATGCGACGATGCGCTCGGCCAACTCAACCTCGCCCGCGCAGGGGGCTCCGAAGGTGGTGCCGTTAGCCGCCGTCTCGCTTATGGCTCGTACGACCGCGGGGTGCGCGTGGCCCAGAATCAGCGCGCCCCATGAGTTCACGAAGTCGAGGTAGGTGTTGCCGTCGGCATCGGTCAGGTGTTGTCCGGCGCCTCGTGTAATGAAGCGTGGCGTGCCGCCAACGGCGCGGAACGCCCTCACGGGAGAGCTTACGCCCCCGGGGATTACGCGCGTGCCACGCTCATACAGGGCCTCGGAGCGAGTTGTATTGAGTTTTGTCTTCGTCATCGGAATCGTTCCGTCCGGGAGTTAATTTTCAGCGTCGCTGTCCGGTTTACCCGGCGGCGGACGGCTCAACTTCGCTTCGCGAAAGAATGCTTCCACCGCGTCCGGACTCGCGTGCGCGGCAGCGGCGCGCAAGCCAGCCAGAGGCAGGTGTGCAAGTCGGCGCGCAACAGTAGATCCCAACCGCAGCACGACCTCACGTTGGTTATCGTCCAAGCCGCGCAGTTCTTCCGAGAGCACTCGATCAACCTCCTCGGAGGCGATGTGCTCGAATGTCTCGCGAAGGTCCGCGAGCTTACGCCCAATCGCACGCGTTGCCAGATCGCCGCGCAAGCGGGTGAGTCGCTCATCGATCGCGGCGCGCACGGGGGCAAGGCGCATGAGTTGCGTGATGCGCCGCTCCTGCGCCGTCTGAATCAGGTCGTTCATCCCCACGCGCGGGAAGCCGACTATCCGGGCCACCTCCGGATCAACATTCGGCGGCACGCCGAAATCAATGACCAGCGGCGGCTGGGCCGAGACCTGAGAGAGCCTCGTCAGGGCAAGAATGTCGAGTACCGGCTCACCGCCCCCGGCAGCCAGCACCAAGGCGGCCACGTTCGAGGGCTGCGAGCGGAACTGATCGAGCTGCATCGCCCGGCCGCCCACTGCCTGCGCGTATTCCTCGGCGACCTCCAAGGTGCGATTCACCACGAGGAGGGGCACTCCCGCTTTGTGAAGGGCCAGGCCGCAGCGCTTCGTCATCGGCGAGACGCCGACGAGGGCAACCGTTCCAGGCCGGCCACCCAGGTGGCGCACCGCACGGTCAGCCGCGAGATCAGCGAGCGAGGGGGCTTTGACGTTCGCCTCGAGGCGATGCACCCGGTTGGCCATTCCCAAGGCTTCGCCGATGAGGCGGTCGAGGATCGGCCCGGACGCATGGGCTTCCCGGGCGGCTTCCCAGGCACCCCGCAATTGCACGGCGATTTCCTGCTCTCCGGTTTGTGCCGAATCCAGTCCGCAAGCCACGAGAAACAGGTGTTCTACGGCCGCTTCGCCGGTCCACGCACGCAGGATCCGGGTCGCCTCGCCAGGCTGCGGGTCGCGCCCGGTCAGTGCCCGAAACACGTCGCCGCGCGAATCTCCCGCGGGACTTCCATCGTTTGTGGCGAAGAGCACTTCGACACGGTTACACGTGCCAACGTAGAGGATTTCAGACGCGCGCAGGCAATCGCGCAGCGCCGGGAGACGCGCCGCGACTTCTGCCTTGGGGAGGGCGAAACGAGCAACCTCGTCGACGCCCACATGGCGATAGGAAAGACCCACGACACCAATCTGGTGCATGGGAACAGGAGACCACGGATGACGGCCGGGTGTGTCACCGAATGGTCACGGCAGCCCCAGCCCGGCGGCGGGGGTCCGGATATCCGTAACGCCCGGCCGCCTTTGAATTTACAGAATGCGGCGGTGGGGGGTCAGTCCGAGCGCCGCGACGCCAAGGTGGTGAGCAGCACGCCCGCCAGCAAGCCGATTCCAAGCGCCAGGGCCGCAGCCTTGTACGGCTGCGCTTCGATGCGTTGCTGCACGTCTCCGATTTGGGAGCGAGCCCAATCCTGAGCCTGTCCTGCCCGGTTACGTGCCCACTCCTGGGCCTGCGATGCGCGATTACGGGCCGCACTGGCGGCTGCGTCTCCCGCGGCACGGAGGTGGTCCTTGACCTGGGCGGTATCGTTCGAGAAATCACCATTCGTCGCATTCATATTCGGCCACCCTCACTGCAAGGTCGCTGTTCGTTGGATGTTTTCAACGCCGGAAGGACGCGTGAGGTTCCTTCGTCGCGTCGCTCCGTCATCAGCCGTGGTGGCGCCTACGCCCTGCTCCGATTCTCAGGTTTCGTCCTGCCATGCGAATCCATCGCGGCTGATGAGCGCGCTGGAGGCCGCCGGCCCCCAACTTCCCGCGACGTACGTTTTGATGCGCTCGTCGTGTTGCGCCCAGCCTTCGCGGATCGGATCGATCCAACGCCACGCGGCATCCAGTTCGTCGCGCCGCATGAAGAGTGTCAGGTTGCCCTTCACCACGTCGGTGAGCAGACGCTCGTAGGCATCCAGACGCTGTTCTTTGAAAGTGCCCGCGAGATCGAGGGCCAGGTTGACCGGCTTCAGTCGCATCGTCTCGCCCGGCACCTTCGCCTGGATGGTGAGGGTGATGCTCTCCTGCGGCTGCAGGCGGATCACGAGCCGGTTCGGCGCGCGTCCGTGGCTGCCGCCGATGTCGAAGATCGAATGCGGGACGTCCTCGAACGTTACGACAATCTCCGTCACGCGCTCCTGCAGCCGTTTTCCGGTCCGCAGATAGAACGGCACGCCGGCCCAGCGCCACGTATCGATCTCGGCCTTGAGCGCCACGAACGTCTCCGTGGTGCTATCAGCAGCAACACCGGACTCATCGAGGTAACCCGGCACCGGCTGGCCGTTGACAGCGCCTGCACGGTACTGGCCGCGCACTGTTTTGCTTTGCACCGCGCTTCCCGCTATGGGGCGTAACGCGCGCAGCACTTTCAACTTCTCATCACGCACCGCATCAGGGTCGCTGCTCGTGGGCGGCTCCATCGCAAGGATGCAAACCAGCTGCAGAAGATGGTTCTGCACCATGTCCCGCAAGGCGCCGGTGTGCTCATAGAACTGGCCACGACCTTCAACTCCCAACTGCTCGGCGATCGTGATCTGCACATGGCGGATACGCCCGCGCTTCCAGAGCGGCTCGAACAGAGTATTGCCGAAACGCAGCGCCATCAGGTTCTGCACCGTCTCCTTACCGAGGTAGTGATCGATACGGTAGATCTGCTGCTCGGCAAAAATGGCGCCGACACTGCGGTTGATCAGCTCGGCCGAGGACCTGTCGTGTCCGAGAGGTTTCTCGAGTACGACGCGTGACTTCGGCGTCACGATGCCGGCGGAAGCGAGGTTATCGCAGGTGAGCGTGAAGAGACTCGGCGCGGTGGAGAGGAAAATGACTCTGACCGCATTGTCCCGACCGGACAAAGTGGAGGACAAACGGCGGAAATCCTTTGGATCGGTCGCGTCAACCTGCACGTAATCCACCTGGCTCCCGAAGGAACGCCAGCGCGCTTCGGTGAATTCCTCCGCGCTGAGATGCTTGCGGCAGCTCGCCTCGATCTGCGCAAGGTATGCATCGCGAGACATCGCGGTACGGGCCACCGCAAGGACCCGCGAGTCGGGTCCCATCTGGCCCGCAACATGACGACGGTAGAGCGCAGGCACCAGCTTGCGCAAAGCCAGGTCACCGGTGCCGCCAAACAGCACCATGTCGAAAGTATCAAGATTCTGCACGCGAGCTCAGGCTCCTTTGAATATGCGCAAAGTCGGGTATTGCGTTAGGCTCCCATACTAACCGGGCGCGCCGCCACGACGGCGTCGAAATTTTTTCACGCCAAGGCGCCCACTACCTTGTGTTTACATTGAGATTCGGAAGCCGCTTCATGTCCATGCCACCATTGAATTCACGCGTCCGCGAAGTCACGGAACGAATCAGGGATCGCAGTCGCGCCGAGCGTGCAGCGTACCTTGGTCGGATGACAGCCGAAGCCTCCGAAGGACTGGCCCATGGGCCTTCCGGGCCGACGCGGGCGCGGCTTTCCTGCACAAATTTGGCGCATGCCTTCGCGGCCTCCTCTTCCGGAGACAAGGAGGCATTGAGGCAGTTGCGCTGGCCGAACCTCGCGATCGTGACTGCTTATAACGATATGCTTTCGGCTCACCAGCCATTCGAAAGATATCCGGGGTTGATTCGAGTGGCGGCCCGTGACGCCGGCGCGACGGCGCAAGTGGCGGGCGGCGTACCGGCGATGTGCGACGGTGTTACCCAGGGTCTTGCCGGCATGGAGCTCTCGCTTTTCAGCCGGGATGTCATCGCGATGTCGACGGGGATCGCCCTGGCGCATGGCATGTTCGACGGCACTTTGTGCCTGGGTGTCTGCGACAAGATCGTTCCGGGGCTGCTCATCGGGGCCTTGTCGTTCGGGCATCTGCCCACGGTTTTCGTTCCGGCCGGGCCGATGCCCAGCGGTGTCGCCAACAAGGAGAAGGCCCGGGTGCGGCAGCTCTTTGCCGAAGGGAAAGTGGGGCGCGACGCCCTGTTGCAGTCCGAATGCGACAGCTACCACTCCGCCGGCACGTGCACGTTCTACGGAACGGCCAACAGCAACCAGATGCTGATGGAGGTGATGGGTCTGCACATGCCGGGCAGCGCGTTCGTGCCTCCCAACACACCTTTGCGGGATGCTCTCACCGCCGCCGCGACCCAGCGGGCGGCACGCATCACGGCGTTAGGAAAGGAATACATACCGATCGCCCGGGTCGTGGACGAACGTGCGGTGGTCAATGCCATTGTTGGCCTGCTGGCGACGGGCGGCTCCACGAATCACACGCTGCATCTCGTTGCCATTGCCCGCGCGGCCGGGATCGTCATCGACTGGGATGACTTCAGCGAGTTGTCGGATGTTGTGCCGCTGCTGGCGCGGATCTATCCCAACGGCAGCGCGGATGTGAATCACTTCCATGCCGCGGGAGGGATGGGGTTTCTGGTGCGCGAGCTTCTCCATGCCGGTCTCATGCACGCCGACGTGCAAACCGTCGCGGGGCTGGGGCTCGACGCTTATACGCAGGAGCCGTGGTTGTCGCCGGAAGGGCTTGCCTGGCGGGCGGCACCGACCGTGAGCGGCGATACGTCAGTATTGCGTCCCGCGAATGATCCGTTCAGTCCGGATGGAGGACTGAAGCTCATGCGGGGTAACCTTGGGCGCGCGGTGATCAAAACTTCCGCGGTCAAGAGTGAGCACCGCATCGTCGAGGCACCGGCTCGGGTGTTCGATGCACAGGATGATGTGATCAAGGCGTTCGAGGCTGGTGAGCTGGCGCGTGATGTGGTGGTGGTGGTTCGGTATCAGGGGCCGCGGGCCAACGG
>DAITMW010000094.1:17762-22416 GCA_036834945.1 Steroidobacteraceae bacterium
CGGACGAGGTGCTGTCGCAGCGGACGACTTCGGCGCCGGCGCTCGAGCAGAACGGCTATGGCATGGGGCGCGACTTGTTCCGCATGTTCCGTACGAATGCAGCGGCTGCGGAGGAAGGCGGCGGAGTCTGTGTGCCGCCTGCGGCGGTTTAGCGGGTCGCGGCGGCCGCCCTGGCGGCAAGCAACTCGGCCACGGCTTCGGGCTGCGACAAGAACGGCGAGTGACCGGCTTGCAGCTCGACGACTTCGCTGGCGCGCGGGGCGAAGACGTTACGTTGTATGTCTGCGAACATTGCCATGTCGTTGGCACAAACAACGTACGTCGACGGGACACGCCTCCATGAGGGGTGCGCGACGGGTTCCAGCACTGTCGCCGCTGACTGTGTGCGAATCTTGCTTCTGGCCCACTCTTTGGTTGCCGGGTCGCAATCGCCGTAGAAGAGGTCTCCGGTGCGAGTGGGGTCCGGCCGCATGAGACCGCCGTCGAGCAGTTGGATCCAGGGCGCCGGCTTGCCGTCGCCTGTTCCGACCAGCGACTGCCCCTCGGCGGGCATGAATGCACACAGGTAGACGAGTCGGGTCACGGCCTGCGACTCGACTCGCGAGATAACCATTCCGCCGTAGGAATGGCCGCAGAGGACCACGGGGCCGGTGACGGTATCGATCACCTTTTCGACTTCCGCGGCGTCCGCGGACAGATTAATACCAGCTCCAGGCGCGGCGCCGACGCTGGGCAGGTCTACTGTCCGGACCGGTATTCCAAGTGATTCCAGCACGGGTGTTACCCGCTGCCAGCACCAACTCCCATGCCATGCGCCATGGACCAGGATGACTGTCGCTTTGCTTGTGCTCATCGAGGTGGTTGCGGGGGTGGCGTTGGCCTGGCCAGGGTTGGGTAATCAGTATAGCCCTTGGCGCCGCCTCCATAAAACGTCGTGGCGTCCCACGGGCTGAGCGGTGCACCTCGTCTCAGTCGCTCGACCAGATCGGGGTTGGAGATGAAGGGTCTGCCGAAGGCGACGAGGTCGGCTGATTCCCTGCCGAGCGCCTGGGTCGCGAGCTCGCGTGTGTAGCCGTTGTTGGCGATGTAGGCCTGTTTGAAGCGCCGGCGCAGACTTCCGTAGTCGAAGGGCGCGATGTCGCGCGGGCCGGCCGCCGCACCCTCGATGACGTGAATGTAGGCGAGAGCGAGTGCGTTGAGCCCATCGACGATGTGATCATAAAGCGGCTGCGGATTGGAGTCGGTGCCGTGCATGACCGGTGTCTGGGGAGAGAGGCGGATGCCGGTATGGTGAGCGCCGACTTCGCAAGCCACTGACCTGGAGACTTCCAGCATGAGCCTTGCGCGGTTCTCGATGCAGCCGCCATAGAGGTCGGTGCGCTTGTTGGCGCCGTCTTTCGCGAACTGATCGAGCAGGTATCCATTGCCTCCATGGATTTCGACGCCATCAAACCCCGCCTCCAGTGCGTTCGCGGCGCAACGCCGGAAGTCTTCGATGATCCCGTCGATCTCGGCCAGCTCCAGAGCCCGGGGCACGGAGGTCGGCGTAAAAATGCCATTGAGGAAGACCTTGGCATCGGCGCGGATCGCGGACGGAGCTACCGGGGCACGGCCGCCGGGTTGCAGGCAGTTGTGAGAGATGCGCCCGACATGCCAGAGCTGGTGGAAGATGCGCCCGCCGCGGGCATGGACGGCTTCGGTGACTCTGCGCCAACCGGCGATCTGTTCCCTGGAATAGATGCCAGGGGTGTCCTGGTAGCCCTGGCCTTGCTGCGAGACCTGGCTCGCCTCGGTGATGATGAGGCCTGCCGAAGCCCGTTGGCTGTAATAACTCACTGCGAGCGGGCCCGGCACCATGCCGGGTGGAATCGCGCGGCTGCGCGTCATCGGTGCCATCACCACCCGGTTGGGCAGTGCCAGGGGTCCGAGTTGGAAGGAGTCGAATAGCGTGGTGGACATCAGTCGGCGCGAATGAGGCCCTCGCTGGAAGCGACGGGACTCCATTTAAGGGGATGGCAGTGAAAACCGTCTTGGTGTTTTCGGACGTCGATCCCGGACGTGGATCTCAACCACCCACCACGGAAAGTGGCGTCGAGGCGCGCCGGTGGATCGGCAACTCGTGCGTGAAGAAGGCAGTCGGAGTTTCGCCAACAATGTCCTGGAACTCCCTGACGAGGTGCGACTGGTCTGTCAGTCCACAGGCATAGGCGACCTCGGCCCACGATTGGCTGCGGCGCCGCTCCGCGAGGATCTTCTGAAACCGCGCCAGGCGTGCGAATCGCTTCGGACTGATGCCGAAGGCAGCGTTGAACTCACGCGCGAGATGACGGGCACTGAAACCCAGCTTCGCGGCGAGGGACTGAATCGGCATCGTCGGGTCTTTCCTCAGATGTAATGCGATCGCATTCGCGAGGTTGTCGTCATGCGGGCGCAGATGGCGCAGCAGGAAGGACTGGATACCCGCGATGCGTTCTCCGCTGGTGCGCGCTTCAGCGAGCATTTCGTCGCACATCGCCACCTCACTTGCGGGGAAGAGGCTCGAGAGGTGGACGGTGGTGTTGGCGAACTCCTTGAGCGGCGGCTCGATCAACCGACTCACCGCATCGGACCTCAGGCAGACAATGATGACGCCGAAGGCTCCTGTGGGGCGCAGGGTAACGGCATGGGAGCGGATCTGGGTCGCGCACTTCGTCGGCAGGAGCGTCGTCGCGCCCTGACGCATTTCCGCGGGCACCCGGTATTGCCCCACCAGCCACAGGGAGGTGCTGGGGGCACACTTGATGGTCAGCGTCCGGGCGAAGTCGGCGTCGGGAATTTCGCAGTCCCAGATTCCCTCGACAACATCCGTCAGGAATCTCGCGCGAAAACATCTCAGATTTCCAACACGCTGCGGCGTGTCGCCGTGGACCGAGATGGGGTATTCGACGAAGCTCATGGGCCACGGGAACGTAACATGGGCGGCGGGAGCGGCACCATGCTCCTTCCGGGTGAGAGCCACCGAGTCATGGCAGAGCTACCGCTTTCGGTCCAGAGCCCGATGCCAGGGAAGTGACTTTGGGCACATGCCGAGGTCGGGGGAACGCTCGTAATATCTCGTTTTCCGCAAGGAGGTGCAGTCCCCGCCCGCATGGGGCCGCACCACGGCTGAAGCGTCCGGCGCATCCCGCGACTCGCGACGGCATCACGGCAAACAACCGCCCATGGAAGCTCACCGACTGGTTTCGAGCACCAGGACCACCCCCTGCCCGTCTCACACCCGGCCGCACGCGCCAGTGCGCCGCCGTGCCGCCCGTTCACAAACAATCAACTCATAACACCTGGCTGGCGATATATCACATGATGGATTCGGCGGCCCGATGCGCGTGACTTTCTGCACTACCAACAGTTGGCTTGCTGCTGCACGATGCCCTCACTGCAGATGAACCCGAAAGCATCGCAAATCCACTCCTACTACTCCATGAGGGCCAATGTCATGAGCAAACTTACTGTCAACGTCAGCCGCCTGGGTGCCGCCGCCTGCGCCGCGACCATCACGCTCGCCAGCGCCTGGATCTTCGTGAGCTCCAGCGCCTCGACCGGGCGCGATCCCTTTCGTTTCGCGGAGGTCATGGCCGCGAATGCCGTGATCCGCGACGCGCAGGTCACGGAAGTCGCCCAGGCGCGCAGCCTCGCGTCCGTTCGCAACTGTTGGAACAAGTCGCTGGTCGCCGACCGGCCCGCCTCGGGCGCCCTGCCTGAGTGCCGCAGGGGCTGAAGAGGAATGCCTGTATGAGACAGGACAGCGCACGAGGGCGGAGAGCCGGCTCCCGCCCTCGGACCCCAAGGGGTCACGCGGCTGCCGCGGGATACGGATCCTGTAGAGCGGCGGAGCCGGTTTCCAACAGGGATTTCAGGTTGGAAAGCACCTTCGGCCAGCCACCGGAGACCGCCACGATCAATTTCGAGGACTCGCGCTCACTGGTGTGGGTGATGGTGAGCTTGATCGCCGTGTCGAAGGGCTCGAGCTCCATCGTGCAATAGGAGTCGCCTTCGGCTTTCAGCTCCGCCTTGTCCTGGTGCCGCCAGCGGATCACCAGGCGTCGTGGCGGCTCGGATTCCACGATCTCGCCGGCGTCGGTGACGCGACCATCGGGGTAGACGTTTTGCCACGAGGACCCCACTGTCCACTGGCTTTCGCAGTGATTGCCGAACCAGTACCGCTTCATGAACTCACCGTCGGTGAGGGCCGACCACAGCTTCTCCTGCGTGGTACGGATATAGGTCACGTAGACGAACGTCGATCTAGCCATTGGATTTCTCCAGTCGTTTTTTCAGTTCGGACAGTGTTCTCAGGCGCGACTTCTCGAACTTCGCGATCCAGCGCTCGTAGATTTCCTGCAGCGGGACCGGGTTCAGGAAGTGCAGCTTTTCGCGGCCGCGCCGCACGGTGGCGACCAGGTTCGCCGCCTCCAGCAGATCCAGGTGCTGGGTCACGCCCTGGCGCGACATGTCCAGGTGCTCGCACAGGTCGTTGAGTGTGCGGCCGTCGTGCGCGTGCAGCAGGTCGAGCAGCTTGCGACGGCTGGGGTCGGCCAGGGCTTTGAACAGGAGGTCGGTGTCGGGGCGCTCGGCCATGTTATAGGCAAGTAATGACTTGCCTGAATAATAGGCAAGT
>DAITMW010000095.1:0-1637 GCA_036834945.1 Steroidobacteraceae bacterium
GTCGTCATCTTGTCGGACTTCTACGAGTCGCCACAAACACTCATTCAGGCGATTGAGCCACTGCGCTTCCGCGGCAACGAAGTCCTGCTGTTCCACATCCTCGATCCACGGGAATTACGGCCGGATCTCGAAGGCTCCACGGTGCTCATTGACCTGGAGACCCGGACCAGGATCGAAGTCACCGCGGACTACGCCGCCAAGGATTACCGCGACCGGATTGCGCGGCATGTGGACTCACTGCGCGATGCCGCCCAACGGGCTGGAATGAGCTACCAGCTCCTCGTGACGGATCGCCCGCTCGATGATGCTTTGCGCGAATATCTGACTGTCCGCGAGGGGCGGCCATAGATGGGCTTCCTGGCTCCAGCCTTCCTGTTTGGCGCAGTGGCTGTGGGCTTGCCGCTCTATCTTCACCTGTTGCGGCGGAATACCAGTACGCCGTTGCCGTTCAGCTCACTCATGCTCTTCGAGCTGCGACCACCGAACGCCACCCAGCGCAAGCGGCTGCGCTACTGGCTGCTGTTGGCGTTGCGACTGGCCTTGGTGTTGCTGTTGGCGCTGGCCTTCGCCGAGCCCTATGTGAGCAATCTCGTCGCCGGTGCTCGAGGTGACAAGCTGCTGCTGGTCGTCGTGGACAATTCCTTCAGTATGCGAGCTGGTACGCGGTTAGCTGACGCCAGGAGCGCTGCGCTGTCGGTGTTGTCGGGCCGCAATCCTCGCGACCGGGCCCAGGTGCTCGAGCTGGGTGCGCAGGTTCACGTGCTGACGCAGGCGACACAAGATCCGCGCATCCTGCGAGCCGCGCTCGAAGGCATCCTGCCCGGAGATTCGCGCGGAAGCTTTGCCGTACTGGCTACCGCAGTCCGATCGATTGCTGAAAGCGAGAACGCGCCCGTCGAAGTTCACCTTTTCAGTGACCTGCAGAAATCCAACATGCCGCCGAGCTTCGCGGAGATGGCCATGCCGCGCAAGGTCGCGCTGGTGCTGCATCCCCAGGCCAACGTCGCTGCCCCAAATTGGGCGGTTGAGAGCGTGGCTGTAGCGCCGCTCGTGTGGGATCCCCATACGACGCATGTTCAAGCTGTGATTGCAGGGTACGGCACTCCGGCTGCCAGCAAGATGGTTTCCTTTGTGGTGAACGGCAAGACGATCGCGACCCGGCAGGTGGAGGTACCGGCCTCCGGACGGGTCACGGCCGAGATCGATTCCATGGAGCTGCCCTACGGCTTCAGTCGCTGCAGCGTCAGGATCGACGCGACGGATGTCCTTGCCGCGGATGATGAGTATGTGTTCGCCATCGAGCGGTCCGATCGCAAACGCGGCCTGTTCGTCCATCAATCCTCCGACACGCGCTCGCCGCTCTATTTTGATGATGCGGTCAAGTCCGCAGCGCAGGCTGCCGTCGTGCTCGACAAGGTGACGGTTGACCGTGCCGCGAGCGTTGACCCGTCATCCTATTCTTTTGTAGTCATCTCGGATGTGGCCTCGATGCCCGAGGCCTTCGTGAGCAAGATGCTCGACTATGTACATCGTGGCGGCAATGTCCTCATCGCGCTGGGCACCGTTGCAGCTCAACAACATACGTTACCGATCTATGGGGGCGACGTGCTGGCGACCCGTCACTACTCCCGGGACAC
>DAITMW010000095.1:1737-3928 GCA_036834945.1 Steroidobacteraceae bacterium
GCTCGCAGCGGACCGCACCAGGTGGACGATCTCATCGCTTTGCGTTCCGCGCGAGAGCAGGCGGTGGGCGTCGAGGTCGTGGAGCCTTCCGGCCAGCACCCGCTATCGTTGCAGGAAGCTGTGTCGTCGCAGTCATACCAGCTCAGTCACGCGGGCTTTTATGAAGTCCATCTCGCGAACGGGCGTCAGGACCTGATCGGCGTCAACGCCGACCGGCGCGAATCCAATCTGTCCCCCATGCCGGACGACGTCCTGGCTCTGTGGCGTGGCAGTGCGACGGGCAACCATCCAGGGGAGCCGGCGATCGCTGCCCCGGCCGCCGCATCGGTTTCCCATGTGACGGCGGTTCCGCGCAGCTTCTGGTGGTACGCTATGTTGTGCGTGCTGGCCGCCGCGCTCGCAGAATCTGTGATCGGTGGCCGTTACCTGGCCACTATGCGGGATGAGCCGTGAGCGCGATCGAGGATCTGCGTTCCTACGCCAAGCAACTACGGGATCGCTTCCGGTTGGGCGTGGTCGCGCGTGGCACCGCGATCCTAGCGGCTATCGCACTCGTCACGACGGTTGTCCTGACAGTCATCATCAGCCGGTTTGCATTCACGTCCGCGAGCATTTGGAGTGCGCGAGTCGTATTGCTGCTCGCGCTAGCCCTGGCGGCCGCCTTCGGTCTTGCCATACCGCTGCGGCATTGGAGCCAGCGATGGTGGACACGACGTGCGGAGCGGGAGTTTCCGCAGTTTGAGCAGCGGCTGTTGACGTTCAGCGAGCGGGACAAGGATGGCCGCGATCCGTTCCTGGAGCTGTTGGCTGCGGATACGCTACGGGTTGCTCGTAGCGCCGACGTCAAAACCGCTGTCCCTGACACAGTGTTGGTGACCTCGTTGGCGGTCGGCGTGGTCTCGCTGGCTGTGCTCGTTTGGCTGATTCGGGCGGGGCCGGGCTATTTTGGATACGGCGCTGCTGCTCTCTGGACGGGCCCACCTGCAGGACCGTACTACAGTCTGCACGTCAATCCGGGGAATGCGACGGTCCGGCGGCACGCCGACCAGCTCGTCACCGCCGAAATACCCGGATTGCCAGGCCGGTCGCTCCGTATTCACGTGCGCTACCAGGGTGCCGCGAAGTGGGAGCAAGCCACGATGCAACAACGCCCGGCGACACCAGGCTTTCAGTTCCTGTTTGCCGGATTACCCGAGGACGTCGAGTACTACGTGGAGTCGGGGCCGATCCAGACACCGCACTTTCATTTGCGTGTCGCGGATATTCCTTCCGTGAAGCAGATCCGGGTGACCTACCACCATCCCGACTGGATGCACTTGGGCGATACGGTCGAGGAGCACGGTGGCGATCTCCGGGCTGTCGAAGGCACGGAAGCACAACTGGAGGTTGTGACGGATCGGCCGCTCACACATGGCCTGTTGAGCCTGGACGATGGACGGCAGGTGGCTCTCACCAACTCCGGTGCCGGAAATGTTTATCGCGCCAACATGACGATCGAAAAGGACGGCTCGTATCACGTAGCGACCCGCGAGACGGTACGCGAGCAGCGCTTGTCGGAAGACTATTTCATTCAGGCTATCCCGGTGAAGCCTCCGGAAGTGGCGGTGGTAAAGCCGGAGCGGGACTACCGGGCGAGCCCGATAGAGGAGGTTACCCTGGTAGCGACGGCCGACGATCCGTTCGGCTTGAGTGAGTTTGCTCTGCACTACTCGGTCAACGGCGGGCCGGAGCAGGTCGTCGACCTGATGAAGCAGCCCCCGGGAGGCACCGCGACGAAGCTGAGCGGGTCCGCGATGCTCAGCCTCGAATCACTCAGGCTCGTCCCGGGTGACGTCGTCGGCTTTTATGCCGCTGCGAAAGATGCGCGCAGCGAAGCTCACTCCGACATCTCGTTCATCCAGATCGACCCCTACGAGCGCGAGTTCTCCCAGTCCCAGCAGTCAGGCGGCGGAGGTGGCGGCGGTGCCGCCGACGACCAGGCCCAGATCGCGGAGCGCGAAAAGGAGATCATTGCCGCCACCTGGAAGCAGGCAGGAATGAAAACCGCCGCAGCCAAGCAGGCCGCGGAACAGGCGAAGTTCCTGTCCGACGTGCAGACCACGCTGCGCAACCAGGCCATGGCCCTGGCCGGCCGGCTGGAGATGCGCGACCTGCAACTCGCCAACGAGCAATTCGGCAGCTTCCAACAGGA
>DAITMW010000095.1:4028-22277 GCA_036834945.1 Steroidobacteraceae bacterium
GCGGCCCTCAAGAAGCTGGATGAGCTCGCCCGGCGTCAGAGCGAGTTGGCCCAGCAGCACAGCAATGACACACAGCAGAGCGCGGAGGGGCGTTGGCAGCAGGAGATGTTGCGACGGAAGGCGGAGGAGCTCCAGCAGCAGCTCGAGCAGCTTGCGCGTAACGGGGGGCAGACGTCGAACTCGGGCTCCGCGATGGGGAACTCGTCAGGCCAGTCCGGCTCCGGCCAATCCGGCTCCGGTCAGTCGCAAGGCTCTTCGAGCCGCGACGCCCACACCGCCGACACCGGCGCGCGAGCAAGCGCTCAGCAGGCGCTGGACCGTCTGCGCCAGGCCCAGGAGGACATGCGCCGCGCGGTCGATGAGCACAACGCCGGCAACGCACGCAGTGCAGCCGAGCGGCTTCGCGAGGCCATGAACCTCCTGAGCGGAATCCAGCGCCAGGACTCATCCCGACAGGTTGACGCCTTGGCCCGCGAGGCCACGCGATTAGCCAACCAACAGCGCGAGCAGGCGGAGCGCATGCGAGCCCTCGTCAACTCGAGAATGAATGGCCAGGGCGGCGCGGGCGCTGGCGCTGGAGGACAACGCCGGAGAGGTCTCGACAGTAGCGGCATGTTCGAAGGACTCATCAACGATCGCCAGCGTCTCGCCGACGACCTCGCCCGTTTAACACAAGAGATGCGCGACGCAGAACACGCGACCCAGGAGCGTAGTCGCGGCGCGGCGAAGAGACTTCGCGACGCACTGGGCGAGCTGGAGCAAGCGGACACCGAAACGCAGCTACAACGCAGCGCCGATCAATTGCGGCGAGGATATGCGCCGTTGACGGATGACGCGGAAAACCAGATCGCCTCCGAGCTCGGTCGTCTGACGGACCAGCTAGGTGACGTGCAGCGGGCTATGGCCAACGCGCAGCGGCCGGGGTCTGACTCGGACATCGACAACGGCGATGCGCTCGACGCGATGGAGCGCCTCCGTAGCCGCCTAGCCGCGCTCGATCCGAATATGCGCCGCGACGGAAACACGGCACGAGGCGGATCCGGCGCCGACGGCCAGCAACCAGGGCCGGGGGGTGCCGATGGGCAGTCCGCCGGCGGCGTCTACGGCGGTGGCCGGGGCAACCGCGGCGGCCCAATCAACGGCGGCTGGAACACCGGAAACAACATCGAGCTCCCGCGCGCCGTAGCCCCCGACACCTCGCCCACCCCAGCCGACCGACAGCAGGTCATCCGCCAGGGCCTGCACGATCTCGACCAACTACGCCGCTCCGTAGGCGAGGACCCCGCCGCCCGCCACGAAATCGACGAGCTCGTCCGCGCGATGAAAAATCTCGACCCGAAGCGCTTTCCGGGCAACCCGGCAATGGTCGATGAGCTTTACGCGCGCGTTCTCAGCGGCGTGGATAAACTGGAGTTGCAGATCCGTCACGAGCCCGGTGACTCGCCCCAGGCCCAGGTGCGCAGCGACAGCCCCCAACCCATTCCGTCAGGGTACCAGTCAGCCGTCGCCGACTACTTCCGTCGCCTCAGCCAGAATCCTTGAGCGGACAGCCCTTCAGGCGCGCGCCTGCTTCAACGCCGCGTCGCCGTCCCACAACTCGTTGAGGTAGGGGAAATTCCAATTCTCCGGGTTCTCGCGCGACTCGATCTGATCGATCACGCTCGGAGAGGACAGGTCCACGACCTGGGGCTCGAGAGGCAGGCCCGCCTTGGTGGAAAAGAAGATCTTGATCCGAGGCTTGGTCAGCGTCGCCGGATTCTGTTCCAACACCACCGCCAGGCGCCCCGAGCGCATCTTCACCAGCGAGCCGGTCGGATAGATTCCGACACTCTTGACGAACGACTGGAACACGACGGTGTCGAAATGTCCCTTCCAGGTCGCCATCTGGGAGAGCGCGTGTGCCGGATCCCAGCCGGCCTTGTAGGGGCGGTCCGAAGTCACCGCATCGTAAACGTCACAAACAGCGCCCATGCGCGCCAACAGCGAGATCTTGTCGCCGCCGAGCTTGTGCGGGTAGCCCGTCCCGTCAAAGCGCTCGTGATGATGCAGGCAGACATCCTTGGCGCCGTCGCTGACATTCGGGCTGTCGAGCAACATCTCGTAGCCGCGCACCGGGTGCGTCTTGATGATGTCGAATTCCGCGTCCGTCAGCTTGCCGGGCTTGTTCAGAATGTCCTGCGGCATCGCGGCCTTGCCCAGGTCGTGCAGCATGCCGGCCATGCCCGCCTCGCGGCACTCGGTGTCATCCAATCCCAACTGGCGCCCAAGGGAAACCATCAACGCGCATACCGCCACCGAATGCATGTACGTGTATTCGTCGGCAGTCTTCAGACGTGCCAGGCTCAGAAGGGCGTCCGGATGACGGTTGATCGACTCGACGACGTCATCGACCAAGGCTACACATTCACCCGGCTCGATGGCCTTACCGAGGCGGACCTCGGCGAACATTTTGCGCATCGCCTGTGCCGAGCGCGCCCGCAGACGCGCGGCTTCCTGTAATTCTTCCGTAAGGGGACGGCGCTCGCGCTTCGGAGGAGGAGCCGGCTCTGGCTTGGGTGCGGGGGCCGCCTGCGGCTTTTCCGCCCCGACATCCTGTCCCTTGGAGACGTCGATCCAGCAGTTCGGAATGCCGCTCTGCTGCACCTCACGCAGGGCAGACTGGTCCTTGATCAGGAATTTGCTGCGCCAGAAGGGATGTTTGAGCCAGCTTTCATCGAACCCATGGACAAACACTCCAACTGTGAGCTGGTTCACAGGGACTTTCTTCAACACCGTCCGGTCACCTTCGGCGCTTCCGTTACTACGACTTTAGCGCTGCAACCGAGGTTTTGGCGGGCATGGATCACAGCGGCCACGCGTCAATGGCATTGACCGGCAGGCGGTCAGCCAAGGCATGACGGAGGTCACGGGCCGGACAACGGCCCTTACGCTGCGGGCGTCTTACCACCCAATACCGCGAGCAATCGCGCTCGCTCGATATTCCCGCCCGTCATGACCAGGCCCACTCTTTTATATTTCGTGCGCTCCGGATCCTGCAGGAGCGCGGCCAGCGGTGCCGCCCCCGCGCCTTCGACCACCTGGTGCGTGTCGTCAAAATAGATCCGCACGGCTTCGGCGATCGCGTCTTCACCAACCGTGAGAACGCGCGCAGCGCCCTTGCAGATGGTATCGATCGCATCCGCGTTAGGGTCCCGCGTAGCCAACCCATCGGCGAACGTGAGGGCGGAGGGCGTCGGAACCGGGCGACCCGCTTCGAAGGACAAAGCCGAAGCGGGCGCGTTGGCCGCACTGACTCCCACGATCTCGGTCTCGAGGCCGAGCAGATCGCGTACCGCAAGCAACCCGCAGATCCCCGACCCCATCCCGATCCCAACATAGACGACATCGAGGTCACGCACCGCGCGAAAGAATTCGAGCGCGTAACTCGCGACGCCGGCGACCAGGTCGCGATGGAACGAGGGGATGAAGTGCAAGCCGCGCTGACCGGCGACCCTGTGAGCCTCATGCCGGGCTTCGTCGAAGTCCCGGCCAAATTCGACGACGGTCGCCCCGAAAGCCGACATCGAGGCATTCTGATCGGGCGAGTTGCCGTGAGGCACATAGATCGTGGCAGGCACGCCGGCGCGTGCCGCCGCGAACGAAATGGACTGCCCATGATTGCCGCGTGTCGCCGAGATAACCCCCGCGACGCCGGGCTCCGCGCGCTTCAAGCGGTCCAGGTAGACCAAGCCGCCCCGAACCTTGAACGCTCCCGTTGGAGTGTGGTTTTCATGTTTCACCCAGACCGCGCAGCCGGCGCGCCGGGCAAGCTTCGGCCACGCGTACTGCGGAGTGGGGGGCAGTACCTCGTGGACGAGCCTCGCGGCCTGTTCCAATTCCTCCAACTCGAAAGCAACGACGCTCATGCTGCGACTCCGGCGGCGGGTACCGGATGATTATACGTGCTTCCGCTGGTACACCTGCATTTCCTCGGACAGGGCCCGGGCAATGCTGGGGCGTTTCAACATCCGCTCGTAATACCGCTGCGATACGGGCCATTCGGAGAGCTCGAGTCCGGCATAGGACGACCAGTTGAGGACGGTGGTGAGGAACGCATCCGCCACGGTGAAATGATCCAACAGGAACTCGCGTTCCTGGAGGTGCTTGTCCAGGTAACCGAAGCGCAGCGGCAGTTTCTGACGGGCAAACGTTTTGACGCCGTCCGGGCTGTTGCGGGCAAAGAGCGGAATGAACGTCGCCTTGTGCAATTCCGTGCTGATGAAGTTGAGCCACTGCTGCAGACGGTAGCGCCCGATCCCATCTCGCGGCGCGAGGTTCGCCTGCGGATACCGATCGGCGATGTACTGCAGAACCACCGGATTCTCCGTGATCACCTCACCCTCGTCGGTGCGTATCGCGGGGACCTGGCCCATCGGGTTGATGGCGAAAAAATCCGAGCCGTCCTCCATGAGGCGGGTAGACGGGGAGCTGTGGATGTCCACGAAGATGAATTCGGCCGACCCACCGGCTTCATAGATCGAGATGCGTGTGGCCATCGAGCAGGCGAGCGGGGCGTAATAGAGCTTCATAGTGCGGGTCTCCTGATTGATTTATGTACCGTCCGGTACTAAATTAAATGCACCCCGGCGCTGTCGTCAATGTTTTTATACAAAATGGTACAAAAATCTAAGAGCCCTCGCTCCCGCGGACGTCCCCGGAATTACGACCCGGACAGGGCGCTGGGCCAGGCGCGCGATGCATTCTGGGATGCCGGCTACACGGGGACTTCCCTGGACGACCTCAGCAGCGTCACCGGAATGAACCGGCCGAGCCTGTACGGAGCGTTCGGAGACAAGCGGGCACTGTATCTGCATACGCTACAGCGCTATCGCGAGTTCTCCCGTGCGGCCCTGAAAGAGGAGCTGTCATTGGAACGATCGCTCCCCGAGGCACTGAGGGGAGTGTTTGCTCGCGCGATCTCGATCTACCTGGCCGGCAAGCGCGGCGCCCGGGGGTGTTTTCTGGTCGGCACGGCGACGACGGAGTCCGTGCAGGACGCCGATGTCCGCGACGTGTTGGCTGATGGTCTGCATGAGCTCGATGATCTGTTTGAGGTCCGTCTGCAACAGGCACTCGACAGTGGTGAGATCAAGTCCAGCAGCAAAGCGGCCGACCTGGCCCGTGTCGTATGCGGAATCATGAATTCACTCGCTGTGCGCGCCAGAGCGGGGGAGTCGCGCGCGACACTGGAGGCGACGGCCGAGGCGGCCGTGCGCCTCATCTGCGGCACTAGGGGATTGCCCGAGAGGCAGCCGGGGAAACCTTGAGAAATATCAAGAAGGCTTGTGCAATCCGTCCGCAGGCCGGCTGACTGAGCGGTCGGCCTGCTTAATTTTTTTTCACATTCCAACCAACTCGAACATGATGGATGCGCCATCAGCGCCTGCATTGCACTTTTTTTTTGCAGCCTGTTAGAGTGTTGCCAACACGCGGACCCGAGAGTTCATTTAAAGCAGCGTTCGCGTGAGGGGGAAGAGGGGTGCCGGCGTGTCGCGCGGATGCCTGCTCTCATAGGCATTCCGGACCGCAGTTTTCGGGTGCAGATGTGCCGATGTGTGACGACGAAGTGGCTGTGGCGCCGGATTCGGCGGCCTCTCTCTTCGGTTTGCTCTTCGACGGCGGCGGCGAGATGGGTGAGCGCATCCGCCGCTACGATTGGTCGAAGACACCTCTGGGGCCCATAGAGGGCTGGTCCGAGGCATTCAAGACCGCCTTGCGCCTGTGCATGGCTTCGAGATTGCCCGCGGGCATCTACTGGGGCCCCGAGCACATCTTTCTCTACAACAACGCCCACTGCGCCAACCTGGGCCACAAGCATCCGCACGCCCTGGGGCAGCCTGCCGCCATCGTGTGGCCGGAGGTGTTCGGCACCATCGAGCCGGTGATGCAGAAGTGTCTGCTCGAAGGCAAGACCGGCGGCGCCGACGAGTTGCCGCTGTTGCTGAGCCGCCCGGGCTTCATGCAGGAGGTCTATTTCTCGTTCAGTTATGAGCCGCTGATCAACGAGCACGGCCATATCGAAGCGGTTTACGCGATCATCGTGGACGCCTCCAAGCGGGTGATCGCCGAACGAAGGCTGCGGACCTTGCAGACCCTGGGATCATCCGACCGCCACCCGAAATGCCCGGCGGAGGCCCTGACGGCGGCGGCCCGCATCATCGAGCGCAATGCCTACGACGTGCCGTTCGCCTCGTTCTACTTGTGGAACGCCAACCGGGATGAGGCCAGCCTGTACGCCGTTTCCAACATCGAGGCGGGTGCGCCGACGAGTCCGGCGACCATTCGAACCGCGGACGCGTCGCAGGTGGCCGAGCTGGCGCGCCTCGCGGCCAGCGAGCTGATCGAGATCCGCGACTGCGCGGCTGAGATCAAGCTCGAAAGCAACGCCGGTTGGAAAGCCTCGCCGTCCCGGCTCGCCGTGTTACCGATTCCCTCGGCAGCGGCGGGTGCCCCGGCCGGATTCTGTATCGTCGGCTTGAATCCGCACGCGCCCTTCGACAGCAAGTATCTCGATTTCCTGCAAATGCTCGCCGGTCACCTGGGCGACTCGATCGCGACAGCCTATGTGTACCAGCGCGAGGAGGCCCGGGCCAAAGCGCTCGTGGCGCTGGACGAGGCGCAGACGACCTTCTTCGGAAATGTCAGTCACGAGTTGCGTACGCCGCTCACGCTGATGCTGGGGCCGCTGGATGAGACACTCGACGGCAGTCGCGGTCCCCTGACCAACGAGCAACTGGCCTCGTTGTGCATGGTCAAGCGCAATGGCTTGCAGCTGTTGAAACTGGTGAACGAGGTGCTGCATTTCGCACGCGATCAGAGCGAGCGGCTGCATGCCATGTTCGAGCCGGTGAATCTCACGAGTCTGACTGCCCAGGTCGCAGCGTCGTTCGACTGGATCGCGAAACGCGCGGGGCTCACCTTCACCGTCGAATGCGACGAGTTGGACCAGCCGGTCTACGTCGATCGGGATGTCTGGAGCCGGATAGTTCTGAATCTCCTGTCGAACGCGTTCAAGTACACCGCGAGCGGCGAGATCAAGGTGCTACTGCGTAAACGTGACGGCGTGGAGTTGATCGTTTCGGATACCGGAGTCGGCATTCCCCAATGGGAGTTGGGGCGCATTTTCGAGCGTTTCCACCGTGTGACGGGCGCGGCGGCCCGCAATTGCGAGGGTAGCGGGATCGGGCTCGCCCTGGTGAAGGAGTTCGCCGGCCAACTGGGGGGTTCGGTCGCCGTCCACAGCAAGCTGGGCGAAGGCAGTACGTTCACGGTTTCGATTCCCTTCGGGCTCGGCCGCTCGAGTGCGGCCTCACGGGCCACAGAGGTCGTTCAGCCGCTGTTGGCGGCAGAAGTGCCGGTGGAGCCGCAGGCTCTGCGCACGCGGACCGCCAACTCCAGCGCTCAAGGTCGTCGCCGGCGTGTCGTGCTCGTAGATGACAATGCCGACATGCGTGAGTACGCCTTCAGGGTGTTGAGTGAGCACTTCGAGCTCGATGTCCATCCTGACGGACTGTCAGCGCTGACAGAGGCCCGTCAGCGACCCCCCGATCTCGTCATCACCGACGTCATGATGCCCAACATGGACGGGCTCGCGCTGTTACGTGAGCTGCGTCAGGATCCCCGTACGCGGGCGGTGCCTGTCATCCTCCTGTCCGCACGCGCCGCCGAGGATGCGCGGATCCAGGGTCTGAAGGATGGAGCCGACGACTATCTCGTAAAACCTCTGAGCAGCCGCGAATTGATAGCCCGGGCCACTTCGGCGATCAATCTCGCGGAGTTGCGGGCACAAGCGGCACAGCAGGACGAGCGCGTACGCATTGCGCGTGATCTGCACGACACCCTGCTTCAGAGCGTACAAGGCATGTCGCTCCTGATAGAGGCGGGATTGCAGAAGCTCAGCCCCAAGGAAGACGCCGCCCAGCAGTGCTTCCAGGATGCGATGCAGGCGGCGAGCATGGCGGTAGCCGAAGGACGGGCCGTGTTGTCGCTCCTGCGCGCACCCAAATCAGAGCGTTGTGATCTCAGTGAAGGGCTGCTCAGGCTGGGCCGGGAGCTGCTTGGAGAGAAGTCCACGAGGTTTGCCCTCAACGTGGTGGGGCGGCAGCGCGAGCTGCGTCCCCGGGCCTGGGCGGAGGCCTATGCGATCTGCCGCGAAGCCCTTTCCAACGCGGCACGCCACGCCAATGCCAGCTCGAGTGTGTTGAAACTGTCTTATCAGAATGACCTGGAGATCGTCGTCAGTGACGACGGCATAGGCATGACCGCCCGCATGATTTCCAAGGGACGCTGCGGGCATTTCGGGCTCAATGGGATGCGTGAGCGTGCCGCGGGTCTAGGTGCGAGGCTCTCGCTCGAGAGCCGGCGTGGTGCTGGAACCACTGTCATTCTCACGATCCCGGGTGATGTTGCCTATGCTTAGCCTCAGGTCAGTTGCGGATCATGGTGGCTCGATCCGTGTCATGTGTGTCGACGATCATCCCATCGTACGGCAGGGACTTTCCGCCATCCTCGCCAGTGATCCCGACATCGATCTGGTGGCGGAAGCCGTGAGTGGCGAAGATTCGATCGAGGCTTACCGGCGTCATCGCCCCGATGTGACGTTGATGGATCTGCACCTGCCGGCGATGTCGGGTGTGGAAGCCATCATTGCGATCCGCAGCGATTATCCGGACGCCCGGATTGCCGTAATGACCACCGAAGCAGGGGATGTACAGATACAGCGGGCGTTGGCCGCTGGCGCGCGAGGTTACCTCCACAAAGGCAAGTCGATGCGCGAAGTACTCGCGATGATCCATGACGTGCACGCCGGGCGGATCTCGATACCGAATTCCGTCGCGAGCCAACTCGTCGAGCACCTGGGCGAGAAGCAGCTGAGTACGCGCGAGCTGCAGGTTCTGAGGCTCGTCGCGCACGGCGATCGCAACAAGGAGATTGGCCGGAAACTCGATATCGCCGAGGAGACGGTCAAAATGCACCTGAAGAATGCGACCGCCAAGTTGAATGCACGTGATCGAACACACGCGGTGAGCATTGCCGTCCGGCGCGGCATTTTTACTTTGGAATAGCGGCTCACCGCAATACCCCCAAACGGGTTAGTGCCTCCCTCCACCGCGGCGTGTGGTGGAATCGATTCGCAGACCGTATGGTCGGTAAATGACCGCAGGCTGCATTCGAGTCATGTGTGTGGACGACCACCCGATCATCCGTCAGGGATTGTCGGCCGTGCTGGCGAGCGACCCGAAACTGAAGTTGGTTGCCGAAGTGGCCAGCGCGGAAAACGCCATCGAAGCCTTCCGCAGATATCAACCCGACGTGACCCTGATGGACCTGCACCTGCCTTGCATGACGGGTGTCGAAGCCATCATAGCCATCCGCAGAGAGTTTCCCGATGCCCTGATCATCGTCATGGCGACCGAGCCGGGCGATGGTCAGATCCAGCGGGCACTGGCTGCCGGCGCGCGGGGCTCCCTGCACAAAGGCATGCCCATGACCGATGTCCTGGCAATGATCCGCAAAGCCCATGCCGACACAATCGCCGCGGTCTTCCCGAAGCGATCCCGGCGTCGTTTAGGAGTTGAAAGGTGTTAGATATGAGTAAGACGACCACCTCGAGCGTCGAGGCGTACGCGACTCCCCCCTCCGGAAACTGGTGTGGACCGCCGGCTTCGGCCCTGGTCAGGCGTCACGAGGGAGAAGTGCGCACGACCAGCGGTCTCGACCGCATCGACATGAAAATTCTTTCGGTGCTGCAGGAGGATGGCGCACTATCGGCGGCGGAGGTTGCCGAGGCCGTTGGCCTTTCACAATCACCCTGTTGGCGCCGTATCCAACGTCTGAAGGCGGAAGGCTACATCTCGAAGATCGTCGCCGTCCTCAACAGGCAGAAACTCGAGCTGCGGGCGCACCTGTTCGTGCACGTGAAGGTCGTGAACAACGACAAGCACAACCTGCAGGAATTCTCGCAGGCCATCCGGGCCTTTCCCGAAGTCATGGAATGCCACGTGGTGCTCGGCGCGTATGACTTCCTGCTGCGGGTGATCGCGGCCGACATGGACGCTTATCAGAAGTTCTTCTTCGAGAAGCTGTCCCAGTTGCCCAATATCCGTGAGGTCAATTCATTCGTGGCGATCACGGAGATCAAGTCCACCACGGCCTTGCCGATGAAGCGTTGAAGGCTCAGTCGTTGGTGGGCGGGCGTCCGGCGGCCTTGCGCCCGAGCGCCACGGCCTGCATGCCCGAGTCGTTGAATTGACTGACGAATACGGAGAAACCCTGTTTCATCCGCAGCTCGATGTCATTGGGTCCGGCAGGGAAGCCGCACGGCACGTGGAACTCCTTGCAGGCCGCGAGCACCTGTTGAATGGCGGCTTCCCAGGCAGCCTGGTCGAGGACTCTCTTGCCGTCCGGCCCCTTGGTGGAGAATACGCCGCGCAAGGTTCCGGCACCGGGCCACAGCACCCCGATGCCTTTGACGGCGGCGATCTCGCGGACGTGCTTCAAGCCTTCCTTGCTCTCGATGATCGTCCAGTTGATGAGCTCGCCCTGGGGATTGAGTGGCCACAGATCCGCTCTGCGGCGGTACTCCTGCTCGGACAGTCCCCAGTAGGCCGGCGCGGAGCCGACATCGTCGGGTCGGGTGCCGCCCTTGGAGGCGAAGCGCATCGCGGCCAGTCCCTGCCTGACTTCGGCGGCGCTCTCGACGCCGACAAACATGACACCGCTCGTGCCGGCATTCAGCTGTTTGCTGATATGGGCCACGACCGCGTCGGGCTCGGGCGCGATGAGGGGAATCTTTGCGATGAGCGGATAGGCCAGGTGCGCGGGCTGCGTATTGCTCAGCGGGCCCGCTTCGCGCAGCGCGGCGGCATAGGCCGCGAATTCGGGAAACATCTCGTCGTAGTGGTATTCCATGCTGCCGACGAACACGAAGTCACTGGACTTGTAGGCCTGGGTCTTCTTGGCCAGCTCCCGCGGAGTGTCGTGGCCCACCAGCGGCGGCATTTCGCCCTCGGCGGCTGCATGACCCCGGTTGCCCGGGGCATACAGGCCCATGACGGGTTGGTGCTGTTCCAGGAGTTGAATGACCGGGTTCAGGTGATGTGGCTCGTGCGTGTCCGCCAGCGCGGTACTGCTCGACAGCGCGGCGGCCACGGTCCAACCTATCGAGTGGAACCGGATCATCACTCCTCTCCCGTTACAAGCATGACCGGCCGGAAGGTAAACCCTGAAAAGGTTGGTTCGCAACAACAGTACCCCGCAAAGAATGACTGTTGTCGCCCAGGGGTCCTTCGGCAGATGAATCATGCTCCAGCCCACTGTGGTGGCCTTCACCTTCAGTAAAACTATGCAACTCGACTTGTATAAGCTTTGGCGCCGACTTCCTGGGGGCCTTGCTGAGACCATTTTCTTTTCAAAATCGACGAGGGGGAGTGATGAGGACGAACGACCGGCGAACGGCTTGTGGATCACAACTGACCGTGAGTGCGTTTATTCACCGTGCGTTGACTCGAGCTGGTGTCTCGCTCGTCACCGCGGCTACATTCGCATCCGTGGCGGCATACGCCCAGGATGCAGACTCGAATGCTCGACAGCCCGACGCATCCAAGCCCACGAAGCTCGCCGCCGCGGAGGCCGCGAAGCAGCCGGCCGCAACGCCCGTGCTAGCACAGGCCACAGGGCCGGCGCTGGCACAGGCAGAGTCGAGTGAGTCGACTGCCGACACGGGCGGCACGCTTCAGGAAGTCACGGTGACCGGATCACGCATTCAGCGCACCGACGGTTTTCAAGCGCCGACACCCGTTGCGGTGATGGACAGCGATATCCTGAAGCAGATGTCGACCACGACCATTGCCGAGTCCCTGACCCGCATGCCGCAGTTCTCCAGCAACCTCTCCTCGAGCAACCTGTCTTCGAACGTGGGTACCGGTACCGCGGGCGAGAATCTGGTGAACCTGCGCGGCCTGGGCGCGAATCGTACCCTGGTGCTGTTCGACGGCAAGCGCATGATTCCCGCAAGCCTGGGCACCGGTGGTAATGCCGGCGCCGTGGACACCAACGTCATTCCCAGCGACCTGATCGAGCGCGTGGAAGTGGTGACGGGAGGCGCTTCGGCCGCGTACGGTTCGGACGCTCTCGCGGGTGTGGTGAATTTCATCATCAACAAGAACTTCACCGGCATCCGGGCCAATGTCGAGGGCGGCTCGAGCTTTCGCGGTGATGACGTCAATTACAAGGCGACCCTGACCGCCGGGACCGAGTTCGCCGGCGGCCGCGGCCATCTGTTGTTCAGCGGTGAGTTGAGTGAGAACGACGGCGTCACCAGCAGCGATCGTCCGTGGGCGAATCAGAACTGGCAGTTCATGACCAACCCGGCCTACGTCGCCGGTAATGGGCAGCCACAGTACCTCGTTACCCCGAATGCGAGCCTGGCGAACGGGACGCTCGGTGGCCTGATCACGACCTGCGTCGTGAACGGCAAGTCGTACAGCGTGGCGCAGGCCATCCAGACCGGTGGCTGCCCCATCCGTGGTATTCAGTTCCTCCAGCATGGCACACCGACTCCTTTCACCTTCGGTGCCATCAGCCCCACATCCCCGGGGCCGGTCATGGTGGGTGGTACGGTTTCGCGCGTCGACCAGACGACGCAGATCGATCTGCCCCTGTCCCGCCGTAACGTATTCGGGCGCTTGAGTTTCGATGTGTCGGACAACACCAACGTCTACACGGAGTTGGCGTATTCCCACACCTATTCACACAATACGACGGTGGTGCCGAATCTGAACAATGGTGGCGAGCCCATCCTCAGTGGCAACCCGTTCATCCCCGCATCCTTGCAAGCGACGATGACCGCCGACCACATCTCGCAGTTCACCGTCGGCAGCTTCAATGGTGACATGAGCTACCTGCAGGGTATCAATCAGCGCGACATGAAGCGCGCCATCCTCGGCGCCGAAGGCAAGTTCAACCTCATCAACACCGACTGGAAGTGGGAGGCGTTCGGGGGGTATGACGAGATGGACATCGACTCCAAGACCCCCGGCGATGAGATCACTGCGAACTGGGACGTTGCCGCGCATGCGATTGCCGGCCCCAATGGCTCGATCATCTGCGACCCGGCTTACTTCCAGACTGCGACGAATGCCGCCATCGCGAAAGGAGCCGCGCCCCCTCAGGCGGGTTGTGTTCCTTACAACCCCATGGGTCTGGGTGTGAATACCCAGGCGGCCCTCAACTATGTCACGGGGTATGGCTGGTCCTACATGTCGTTGCGGCAGACCCAGGCCGCCGCGGACATCAGTGGTGAGCCCTTCGACACCTGGGCGGGTCCGGTTTCCATTGCGGCAGGCGCCGAATGGCGTAAACAATGGGTGAACGGCAGTGTCAGCGACCTGGATCAACAGAGCGCCTTCTTCGCCGGCAACTACAAGGCCACCATCGGTCAGTATCATGTGACGGAAGGCTTCCTCGAGACCACGATTCCCCTGGCCAAGGATCTGCCCTTCGCCAAGAATGCGGATATCAACGCCGGAGTTCGCGAGACGGACTACAGCACTTCCGGCTCGGTCACCACCTGGAAGTTCGGTGCCACCTGGTCACCGATCAAGGACATCCGCTTCCGTGCCACCCGGTCGCTCGACATTCGCGCTCCCAACCTCGGCGAGTTGTTCAACACCGGCGTGGTGGGTACGGGTAATACCTTCGACCCGGGCGCCCCGGGCGGCGGTCAGACGTACTTCCTGAAATCGGTCAGCTCCGGTAGCACGGCGCTGCAGCCGGAGCGTGCGTATACCACCGGCTTCGGCTTCGTGTTCGAGCCGCGCTTCCTCCCCGGGTACACCATGTCGGTGGACTACTACAACATCCAGGTGCGCAATGCGGTCTCATCACTCGCCACGACGACCATCCTGAACCAGTGCTTCAGCAAACAGAAGTTCTGCAACCTCATTGATCGTGACCCGACCACCGGCCTGGTGGACCTGATCACCAATGTGCCGCAGAACATCACCGGTCAGCAGGAAGAGGGTATCGACGTCAATGCCAACTACCTGCTGCCGCTGCCCAAAGGCGAGTTGAAGTGGTATGGCATGGCGACCTTCATCCAGAAGTTGAAGGTCCAGGACCCGGTCAATGGTGTGCTGGACGCTCGCGGGGTCATCAACAATATCACCAACCTGGCGTCCCTCGGCGGCCTGGGCTCCCCCCGGTTCAGCTACCTGTCCTCACTGACCTACAGCCTGGATCCGGTGTCGGTGTCCCTGATCATGACGGGTATCAGCTCTGGCGTGTACTACAATGGCCTGATTACGTGCACGAGCGGTTGCCCCGCTGGGAACGGATCGACCATCGGTACGACCAATTCCAACCACATCGACTCCTACAAGAGCTTCTCCCTGTCGCTGAATTACAAGCTCGGCAATTGGGGTGAGCTCTACGGTGTGGTTGATAATCTGTTCGACGCCGATCCCCCGATGATCCCCGGCAGCTTCGGTGCCGGCTTCTACCAGGGACAGTCGAACGTCAACTATGACCGTATCGGCCGCGCCTTCCACCTCGGCTGGCGCGGGAAGTTCTGAAGAAGACTCAAGAAGGCTCACGCGCGTACGGAAAGAGGGGAGCGGTCGATCCGCTCCCCTTTGCGTTTTTTGCGCAAGACGGGAAAAACTCGCAACGTTAATCCCGATTCCTTGCGGTACCCTTGCCCGAGGGCGTATCGAGCGTTTCGTTTGGGGGATACGAAGTGAACTCGACTAGCGGAATGACCGGACTCACGCGCAAGCGGGGTTCTTCGAGCAGGCTGCGCGGGGGTCTTGCGGCACTGACGGTGCTCGCACTCGCTGCTTGCTCCAGAGGACCCAGGGAGCCCGAGGCTCCTCCAGCGCCGCCGCATCTGCGGCTGATGACCACCGAGCAATACCTGAACACGTTGGGTTACATTTTCGGACCCAGCGTGACCATGGAAATGAAGTTCGCACCGCTGCAGCGGGATGCCGGCCTGTTGGCCAATGGCGCCGCGGTAGCCGGTGTGACCGGCGCCCAGCTCGAACAGTATCAACGCGCGGCTTCTGTCATTGCCGCCCAGGTGGTCGATGAGAGCCACCGCGGCTACCTGATTCCGTGTCAGCCGGCCGATGAGAAGGCCGCTGACAAAGCCTGCGCGACCCGGTTCTTCACCCGTGTTGGCCGCTTGTTGCATCGCCGCTCCCTGAAGGATGCGGAAGTCGCGGCCTATGCGAACAAGGCTTCCGATGCCGCCACCCGCCTCACGGATTTCTACGCCGGATTGAGTTTGACCTTGGAGTCGATGCTCATCGAGCCCGAGGTTCTGTTCATTGTCGAGAGAGCCGAGCCCGATCCGGACCAGGCCGGCAAGATGCGTCTCGATGCTCACTCACTGGCGTCGCGTCTGAGCTTCTTCTTGTGGAATGCCGCACCGGACGACAATCTGCTGAAAGTGGCCGAGAACGGCAGCCTGCAGACCAGGAAGGGCCTGGAGCAGGAAGTCGACGTCATGTTGGCGAGCCCGCGCCTGGAAGCGGGTATCCGCTCGTTCTTCGACGACATGTTCCAGTTCGATGCCTTCGACTCGCTCTCCAAGGATCCCACGGTCTATCCGTTCTTCACCGGATCGATCGGCACGGATGCCCGTGAGCAGACACTGCGCACTGTCGTCGACGAGTTGATCCATAAGAACGGCGACTACCGCGACCTGTTCACTTCACGTTCGACCTTCATCTCGCCGTCACTGGCGGCTCTCTACGGAATTCCCGCCGCTCCGGGTTGGCAGCCGTACGAGTTTCCCGCCGACAGCCCGCGGCGGGGCCTGCTGACTCAGGTGAGCTTCCTGGCCACTCACGCACACCCCGGCCGTAGCTCCCCGACACGCCGCGGCAAGGCGCTGCGCGAAATCCTGCTGTGCCAGGTAGTGCCGAATCCGCCACCGAATGTGGACTTCTCGGCTTTGAACAACCCGAAGTCCGAGTACCCCACACAGCGTGACCGGGTGAAGGTGCACCTGCAGAACGCCGTCTGCGCGGGCTGCCATCGCATTACCGACCCCACGGGCCTGGCTTTGGAGAATTTCGACGGTGCGGGACGCTTCCGGGCCGACGAAAACGGCCATCACATCGACGCGAGCGGCGACCTCGACGGTAAGAAGTTTGCCGACATCGTCGGTTTGACCAAGACCCTGCACGACAATCCCGGCCTGCCGAGCTGTCTGGTGAACCGTTTGTACAGCTACGGTACCGGCGCCGCGGCTCCCCCGAAGAATCGCGAGCTGTTGCAGTATTTCGCTGCCCGGTTCTCGGAGTCTGGCTACAAAGTACCCGAGCTGCTGCGTACCCTCGTCCTGTCTCATTCGTTCCAGGAAGTCCGCGCTGCGTCGAAGGGCGCGGCCCCGGTGCAACCGAGCCAATCAACTGCTTCGAACGGTAGCGGGCGAGCGCCAGCACCAAGCGGAGATCACTCATGAAGAAGACCTTGAGCCGACGTCGCGTGTTGCGTGGGATGGTGAATGGCACCGCGGTGACCATCGGGTTGCCCCTGCTGAACTGCTTCCTGAACGATAACGGGACTGCCTTGGCGTCCGGCGCGAAAATGCCGGTACGCTTTGGAACCTGGGCCTGGGGTCTGGGAATGACCAAGGCCATTTTCGTGCCGAAGAAGACCGGAACGGGTTTCGACCTGCCGGAGGAAATCGCCTCCCTGGCGAACGTCCGTGACCATATCAACCTGCTGACCAACGCCACCTACTTCCGCGACAGCTTCCAGAATCTGTGCCACTTCACCGGGTGGGTCGTGTCGCGCACGGGTGCGGCGCCCAAGGCCGCCGGCTTCATCCCGAACGAGACCATCGACGTCACCATCGCCAATCAGATTGGCAATGCAACACGTTTCAAGAGCCTGACGGCCACCGCGGCGGGTGATGTCCGTGGCACCTACAGCTACGAAAACACCAACACGCCGAATGCCCAGGAATATTCACCGATCCAGTTCTACACGCACCTGTTCGGTCCCGAGTTCCAGGATCCGAACGCCGCCGAGTTCAAGCCCGATCCGCAGGTCATGATCCGCAAGAGCGCCCTGAGTGGTGTCATGGACCAGACCAGGGATCTGATGAGCTCGGTGGGCGCCGAGGACAAGCAGCGCCTGGATCAGTACTTCACCGGTCTGCGTCACCTGGAGCAGCAGTTCCAGCAGCGCCTGGAGAAGCCCGAGCCGATCGCGGCCTGTGTGCGTCCGAAGAAAGTGGCCGCCGCGGTGCCCATGGGCCTGGAAGCCGAGTCGGTGCAGCTGCGCCATCGCATGATGACGGACCTGCTGGTCATGGCGCTGGCCTGCGATCAAACCCGCGTGTTCAACATGGCCTACTCTCCGGCGCAGTCGAACACCATCAAGCCCGGCTACGAGAAGCCGCACCATACGACGACCCACGAGGAACCCAACGATGCGAAACTCGGGTATCAGCCCACCGCGTCCTGGTTCACACGCCGCTCCATGGAGTCGTGGGCGTACTTTGTCGAAGCCTTCACCAAGGTGAAGGAAGGCGATGGGACCCTGCTCGACAACGTGTTCATTTACGCTACCACCGACCATGGCTATGCCCGCATGCACAGCCTCGACAATGTGCCGTTGTTCACGGCCGGACGCGCCGGTGGCAAGGTCAAGAGCGGCATGCATATCGACATGAGCGCCTCGGCCGCGACCCGCCTGGGACTGACGGCCCTGAAACTGTTTGGCATCGACAAGCAGTCTTGGGGTGTGGATGGTAATAACACCTCGCAGGTGGTGTCGGAAATCCTGGTCTGACGAGAGCCAACATGCCAGTGCGGGGTTTGATTCGGGGGGCGCTCTGCGCCACTTTGCTGGCGGCGACCGGAATCGCTTGCGCCCTGCCCACGGAACCGTACTGGCAGTCGAAGGATTCCAAGGACCAGGAAGCGTATGTGCCCGCACCCCTGCCGGCGGGGGTGCAGGTTGTGAGCACCGAGAACGAAGGACCGGTGTTTGCCAACTCGGACGGCAGAACGCTGTATACCTGGCCCCTGAGCGGCCTGCGTAACGGTCAGGCGGGTGATCGGCGCAACAGCGGCCAGGCCACCTGTGACGGCACGATTTACAAGGAAACCACCGGCTTCATGAGCCCGTACCCGGGCGGTTTCCTGTTGCCCGAGCCTGAGAATCGCAAGAGCTGCGAAGCGCTGTGGCCGC